>NZ_WHJI01000067.1:0-24065 GCF_011682155.1 Massilia sp. CCM 8734
AATGGACTGAAATGAAGGAATAGCCTTTGCCGAGGCCGTCAGGCTGGCCCGAATCTTTGAAAAAGTGCTCATCAAGGCGCCCGTTTCGGCTCGTTAGCGTCGCCTCACGACGTTTTGCAAGAGGCTCATCAGTTACCCTCAAGTTTAAGATTTTTGTGAGCGCGCGTGCGCTCCACAAATATACTGTGATATTTGTAATAATGCAAACATTTCTTTTTTTTACAACATGGAAATTAGATTCATCTTTTTCTGGCAGTTTAATGGAAAACGCGGTAGATACTTAGTTAGTTTATTTAAGAAATTTAAATTTTATTTTTGAAATATTTCTTATGGAAAATAATAGACATTTAATCGACATGAATTTATACATAATGCATAAATTTATTTATCTATTTTTAATAGCTTATGGTTATTTAACGATAAGTAAGCTACCGGGTAAGGTGATCCATAAGCTTGGAGCGGATCATTTCGCGCTCCGCAGGTGTGAAACCTAGCAACTGGGAGGTCTAAGCCGGAACCCCAGATTTTTCCGGCCGGAGTGAAATTCCAGTACCGGGCCTATCGGGCCGGGTGGTTGGGTGAAGCTACAACCAGATGGCACTCAGCGGTTGCCAAGCTTGCATTCTAAGAACGGAAACAAAGTCGCAGCGATCAATTCCATTGATCCCAAGTTTTCAGGGCCTTATAAAGAACAGTGATCGGAATGTCGGTAGGATGTCAGTAGTCGCGCCCACCAAGATCCAGCGCGTGGCAGGCGCACGACGCTACGATGTCAAAGTGCGAGCACGAGCGCAATTTTAAAACTCTTCCCAATCTTGGGCACCGGTCGGGGCGGTCGTCCTTGAATTTGCGCGTGCTGGTAGTTGACCCCGCGTCGATGCGAGGGCCAAGTTGGGCGCTGGGTGCTGCGGGGTCACTGAACGCCGAAGGGGTGTCGCCGGAGGACCAGCCTGCCGGGCGTGATCGAGCTCAAACACACTGACGACCTCAGCCAGAGCGGCAGCCTGCTCCTGCAGCGCACCGGCGGCGGCCGCCGCTTCTTCCACCAATGCCGCATTTTGCTGGGTCACTTCATCCATCTGGCTGACAGCGGAGTTGATTTGCTCGATACCCATGGTTTGCTCAGCGCTTGCCGAGGCGATTTCCGACACGATGTCCGTCACGCGGGTAATCGACTGTACGATTTCCAGCATCGTTACGCCAGCTTGATCGACCAACTTGCCGCCCAGATCCACCTTTTCCACGGAATCGTTGATCAGGAGCTTTATTTCTTTGGCCGCTGCGGCGGAACGCTGGGCCAAGTTACGAACTTCCGAAGCGACCACGGCGAAGCCGCGCCCCTGCTCGCCGGCGCGCGCCGCTTCTACCGCCGCATTCAGGGCCAAAATGTTGGTTTGGAAAGCGATACCATCGATAACCCCGATAATGTCGACAATTTTGCGCGAGGAATCATTGATCGACACCATAGTCCGCACTACATTGTTGACTACCTCACCACCGCGCACGGCAACTTCAGATGCTGAGTTGGCCAGCACATTAGCCTGACGCGCATTGTCGGCGTTTTGCTTGACGGTGCTGGTCAACTCTTCCATCGACGAAGCGGTCTCTTCCAGCGAACTGGCTTGTTCTTCAGTACGCGAGGATAAATCAAGATTGCCAGCGGCGATTTGGCTTGAGGCAGTGGCAATCGTGTCGGTGCCAGAACGAACTTGCCCGACGATTTTGGCCAAGGAGGTGCGCATGACCTCCATTGCAAACAACAAGCTCGTTTGGTCGTTGGCGCGCAGCTGAATCGACGTTGACAACTTACCGGCCGCGATTGCCCCGGCCACGTCGGCAGCGTATGCCGGCTCCCCGCCCAGTTGGCGCGTCAGTGCGCGCGTAATCCACAGTCCAATCGCAATGCCTGCGGCAAGGCTGCAAAATACGAGCAAGATCATCAGCAATCTACTTTCACGGTAAAGCTGCCCCGACTCTTCGGCTGATGCTTTGGCCACCTTTTCTTTCAATTGGGCGATGTTCTGCAAACTTTCGTCCACTAAAGTGGCTTGCTTTACCAACGGGCCCAAGGCAAAATCAATCGCTGCAGCCTTGCCTTCCGGACTCGTGTCGGCGAGCAATTTGCTCAAGTGCGCCCGCGCGGCATCGTACTGGACAATTCCAGCATCCAGATCTCGGAACAGGGCTTTCGCAGCCTCCGCCCTGAAGAGTGGCCGGGCAAGGGCGATTTTTTCCCCCAAGGTTTTACGCGCCGCGTCATTAAAAGCGCTGAACTTACTGCTCTCTTCCGGCGTTCTGGCTAGAATTTGGTTGCGCATGGCACGCGCGGCATACAACAGATTGATCGTGGCCTCTTTCGTATATGAGATGCCCAACAGATCGTCCGAGTACGCGCGTTCAGCCTGGGAATTCATCTTTGCCATGTTATAGATTCCAATGGCGGCAACAACGGCACCAAGGATTGCGACTAGCATAAAGCCGGTAAGCAGCCGTGCACGTACGGATAGTTGGGTGGACATAAAGACTCCTTCTTATAAGGTGATGTCGCCTTTCGCGGAGCCGCCGTGCGGGCCAGCCCGTAGAGACTCGATTGCGAAACTGGGGTTGTAAGGCACCTGATGTCTTTCGTCCTATCACCTAGTTTTCCCCTGGTGTTGCGTCCTTTGAAATCCTAGGCCGGCGGGGCGCTAAATCCCGGACTTTTCGAGGGCGTTCAGTAAACTTTCACCCATGGCAGCGTGGGACCAGCCCCGCCCCAATGCATTTGGCCGTTTAACAAAAACCGCGTGCAAAGCCCAGATTTGCGCGCTTCTTGAAGCCCGTTCACAATAGCTGCGTTGTAAGATGCCGCCCATAAATTTTATCTATTATTGATCGGTCTTTCTGGATCGTTATGACGCTACAGACAGGCCAGCACGGCGTGTGGGGCACCATCGCCTTTTTTTGGCCACTGGTCAGAAAGCGTGCTTTATTCCAGTGATGACGCCGTTTTGAGACAGGCCAGGCCCAACGATTCCACCGGCGCTTAGAGCAACAGAGGCACCACCGCCATTTCTCATATGGCCTAGCGCTACATACGTAGAAGTGCGGGCCGAAAGATCGTAAATCGCGCGCACCATTGCCAACGTTGAATCGTTCGCGCTACGCTTGTAATCGAGCCGTGCAACTATACCGTCCACGGTAATGTTGGGAGCGAACTTGAAGGCACCGTTGAGATAGCTTAGATGGCTGTGCGGGGTTGCCATCGAGCCTTCATTGTTGCGTCTGACTACGCCGGTGGCAAGACGCCAAGCGCCCTGTTTGACATAACCAGCCACATGCAATCGGTTATCTCTGAGGTTACTTGAAGTTAGCCCGGCGGCAGCGCCGGTAGCGCCATTCTTACGATCGTACGCGCTGGTCACGCCCCAGCCTGGGGTGTCGTAGCGAAGCAATACAGACCATTCCCGGCATGCCTGCGCGTCAGCAGCACTCTCGCCAGGGCAGTTGGTACCGCCAGGGCCCCCGGCGTTCGAAACGTCTCGGCCGAGGCTGTATGACGTTCCCACGGTAACTTTGTCGAATGTACCCTTGTAAGCAACCGAGTTGTCGGTACGGCTATTGGGGATTGCAGCGTCCAGGGAGCCCAAGCCATATTGCGTTGGCCCGACAATCTCGACCTCTCCCATCGAGTGAAAGAGCATGTTGTAATTACGGCCGAACGTGACTTGGCCCCAGTCGCCGCGTACGCCCACCCACGCTTGGCGGCCAAACAGCCGATTGCCCTGCCCGCTCGTCCCCGAGTCGATCGCAATGCCCGTCTCCACCGTAAATATCGCTTTCAATCCAGCGCCGAGGTCCTCTGTCCCCCGAAAACCCAAGCGTGATGGCATCATCCCCCCACCCAGATTCGGCATCCACACCCGGCTATGCTTCTGTGCATCGACGTTTGTGTTGTAGTCGATGGCCGCATCGAGCGTCCCATACACTGTAACGTTGCTTTGGGCGAGGACTGGGGCGGCAACCGTCAAGCTGGTGGCTACTACAAGCACACCACACGCTAGTATATTATTCATGATATTCCTTTGGTATGTAATGAAAAATGGACGAGACGGCTTCTCTCTCAGACCTTTGCTGGCGTAGATACAGCGCAACTTATCATCGGATTCAAGTGTTAAGGAGGCTCCCCCCAAGCAGATCATTTAGAGCTCGGCAGGTAGCTATGTTTGTGCAAAATTCGCGCCAGCGTTCCGTCTACTCGTACCGCTTCAAATGCATCGCGCCAGCGGCTCGCCTCAGCAGGAGGCGTCTCCAGTGACGCTGCTAACCAGACTACATAATTCTCCAACACAAGACCTTCTCGTAAATCGCCGCGGGGAATCCCGACATGGGCGGCGGCTTCTAATGCGCCGTTCCGTCCACCCAGCCAGGCATCGATCCGTCCTGACATAAGCTTCCGAACGTTTGTCTCTTCATCGCGTGAAGGTTTAAGGTAGATGAAGTTAAGGCGTTGCGCTAACTCTTCACCGATCGAATTGCGTGTGACACCAACTGCCAACCGGCGTGCGACATCAAGATTGTGGATCTCGACTGTACTATCGCGACGGGTGAACAAAAGGAATTGCTCTTCTATGAGGGGGACCAGCCAAAGGTATCGCTGCTCGCGGGCAGGAGTGCGACCCAAAAAAGTTAGTATGTTTGGCTTGCCACGGGCATTGACAGTCGCCCGCGCAAGCGGGACCACCGTAACACTGTCGTTCCGTTGCATGCGCCGCAGCACTTCGGCAACAAGCTCCGCTTCGATTCCGGCAGACACTCCCCGTACGGTGTAGGCGAATGGGGGCAGATTAGGGAGCAGGAATTCAGCCGCGTGGGCACTGGCGATGGTCGACAACCAGCAAAGCAGCCCGCAGCAGTAGCGATAAGTAAACCCCCTACGCCATTCCCCAGTCCGGAGGTTCATTAATCATTTCGTATAAATACCGACCCCGAGCATAACGCCGTCAATCGCCATCACATAAGTCTTCTTTGGCTGAATGGTCTTGCTGACGGGATGGACCCAGCGGTAAGACACCCAGCCACTGCGCCCCCGTTTCAGTACCTCAAGCATCTCTTTGTTAAACGGCTTGTCGTCCGCGTCTTTCAACTCGAGTAAGTCCTTCCCGTTCAGGCGCGCATTGGTCGGGTGGCAGATCATCTTCGCTTTTAGATCTTGGATATATACGTAGAGCTCACCATCAATGTAGCCCTTTGTCGGATCGGCAAAATCTTTACACGCGACCGGGATGCCGACAGCATGAATGTGCTTTGCAGCCCTTTCTGCCAAGGAAATTGCCGCCTTTTCTTGCGATGTCTCAGCGTGCGAAGAAGAGACGACGGTAAAACCAGCCAATACCAAAGCACAAGCAAAACGCATGATATACCTCCGTTTGAGGGGACACCGAAATACCGGCGGAAACGATTGAATCAACACTACCCACGAACTTGTGTGCATCAATGCCCTTCCTATCCGGTTGTCCAAGACTACGCGCTTCTGCCCAGGAAGACCAGTTAGACGCACCGATCATGCAGCTGAAATCGATCTTGTTGTTGCGGTGCAACTAAAAGGAGGTGCCTCGATCCAGTACCGCGCAAATAACTTCGATACGGAAGATGTAGCTTCAGCTCGGTCCTATCGTATTGCGTTCAGTGTGCAGTACGGATTATATTTTTTTATGCTGCGCACGGCCGTAGCTCACAGTGGGCGGACTTGTCCTGCAAACGCAAAAACTGGTCGGCGAATGACATGGGGCCGCGTTATCGACGGCGAACTGGCCCTTGCGGATCATGTGCATCGGCGCTGCAAGAACAGGTGGCAGGGCTCAGCGCCAACATGCGCCTATTTCGCTTATAGCAAGCCAAGGCACTTGCCCTGGTTGAGTTTCGCACCAGCAAACGTTCCAGTGGCTATCACCTAATCAACAACGCCGGAGTGGCGGAACTATGGCCCTGGCCTCGGCGGCTGGGCGCCGGCTCTGGCGCTCCCTCCTGCCCACGGGCTCTGCCTGACGCATTTCACAAAAATAAATTTTCCAGTTTGTCGATCGGGGCACTGGTCACGCATCTACTCCATGACCCTGGCGCTTTGACCAGGCCACCACAGGGAGTTTCATTGAAATCAATTTCGCTATTTTTGACTTGCTGAAACTCGACTATATTGATAGTACTTCCCTTCAAGGAGTTTTCCATGCAATTCATGCTTAGTTTTTCCGAGACCGCCGCTGACTTCGCGAGCCGTGACAACCCTACGACCGCACCCGCGTACTGGGGCGCATGGAACGCCTATGTCGGCGCCATGGGGCAAGCCGGCATCGTTGTCAGTGGCAATGGCCTGCAGCCAACTCATACTGCTACTCACGTTTCCGTACGCGAAGGCGAACGCCATATTCACGATGGCCCCTACGCCGATACTAAGGAACACCTGGGTGGCTACTTCATCATCGAGGTAGCAGGGCTCGACGAGGCGCTCGAATGGGCGGCCCGCAGCCCGAACGCCAGTACGGGTTCGACCGAGGTGCGCCCCGTGCTGCTGCCGCCAGCATCGGCATGACAACAAGGGCGGCAGTGGCACAACGGGCCGCAGAGACGGCTGCCCGTTCTGCTTTTGGCCGCCTGTTGTCCTGGCTCGCCTGGCAGTGGCGCGACATCGCCGCCGCCGAGGATGCGCTGTCGGACGCCCTGGTCAAAGCATTGGAGCGCTGGCCGCTCGACGGCGTTCCGGACAAACCGGAAGCATGGCTGCTGGCCGTTGCGCGGCGCCAGCTCTTGCAAGTTGCAAGGCATGATAGGGTGCGCTGCGATCCGGCCGTTACGATGCTGCTCGCGGACGAGGACAGCGAAGAACCGCCCGACGCTATTCCCGATGCCCGCCTGAAGCTGCTGTTCGTATGCGCCCATCCGGCTATCGACGAGCGGGTGCGGATACCGCTTATGCTGCAGACAGTGCTTGGCCTGCAGGTGGCGGACATGGCGCCGGCACTGCTGATGTCGCCAGTCGCGCTGGCCCAGCGACTGGTGCGCGCAAAGCAGAAAATTCGCGATACCGGCCTGCGTTTTGAAGAGCCTGCTGTCGAGGATCTGCCACAGCGATTACATCACGTGCTCGAAGCCATCTATGGCGCGTTCGGTCTGGGCCATGATGCTGTCGACGGTGCAGAAGAACGCATTACGAGCCTGGGGCCGGAAGCGAAGTTCTTATGTGAACTTGTCTGCGTACTGTTGCCCAACGCGGCTGAGCCACGTGGCCTGCTCGCGATGATGACCCTAATCGATGCGCGGGCGGCGGCGCGCGAGTCACTGGATGACCAGTTCGTCCCGCTGCCTGCGCAGGACCCGCAGCTCTGGGACCGGGACGCCATCGTCGTCGCCGACAAGTTGTTGTGGGAAGCAGCCCGGCTGCGTAGTTCAGGGCCCTTCCAGCTAGAGGCGGCCATTCAGAGCGCACATTGCCACAGGCTATTTTCAGGCAGCACGCCGTGGTCCAGCATCGCGCAACTTTATGCGAACATCAACAGCTTCTATCCGACCCTGGGCTCGCGTGTAGCGGGGGCGGTCGCCGCCGCCGAAGCTGGAGAGTTGGAGCAAGGGCTTCTTGCTCTCGACGCGGTTGACGCCAGCGCGGCTGGACAGTTTCAGCCCTGGTGGGTCGCGCGCGCCTATTTACTCGACAAGCGAGGCGACGTCGCAGGCGCGCTCGACAGTTACGAACGGGCGATTGGTTTGACATCACAGTCTCGGCTTCGGGCGCATCTGCAGAAGCAGATGCAATTAGCGGCTCGATCGGTGAGGCCAACCTAGGCGAATAGGGAGAGCCGCGCCTTAAGAGGCGTCGTCTTGCCATCACACGAACCTAAATATCAGAGGTGAACTTTGATCACACTGCGCAATCTTTCGAGACAGAGCATGCTCACTATGACAGACAAACAAATCGGCGGCGTTGCGGGCCAGCCCATTGCAGTCAGAGCTGGGAACCGCTTTGCAATCTTCAGGGGCAAGCCATCGCTCATATCGCTGAGGTCCGAATAGTCAATTTTCAAGGACAAACCTTGGCGGAGGTTGCTGATTGGAAGTTAAACAATCTCCAAGGGCAGATGTTAGCGACTTTATCTGGGGGGACCCCAGACCAACAGACCACTCTGGGAGCGGCGTTTCTTTTGTTTTGCGCAAGCACGGTATAGGTCTTCCGTGCTTATTTGCAACGGTCATCGCTGCCGGACGCATTTGATTTATCACACATGCAAGGCGCTACTAGACTTTGCACGCCTATCTTTGACCGTCCGCTCTTGGCCGACTGCTGCCCGACTTGGTCGTTCATCGTGCATGGAAAATTACGGCTTGATCAACTTTTTACCGTCTGGGCGCAGTTCTCCCTTGGGTGACACGTGGCGGTACAAAGTCTGCCGCGTAACGCCAAGTTCTTCACAAAGCGCGCCAACACTCGTTTCCGGCTTGCCCATTGCCGCCATCGCCAGGCGCAGCTTGGCAGGTGTCATCTTGAATGGCCGACCGCCGCTCCGGCCTCGCGCACGGGCCGACGCCAACCCGGCAACGGTGCGCTCGGAAATTAGTTCGCGCTCGAACTCGGCCAGCGCGGCAAAAATTCCGAATACCAGTTTGCCGGCCGCATTTGTCGTATCGATCGCAGCGCCGTGTCCGGTCAGTACCTTTAGTCCTACCCCGCGCGCTGTCAGTTCATGCACCGTATTAATCAAATGACGCAAATCACGACCTAATCTGTCGAGTTTCCAGACCGCTAGCGTATCGCCTTCGCGCAATGCTTTTAGGCATGCCGCCAAACCAGGGCGATCCTCCCGCTTGCCCGACGCTCTATCCTCATAAAGATGCTTCACGTTGACACCCGCCAACTCTAGCGCATCGCGCTGCAAGTCCGTCGTTTGCGAACCATCGGCTTTCGATACCCGCATGTATCCGATTAGCATTGTCTTATTTGTCACTTATACGGTCGATTGTGTGACAGTCTTTCCTGCCACTTGCCAATCAGCAAAAAATGTCACTTAACCCGTTATTTAATGTAAGACACGTAAACGGCGCGCCTCGCTCATAATGTAACAGAATTCGGCTGGTTTGCTTTGCGGTGCCAACAAACCAACCTGGACTTTGACCGAAATGCTAACGCTGGTCGGCTAGCCTTGGAAAGATTATGGATGAAGCAAAAAAATAAGTTGCTCAGTGTTCTCTCAGATGCTGAGCAAGAAGCCCTGTACGGCCTGCCAGATTTCGACGATGCACAACGGATGGAATACCTTGCATTGACGGAAACCGAATTGGCGCTCGCCAGTAGCCGGCCAGGCCTGCCTGCCCAGGTCTATTGCGTCTTGCAGATCGGCTACTTCAAGGCCAAGCAGTCCTTCTTCCGCTTCGACTGGACCGATGTCGATGATGACGGCACCTTCGTACTAAACCATTATTTTCACGACGAGGCGTTCGACCGTAAGCCGATCACCAAGCATGAGCATTACGCCCAGCGCGGGAAAATCGCCGAGTTGTTCGGCTACCAGCTGTGGACGGCCGACTTCCTGCCGCAGCTTGGACAACAGGCCGCGCTGACCGCAAGGCGCGATGCGACGCCGGGGTTCGTGGCCGCCGAGGTGATTGTCTGGCTCCATGAACACAAAATCATCCGACCCGGCTACACCACGCTGCAAGAATTAGTCAGCGAAACCCTGTCCGCCGAACGTCGGCGTGTGGGCGGCCTGCTAGCGGAAGCGCTGGACGACGCGGCCATGGACGCGCTGGCCCAGCTTCTGGTGCGTGATGACACCTTGTCCCAGCTGGCGGCGCTCAAGCAGGACGCCAAGGACTTCGGCTGGCGTCAGATGATCCGCGAACGCGAGAAGCGCGCTTTGCTGGAGCCGTTGCACAGAATTGCCAAGGACCTTCTGCCAAAGCTGGGTGTTTCGCAACAGAACTTGCTCTACTACGCGAGCCTGGCGAGCTTCTACACCGTCCATGACCTGCGCAGCCTCAAGGCGGATCAGACCCGTCTCTACCTGTTGTGCTATGCATGGCAGCGCTACCGGCAACTCTCCGACAACCTAGTCGATGCAATGGCGTACCACATGAAGAAGTTGGAGGAGGAGAGCAGCGCCGGCGCCCAGAAATTGTTTGTCGCCGAACAGGTGCGCCGTCAACCGGATACGCCGCAGGTTGGCCGCCTGTTGCTGCTCTATGTCGATGACACGGTGGCTGATACCACGCCGTTTGGCAACGTGCGGCAGCGCGCGTACAAGATCATGCCGAAAGACGCACTCCAGATCACTGGACAGCGCATGAGTGTGAAGCCGGTGAGCAAGCTTGCTCTGCACTGGCAGGCGGTGGACGGCCTGGCTGAACGCATCCGCCGTCATCTACGACCTCTATATGTCGCGCTCGACTTCGCCGGCATCGAACCGGACAGTCCATGGCTCGCGGCGCTGTTCTGGACCAAGAGCGTGTTCGCCAAGCAGCAACGTCTGTCGCAGCGGCCGCTGGCAGAGTGCCCGCCAGGCACGCTGCCAAAACGGTTGCGTTCGTATCTGTTGGTCTTCGATGCTGATGGCAAGCCAACGGGCCTGCATGCTGACCGCTATGAGTTCTGGCTATACCGGCAAATCCGGAAACGCTTCAAGTCGGGCGAACTCTATCTTGATGACAGCCTGCAACACCGCCATTTCTCCGACGAACTGGTCTCGATGGACGAAAAGGCCGACATGCTGGCTGAGATGGACATTCCGCTCCTGCGCCAGCCGATTGAGGCGCAACTCGACGCCCTGACCGCCGAACTGCACGTGCAATGGTTGACGTTTAATCGTGAACTGAAACAGGGCAAGCTCACGCACATGGAGTACAACAAAGATACCAAGGCGCTAACCTGGCGCAGACCCAAGGCCGAGAACCATAAGGCACATGAGCAAGGACTCTACGAGCAGCTGCCATTCTGCGACGTGGCCGACGTGTTTCGCTTCGTCAACGGACAGTGCCAGTTCTTGTCGGCGCTGACGCCGTTGCAACCGCGCTATGCGAAAAAAGTGGCCGATGCCGATAGCCTGATGGCGGTCATCATCGCGCAGGCGATGAACCACGGCAACCAGATCATGGCGCGCACCAGCGACATCCCCTACCATGTGCTGGAATCAACTTACCAGCAGTACCTACGGCAAGCCTCTCTGCACGCGGCCAACGACTGCATCAGCAACGCCATTGCTGCGCTGCCGATCTTCCCTCACTACTCTTTCGACCTAAATACGCTGTACGGTGCCGTCGACGGCCAGAAGTTCGGCGTCGAACGGTCAACCGTGAAAGCACGCTACTCGCGCAAATACTTCGGACGCGGCAAGGGCGTGGTCGCCTATACGCTGCTATGCAACCACGTTCCGCTCAACGGCTACCTGATCGGTGCGCATGACTTCGAAGGCCACCACGTGTTCGATATCTGGTATCGCAATACGTCAAATATCGTGCCGACCGCGATCACCGGCGACATGCACAGCGTCAACAAGGCCAACTTCGCTATCCTCCACTGGCACGGACTACGTTTCGAGCCGCGCTTCACCGACCTCGAAGACCAACTCCAGGAATTGTCTTGCGCCGGCGATCCGGCGCTGTATGAGAAGTGCCTGATTCGTCCAGTCGCTCAGATCGACCGGCAGCTCATCGTTGACGAGAAGGCGAATATCGATCAGATCGTCGCCACCCTGGCCCTCAAGGAAATGACCCAGGGAACGCTGATCCGCAAGCTATGCACCTACACAGCGCCGAATCCGACACGGCGTGCCATCTTCGAGTTCGACAAGCTGGTGCGCAGCATCTACACGCTGCGCTACCTGCGTGATCCGCAACTGGAACGAAACGTGCACCGTTCGCAGAACCGCATCGAGTCTTACCACCAGCTACGCTCGACCATCGCGCAGGTCGGAGGAAAGAAGGAATTGACCGGTCGTACCGACATCGAAATTGAAATTAGCAACCAGTGCGCCAGACTGATCGGTAATGCGATCATCTATTACAACTCGGCCATCCTGTCGAGATTGCTGACAAAGTATGAAGCGGAGGGCAACACAAAGGCCGTGGCGCTGATCACCCAGATATCGCCGGCAGCCTGGCGGCACATCCTGCTCAACGGGCACTACACCTTCCAGAACGGAGGCAAGATGATCGACCTTGACACGCTCCTCGCCGGGCTGGAGTTGGGCTGACGGAATTTTCTGGGGTTCCGGCTTAGACCCCCTGGAAAAGGCATTGGCGCCAGCCGGGTTGGAATACGCCATCGCCAACTACCAGCGCCGCTACGACGCTGCCGTGGCCGCGCTGCCGGAGCTGCGCGCGCGCCAAGGCGGCCCGTTCGCCCAACAGGACGAGCTTGACGCAAAGAACGCCCGGCTTGAAGTTGTCATTCGGGAACTGTCAAACGGTGGAACGAGCGCCGCGCGCAATGTCGTGGAGCGCACCAATCCCCTGCGGCGCCCGGACGGCTCGTTCAGGCGCCAGGCGCCGGACAAGCTGATGTTCAGCCGGGCGCGCATCGACACGGATGCGCCACTGGTCAACATCTTTTCGCAGATCGCGACCGACGACGCTGCTTTCCGCATGCCCGACAGCAATGCCAAAACTCTCGCCGGCATCCTGGCCGACATGGCGCCAACGCTTTCGGTTGACGAGTTCGTTGGCGAGGGCGATCTGGAAGATGCAGCCGCGCCCGTCGATCGCGCCTGGCACATCACGTCGCCGACCGGCGAACAGGCCAGCGTCTACCGCAACAACCGTAACAAGGAAATCTGGCTCGATATCTCGAACTGGAAAGAAGGCCGCACCGGCTCGGGTGTTTATCAGGCCGTGGCCACGCTCGCCCACAACACCGGCCATGTCTTCATCGGCGACCCGGCCGGGCTGTCCGACAAGGCGCTGTACCGCCGCACGGAGCACATGATTTCCTCTGCGCTGCGCCACGGCACCACCAAGCACCTGGCGCCGCACGCGCGCCAGGTCGAGGCGACGGGGACAGCCGGCGGCGCTGACGTACGCCCGATCGACTGGCAGGACGGCGACGATGCCCACAACTTGCAGGAAATGCTGGTTTCGTCCTACACTAACATCCTGCACCTTTTCCCTGAGATCGCCGATGTCACCTACAACTTCGCCCGCGCCCGCTTCGAGCGCGCACCCGTTCGGGCATCTGCCGGGCCACTACGAGCTGACCAATCCGATCTCGGAGAATGGTCTGATGAGCAAGGGCTGGGACCAGCCTACGGTGGAAGCACTTCCGGACGCGGAACTGACCGCGCTGATGAAAGGACACGGGACGTCGGGCGAGTGGATGCAGTACCTTTCACGGACGAGGATTTTAGCGCTGCTGCAAAATCGGTACGCAGTGCTTATGACCTATTCTTTCCATCCGGTGGAGGAGCGTATACGCCTCCGGTTGGGGTGTCTGATCTTAAGAGAGCGGTTCTTACCCAGTCAGTTCTACAAGAGGCTGGACGAGACGGAGGGCGAGAAGTTCTGGATCACGTTTCAGAGCGGCTCCTACAACGTGTAAGTCCCCAGCTCGCTCGTCTGCTGTACAGCCGCGATGCGGAATACTTCCGTGCCGACGGCGTTTCTTCCCTGCCAACTCTTCCCCCCGGCGCCGATGGCGGCACCACCGCGCCGCTTGAACTGAGCGGCGTCGATTTCCTGCGCGCCATGAAGGCGACGGAACAGCTCAACCGCGAACTGGCCAAGGCCGATATGGCACCGGTACGGGCGCTGCGCACCGCTCCCAACGCCCAGTTCGCCCTGGCGCGCCAGGTTGGCAAGGCGCTGGGCATCGAGGTTAATTTCGTGAGCAAGAACGCAGAGTTCGAGGGCGTGGCCTATAACGGCGTGGCCTACCTGACCGAAGGTATGCGCAACGCCGAGCTGGCAATTGCCGGCCACGAAACGCTGCATGCACTTGAACAGTCGAATCCGGAGCTGGGCGCCAAGCTGCGCACGCAGATTCGCGCCTACTTGAAAGAAGGGGTGGTGGAAGACCGCCAGGCGCGCGAATTCGCGGCAAACGGCTTCCAGGATGTCACCGAGGATCAGGCGGAAGCCGAGGTCATTGCCGATATCAATGGCAGCATGTGGATGGACCCGATTTTCTGGTCCGACCTGGCCAAGGCCGACCGATCGCTGTTCCGGAGCGTCGCCTACAAATTCATGGAAGTGGCAGCCAAACTCATTAAGAGCCTGCGCGGCTCGCGCTTCGATGTGACCGCGCTGGTGCGCGACGTCGAGGCCGTGCGCGCGATCATGGTTGCGACCTGGGCGGAAAACAACGCGACGCGCGACGCCGCGGCACCGGCGCCCGTGGTCAGGCGCGCCATGCGCGAAACGTCAGTCGCGCTGCCGAGCGCGAAATGGCTGGCGGACGAGGTGATAGCCAAAGAAGTTGAAAACCGCATTGGCAAATTTGAGCACCAGCCCGTGGTCCGCATCCGCGACAGCGCTTTCGGCGTCCTCCCGGGTGTCGCAAGTGATGAGCACGTGTCCGGAGCGGTGTACGAAGGCGTCATCTACCTTTTCCGGGACGCCCTGCCCACCCTCCGGGAGGTCCAGCGGACCCTTTTCCACGAAATGCTGCACTACGGACTCCAAAGGTTTCTGCCAGGCGACGAGTATATCATCCGCATGAACATGATTTACCAGCGCGATGGGGCATTCCGGGCCGAGACTGACCGCTGGGTAAAAACCGGACAGGGCCAGCTGGCCTTGAAGCAGGGCGGGCAAAAATACGCAACCGCGCGCGGCATTGACGAAGCGCTTGCGGTGCTGGCCGAACCGAACGCCGGCGCCTTCACCCGGACCGACGTGCGCGCCAAGGTGGAACGCACCGTACAGCGCTGGCTGGCGAACCTGGCCGAATGGCTAGGCATGCCCGAGGCGGCCGCCTACTGGCGCGGCATGAAGAACGAAGAGGCGCGCGCGCTGATCCAGCAGATTTTCCGCAAAACGGCGACCGATTTCCCGCCGGCGGACCCGTGGGCTGGTACTGGCAGCGCGGCGCTGCGCAAGGGTAAGCCGGCATCGAGCGGCGCTGCGGCGCCCGCCAGCTCGTCAGCGTTCAAGGCATGGTTCGACGACAGTAAAATTGTCAACGACGACGGCACGCCGATGGTCGTCTATCACGGCACGAGCGCGGATATTCGTGTCTTCAAGGCTTCGGCCGGCTGGTACGGCCGTGGAATCTATTTCGCCCACGACCCGGCATGGGCAAGCGAATTTGCCGAGGAAAGTGGCCTCGACAATGACGGGGGCGACAATGTCGTGCCTGCGTACCTGAGCCTTCAACGTCCGTTTCTCTTCCGCGACAACGCCAATGGTGAGGCGTCCAACATCCAACTGATGAGGGAGCTAGGAATCAGTGAGCGAAAAATCAACAAGGCCATCGGCGCCGACAATAACGCGGCGGACGTGATCACGGCCGCGCTTGAAGGCATGGGGCACGATGGCTTGATCGTTATGTCGCGTGACGGGAACGAGTACATGGCCCTCTACCCGCAACAGATCAAGTCGGCCGTCGGCAATTCGGGCGAGTTCGACGGCGGAAGCCCGGACATCGCATTTAGCCGCGCCGGCCTGGGCAACGCGCTGGCCAGCGCGGCCAACAGCATTGCCGAGGTGCGCTTGCCGGCGAACTACCTCGTTGGCGACCTGTTCAACAGCACGGGGAAACTGAGCTGGTGGCACAAGTCGATCGGAACCATGGACAACCTGGCGAAACGCCAGCCGGCATTCGCCGCGGTCTACGGCGCCGTGCAGCGCTTCCTGGGCGATGTCTCGCGCTACGCCGTGGTGGCGGCCGACCTGGCGCCTACCCTGCTGCCGAAGCTGGAAAACGTGACCGATATCGTGGGTAAAAACCGGAAAAAGGCACTGACTGCCGCCGATACCAAGGCGATCGGAGCACCGATCTTCGAGGGCACACTGACTTGGGCGCGCGATGCGCACGGCAAGCCGGTCAAGATCGACATGCTGGAGGAACAGGCCGAGGCGATGTCGACCGCCGACAAGGCGCGCATCCTGCTGAAAAAGGGCATTATTGACGACCAGCAGAATCGCGCCTGGCAGCACAACCCGCTCGACATCTACGACTCGATCATCAACAGCCGCTTCAAGAATACCCAGCTGCGCGCCGGGGTGGTGTGGTCCGATACGGAGCTGCGCTCGATGTTCAGCCTGTCGGTCGACCAGATCGCGCTGTACCGCCAGTTTCGCGCGGCGCTCGACAAGAGCCTCACGAACCTGACGATCAGCGAAATGGTCAAGATGGGTGGCAAGGACGCCAAGGGCATGCTGGAGCAGGCCGTGGCAGCACCGGATCTCCCGGCAGCGGCCGCACTACTACGCGACCATTTTATTGCCCTGGCCAAGCTGGACCCGGAAAAGATGGACATGCACCTCGACACGGCCAGACAGATCATGAACCTGTCCGACAAGGGCAAGGACCTGATGGACCGCGGCTATGCGCCGCTGTCGCGCTTCGGCAAGCACACCGTGTACGTGCGGGAGGGCGAGGAACAGGTGTACTTCGGCATGTTCGAGACGCAGTACGAGGCGTCGAAGATGGCGCGCGACATGCGCGCCGAGCATCCGGACGCGCAGATATCGCACGGCACCGTGTCAGCCGACGCCTATAAACTGTTCGCCGGCGTCTCTCCGGAGACGATCGAACTGTTCGGCTCGATGGTCGGGCTCGACAGCCAAGCCGACGCCGCCAGTACCGAGGTCTACCAGACCTACCTGAAACTGGCGAAGAACAATCGCAGCTCGATGAAGCGCATGATCCAGCGCAAGGGCATCGCGGGCTTTTCGGAGGATGCCGGCCGGGTGCTGGCCGGTTTTATTTACAGCAACGCCCGCCTGACCGCAGGCAACGCGCACCTGGGCGAGATCGATGAAGCTATCACCGAGATCCCGAAACAGCAGGGGGAATTGACGGACGCGGCCATGCAGCTGCGTGAACATATCCGTAATCCCGAAGCCGGCGCGCCGCTTGGCGGCCTGATGTTTGCGCAGTTCCTGGGCGGATCGGTGGCGTCGGCCATGGTCAACCTTACCCAGCCGTTCACGATGACCTTGCCCTACCTGAGCCAGTTCGGGGGGCTGACAAAGGCGGGGGCGCGCCTGGCGGCCGCCGTGAAGGACGCCGGCAAGGATGCGACCGGCGACGCGCAGCTCGACGCCGCCATGCAATGGGCGATCGAGGAAGGGATCGTCGCGCCGCAGGAAGTCCACTACCTGCAGGCGCAGGCGTCGGGCAAGGGCGCGCTGCGCGCCGGCGACGGCACCAAGGGCGGCAACACCCGGGCCCACCTGAACAATGCCATGGCAAAGGTCACGCTGGGCTGGGGCAAGCTGTTTGCGATGGCCGAGCTGGCCAACCGCCGCATTACCTTCATCGCAGCCTACCGCACCGCCGTGGACGAAGGGTTAGCCGACCCCACCAAATTCGCCCAGGAGGCGGTCGCGCAGACGCAGGGGACCTACAACTCGGGCAACAAGCCGAAGTGGGCCCGCGGCGTTGTCGGGTCGCTGCTGATGACGTTCAAGCAGTATTCGATTGGCTACCTTGAGCTGCTGTCGCGCATGGCATTCGCCGGCGCACCTGGCTCGAAGGAGCGCGCGGCCGGGCGTCGCGCCGCGCTGTACATGCTGGCGGTCCTGCTGCTGATGGGCGGCGCCGACGGCCTGCCGTTCGAGCAGGATCTGGAAGACGCGATCGATGGCATCCTGCAGCGGCTCGGCTACAACTTTTCGAGCAAGCGGAGCAAGCAGGCGTTCCTGACCGATACTCTCGGCCAGGGCGGCGCCGACTTCGTCCTGAAAGGCGTATCGAGCATGCCAGGCATGCCGATCGACGTCGCCGGCCGGTTCGGAATGGGCAACCTGATCCCGGGTACCGGCCTGTTGACCAAGAAGGATTCGTACACGCGCGACCTGGGCGAACTAGCCGGGCCAGCCGGCGACCTGGCCAAGCGCACATTCACGGGTACAGGCAAGCTGCTCGGCGGCGACCTGGCCGGCGCCGTGCTTGACATCACGCCGGCGGCCGTGCGCAACGTGGTCAAGGGCGCCGACATGCTCGCAACAGGCGCCTACCGCGATGCGCGCGGCTACAACGTCAACGAAACAAGCGCACCGGAGGCGGGAATGAAGATGATCGGCTTCCAGCCCAACAGCACGGCCGACGTTCAGGATGCCAAGGGCCAAGCTCTCAACATGGTTGGCCAGAACCGCATGCGCTCGATGGAGATTGCCGAGCACTGGGCGCAGGGTCTGGCCGACGGCGACATGGCGAAAGTGGAGGAGGCGCGCGCCTGGCGCGACGACTGGAATGCGAAAAACCCAGCCACGCCGATGAGGGTCAGCATGCCAGGCGTCATCAAGCGCGTAAAAGCCATGAGGCAGGACTCATTGAACCGGACGCAGAAAACAGCGCCGGTCGCCCTGAAACAAACCGTACGGCGCGAGCTGGCGGAAATACGGGCCGAATAGCGGCGCTACGATGGAAAAAGGCCCCGGATTAAAACCCGGGGCCTTTTTCCATCTGATGGGCCGACTTCCATAATTCGGGCTGGACACTACGAACTTTGTTCGAGCGCCAATGCCGTGGAATCAGACCTTGGCGCTATCGAGCGTACCGGCCTCTTCCATCTCCTTTACCCACGTCGGGGAGCGACCGCGGCCCGTCCATTCCTTGCTTGGATCGGCCGGATTGCGATATTTCACCGGCGCCTTATTTTTGACTTCCGTTTTACCTGCTTTGCCCATCAACTCGGCAAGAGGGACGCCCACACGGGTTGCAATAGCGGAAATCTCCGCGCGCGCTTTTTCAATCGCTTCGGCCTCACGATTTTTAATTTCGGCGGCGACTCGATCGCGAAGGGATATTAAATCGGCAATAGAAAGTGGCGACAAATTCATACGGTTCCATTCTGGTTGGTTAGTTACAATAAACTGTTGCAACGATAACCGTCGGTGGTCCGCCATGTCAAAGAAAATTTAAACAAACTGGCACAATTAGTATATGGAAACATTGCTATCTGGTGGCGCCGCACGGTGTTTCTTAACAAAACAAACACGTTTTTTGGAAGAACCACGAAGGAATGAATCCTATATTCTGGAGAAAACAGCCTCATCGACGAGTCGTGACAACCCAATAGCGGTCGTACCACGATACAGCCCTTCAACGGCCATTTTTGTATGCACAATACAAACCGCTGACCGAGCTCGTACTTGTCAGCCCGCGCCGGATGAACTACTGTATGCAATCACAGTACTTCAGTGAGCTTAAAATGTCCTCCCCCCATCCTGCCCCCGAGGATTTACATCCTGCCTTATGGCGCGCGTCCCAGCTGGCGCAATCTGCCGCGCGGTGCGTCGATACCGGGTACCCGGCACTATCGAACCAGTTGCCTGGCGGCGGCTGGCCAGTGGGAACGCTGATTGACGTGTTGCCCCAGCAGGCGGGAAGCGGCTGTTGGCGCCGGCGTTGGTGAAAGTCGCGCAGCGCCGGGTGGTGCTCCTGCAGCCGCCGCATTCCCCGCAGACGCTTGCGCTTGGGGGTATGGGCCTGGACGCGTCCCAGGTGCTGTGGGTCAAGAGCAACCGCCCCGGGGACGCGCTGTGGGCGGCGGAAACCGTGTTGCGCAGTGGAAGCTGTGGCGCGCTGCTGTTTTGGGCAAGCCACGTCCGGCCGGAGAGCCTGCGTCGGCTAAACCTCGCCGCGCAAGCCGGAGAAGCGCTGTTTTTCATGCTGCGCCCGATCGCCGCCGCGCAGGACGCATCGCCGGCGCCTTTGCGCCTAAGCTTGCGGCCCGCCCCGGGCGGGGTAGACGTGGATTCATCAAAAGGCGCGGGCCACAACGCGACGACAGTTTGTTCATCCCACTAGCTGCGGCTGGGGGCACAGTGGTGCATCGGCCTGTGCCAGCGCAGCAGCCCATGCCGAGGCCGACACGAATTCCTCAAATGGTGATATAGCACAAACGACGAGCCGACAACGCGAACCGGCGCCCAAGGACGGCATCAAACAGGCTCAACCTCTTACAGGGAGAGTGCCATGCCTTCGACTACCAAGCGGAACACGAGCGCGCCATGGATCAAGTAGGGAAATTCCTGCGGCAGTGGCCAATAAGGAAAAGCCGCTTGCCCACGCCGTCATCGATAACTTCACGGTCGGCCACATGGCGGCCGCGCTGTGGCCCAAGAAAAATCATGACATGAGCCTGTCAGTTGACAATTTATATAGTCTTGTGGAATTCTGGCCGACCGTGATCCCGCTGCCACCGGGTACGGAAATTCCGCCGTCCCCCAATAAGCACTGCCCCCACGCAAATTCCACACGGCACACCTGGTCGAATATTTCGAGCACGAAGAGCCCTTTGCGGCTTGAATCGAGCAATCCTCTCGGCATGCCTACACTTCCCACAAAAAATACTAAACAGATGCAAAAATAACCACATTGATGTATAATTATCAACGGCCGAAATATAATTTACCCGGTTACTCGTCCGGCATACAACGCATTTAGGAAACCGCCGCTACGCTTTTTGTCGTGGCGTGTGATCGTTCAGCTACCTGGAGCAGTGAAACTAAGCTGGTCTGAGGGCTCTCTTTAATCCGCAGCATGGAATATAAAGCATGAAGAAAGCTTTAATCGTCTTACGGGATCTCGCGGGGGACCGGCAACATAGCCGCCTGCTGCGCCTGTCTTTTCCAAATCAAGATGCTCCTCTTGGCGATTTACTTGTTAATAAGCTCGATGCCTTCGAGAGCATGTCCAAGCCGTTCGAGTTCAAAGTTGAACTCCTGTCAGATAATCCGAATATTCCACTCAAGGATATGCAGGGCAAAATGCTCTGCGTGGAAATGGTGCGCCGGGACGGCACGCTACGCTATTTTACCGGAAGAGTATTTGCTTTCACTCTCAAAACAGTGGATGGTGGAGTATCGTATTATGAAGCTTTGCTAGGGCCATGGTACAAATACCTTGGCATGCGCAAAGATAATTATCTGTTTCATCACACCACGATGTATCAGCAAACGGCGAGCATTTTCAGCGACTATGGCAGCCTCGCTGATTGGGACTGGCGTGTCAGCGGCGCGAGCGAGGTCCACACCGACTGCTGCCAATTTGACGAAAGTGACCGTAATTTCCTTGAGCGGCGCTGGGTGGGCAGCGGCATCGTCTACTGGTTCGAGCATTCAGCGACAGGCCATAAACTGGTGCTGTCGGACGACACGACCAGCGTGGAGCCAATCGACGGCGGCCCGGCTATCCGCTTCCAGCGGCATGGCGGCGCGGCCGAAGAGGATGGCCTGGGCGAATGGTCGCCGTCGCGGCAGATCATGCAGGGAGCGGTATCGCTCGCATCCTTCGACTTCAAGTCGCCCAAGCCTGCTCACACATCGTTGCCGACGCTAAGCCAGCAAGGCGATGTGCCGAGCATCGAGTCGTACGAATACACTGGCGCATATGGGTTTGCGACCGGCGGGCGCACCCTGGCGCAACTGCGCATGGAAGAATTCGAGGCCGCAGGCAAGCACTTCCACGGGACCGGGAATAATCGCTACGTGATGCCTGGGCGGTGGTTCCGGCTGACAGACCATTTCGACCTTAGCGCAACGGGCGACGACGCCCAGGCGCGCGAATTTTTGATTGTCGAAGTAATTCATAGTGCGTCCAACAACTATCATGTCAAAGAAACGGCCGAATCGCATTATGAAAACCGTTTGCGGGCCATCCGCAAGATAATTCCTTATCGTGCCGGGCGTGACCATAACAGCATTGAAACAAAAATTCATGGCATTCAGAGCGCTACAGTGGTCGGGCCGCCTGGAGAAGAGATCCACACGGATGAATTCGGCCGTGTCCGCGTGCAATTTCACTGGGACCGTGCTGGTGCTAACGATGAAAAGAGTTCAGCATGGATACGTGTCGCCACGCCCTGGGCCGGTGCCAATTTTGGCATGACCTCCATTCCACGCGTGGGGACAGAAGTTTTAGTGCAATTCATGGATGGGAACCCTAATCGCCCGATTATAACCGGGATGGTGCCCAATGCCGACACGATGCCACCTTGGACGCTGCCGGCCAATAAAACCCAAAGCGGCATCCTGTCGCGCTCTACCCCCGGCGGGAGCTACGATAATGCGAACGCTTTGCGCTTTGAGGATAAAAAAGGTAGCGAGCAGCTCTGGCTGCATGCTGAAAAAGACCAGCTGACGGAAGTTGAGCACGACGAAGATAAATGGGTGGGCAACGATCGCAGAAAAACGATCGATCGTGACGAGTCCAGCCACATTAAGCGCGACAGAAAAGAAACCGTTGATCGCGATGAAACCATCGTCATCCATCATGACCGCACCGAAACGGTCGACAATGACGAGCGTATTACTGTTCACCATGATCGCACTGAACGTGTGGACCACAACGAGAAAATCAGTGTTGGCATTAATCGCACGGAAGACGTCGGCAAGCATGAAGCCCTTAGCATCGGTGAAAATCGCTCGAAATCCGTAGGCAAGAACGAGAAGGACGTGATAGGGAGAAATTGGTCAATTAATGTCGGCAGAATGAAGACCGAAACCATTGGCGCGGC
This sequence comes from Massilia sp. CCM 8734, assembly GCF_011682155.1. Classification (NCBI taxonomy): domain Bacteria; kingdom Pseudomonadati; phylum Pseudomonadota; class Betaproteobacteria; order Burkholderiales; family Oxalobacteraceae; genus Massilia; species Massilia sp. CCM 8734. The sequence continues at coordinate 22,644 of NZ_WHJI01000067.1, forward strand.
GTACATGCAGAATGTCGGCATGGGGCGGATGGAAACGGTAGGTATGGGCTACAGCCTGAACGTGGGCCTCATCATGGCAACGACCGTGGGCGTTACTCAAACAACCAACGCAGGAAAATCGGTGCATATCAACGCCGGCGACAAGATCGAGCTGGTCTGCGGGAAATCGAAGTTCGTGATGACGCCCGACGCGATCTATCTTGAGAGCGCTGAAATCCACGTGAAAGCGGGGACTAAGGTGCACATCGATGGTCCGGCCGATGTGCTGCTCAACACAGGTACCGCCCAGTCACCGCCAGGGGACAGCGACGACGCGGACGGGGGAAAAAGTGGCTGTTATTAATTCCGTGCTGCCGTTTCCATACTTGCTGTTCGAGAAGTCCGGCTGGCGCGGCATCCCCCTCGATGTGCTCGTCGTGCGGGGAACATTCGATATTGGCCATGATGGCCGTCCCATGCGCGTGTCCAGCGAACAGACACCCATTCGCCTCGGAGATGAGTATCAGGGACCGGTCGGAGACGACCCACTGGCGGCCGTGCTTGCGCACGAAGGCGACCTTGTCGTGGGGAAATTGGCAACCGACGTCGTTGTGACAGGACACTTGCACAGCCCGCATGGGAAACCAGCCGCCGACTGGATCTCGGCAGTCCGCGTGGGGAATTTGCACAAAGGCATGCGCGTGACCGGGCCGCGAGAATTCAGGCGGACGCTGTTCGGTTGGAAGGTCACCAAGCCCGCTGCGGTCAGCACCGTGCCGCTCGACTATCACCTCGCCTTTGGCGGGCGTCTTCGCTCGCTTGGCCAGGGCGATAGCAGCGATGTATATTTTTCAAGGAACTCTGCCGGCATCGGGTGGTTGCCTGGCGCTTCCGATTTGAAGAACCTACCTTCCAAACGCAAGCGAGATGCCGAAAAGTGGCAAAACGCGCAGCGTGTTTTGCCCGCTCCACAATTTGAAGATTATCAGCAGCCAATCACAAGCCCTTACCAGCACGTTCCTCCGGAGGGTTTTGGTCCCATTGCGCGGTGGTGGGAGCCGCGGGTTTCATTACAGGGCACGCTCGACGCGGCGTGGCAGGCTGAGCGATATCCCGATCCGCCCGATGATTACAATCCCCGGTTTACTCAAAGCGCCCACCCTGATTTGATTTCGTCCCGACTCATAACCGGCCACGAACCCGTCGTGTTGGCCCATTGTTTTGCCGAAGAGAAGACCGTCACGGCGCTTCCAAGCATGACCATCCACGCGATGACCGTATTTAGCAACGGCACCAAGCTGGTAATGCCCATGGCGTTAGGTGTTTAGTTTCGTGCGATCATATTCCTCGTCGCAGCATGGCTTTGTTCCGCGCCAGGGCCGTGCTTGACGAGTTGATCGCCGGTTTGCCACCGCGATCGTCCCATCGGTTGCAGCACATCGC
>NZ_WHJI01000068.1:0-23125 GCF_011682155.1 Massilia sp. CCM 8734
TGAACAAGCTTGGTGATGCGCTCAAGGTGATGGAGCAGCATGTCGACTTCATCGCGCTTGCCGATGCGGTTGACGAAGCGGCTCCGCGTCCCGGCCGCGAACGCGGCGGGCGTCCTCCATTCCCGACTGAACTGATGGTTCGCGTCCTGCTGATCCAGCAGTTGTTCAACCTGAGTGACGAGCAAATGGAATTCCAGTTGCTCGACCGCCTGAGCTTCCAGCGCTTTGTCGGACTGCGTTCCAGTAGTCAGATACCGGACCGGACAACGATCTGGACGTTCAAGGAGCGCCTCCTCAAGGCCGGTGCCGGCGAGAGTATCTTTGACGCCGTCAACCGCCAGCTTTCCAGGCATGGCTACATTGCGCGTGGCGGTCAGATGGTCGACGCGAGCATCGTGCAGACGCCGAAGCAATCGATGAGCAAAGAGGAAAAGGCGCTCGTTGGAGAAGGTGCCATGCCAATCGACTGGAAGCCTGCGAAGCGCCTGCAGAAAGATATGGACGCGCGCTGGACCAAGAAGCATGGCAAGTCCTACTTCGGCTACAAGGTATCAGCCAACGCAGACAAACGCTACAAGCTGGTACGCAAGATCAAGGTCAGCACTGCCAGCGAGCATGACACCCTTCATTTCGAGGCGGTCCTCGACCCGGCAAATACCAATCGCAACGTCCTGGCAGATAAAGGCTACGTGGATGGCGAGCGCGAGGACAGGTTGACGCAGCAGGGCTGGCGCATGCATATCCAGCGCAAAGGAAGCAAGGACAAGCCCATTTCGGAAACCCAAAAGCGGCGCAATACGCGCATCGCCAAGACCCGCGCCCGGATCGAGCATGTGTTTGCCGGCCTGGCCGAGATGGGCGGCAAGGGCCTGCGCACGATCGGACTGGCGCGCGCCACGTTGCAGCTCAATTGGAAGGTCGCCGCTTACAATTTGCGGCGCCTGGTCTACTTGAAGGAGGCCAGGGTCGAGGCGTTCTGACGCCCGCAGTCCGTCCGGACTGCACAAAACCAGGTTCAGCGCCTATAAAATGGGCGGGAGCGGCTTGGTCTGACATCAAAAAAGCGCATCTGCCGGCATCGCGACCGGCGATTACGCGGGATTTACCGGTAATTCGAGCTGCCCGTATATGAGCACCGATCCTGTGCACCGCTCGCCTCAGCAATTCGCGTATTTTCCAAGCTCAAATTTTTGAATGAGCTTGCTTGCTTTTTCTCGTCGCGTTGGGTCACTTTCGCTCTGCCTCATAAGTTCATCGTAAAGTTCTTTTCCAAACTCATCATAGGTGTACAGCGCAGCCTCCTCATCACCCGGCTCACAATCGCGGTAGCTGACAACCACAAAGTCAACCGGCAAATCTTTTCCGTTTGGCAAGAAATCAAATTCGACGCAAGCTTGGTGTCCGGCTGACCGGTTTTTAAAAAGGAGGTCCAGCACCAAATTCATCCCAGGCATCTCAAAGAAATGCAAATCATCCGACACCACAATCGATAGCGAAAAATTTAATAGCTGATGGAGCTTCTCATTTCCATAAGCGTATTTGTAGGTTTTCATGGCCACACTGCTCCTCCAATCGGATAGGCTGTTTTCACGTTCAGAACCCCATTTGTCCCTGGACTAACGATAACTTTCCATTCTAACCCCCCAACCCTCACCGTGACCGGTCCAGTCACACCTGTAACGGTCGCCTGATTAATGGCAGATTGACTAGCTGAGCGCGCCATGCTTGCCATGTCAGACGGAGTATAAGCCTTGGGATCAAATACAGTTTTGGTAGTCTCGGCTTTCCCAGGAAGATTATACTTCACTTCGTAAATTCCATCGGTACCGGGAACCTTCGTAGAACTAACCTCCGTTCCGCCATTCTTGGCCAAGGCATCTTTGAAGGCCGCCATATCATGAGTGCCATAAATGTTCTTTCCCTGAGTCAAGCCACCCTCATCGAGTAAGTGAACATCCACGGAGCTATTTCCTAATCGCATAGTCCCTTGCGCATTAGGTGTGACACTCGCCGGTGGCGTGTAGCCATCAAACCCAATTCCTGACGAGCCAGCCGGGCGCGCACCATTTCCTACAGGCGCATCAGGCAGCAGAATATCAGGAATCGACATGTTTGCAGTCGAGCTAGTAACAGCTCCCCCATTTGCCCCCACACATTTTTGCGAACAATTATGAACAAACGCACTTTGTTTCCCCGCAAAATAGGTGTGGAAATCCGCTACAGTAAAGTTATATGTTACTTCAGAACGTCCCACGGTAGTTAGCGACTGTACTGTTAGCTTGCCGTGCTGAAGACTTTCGAGTTCCATACCGAGTTCGAGATTGATGGCGTCAACCCATCCTTTACCTTTTACCCAGTAAGGATGATTATCAGTAACGTCCATGCTTTCGTTAACGCCACGCGGGTCCTGCGTCACCAGCCTGTATAGCGGTTTTTCCTTAGTCACCATCAATTGCGTCACTGGCTTGAGCTCAGTCGCTCCAGTATCGGGATTTCGGGCGTAGACCAGTTGGCCGACCTTGATCTGCTCAATCGGCACCGTTCCAGACGCTGAAACAACAGGGGTTCCAGCGGGGAAGCAACAACATGCGTCTGCGACCGTCTCAACAATTTTGCTTCCTGGCCCCGGCGCCGCTGCAAGCGTGTTAGGTTTACCAGGCGCGGGCAATGTCGCAAATGGACCTTCAGACAGTTTCGGAACTGGAGTCGGAACAAATATCTCTGGCGCAACCACAACGTATTTTCCCGTCAATGGGTCTATACGCATGACAATTTCTTCACCTACAGATGCCCCAGCTCGTGCCGCGTACGGTAGCGGCATTTGTGTTGGCCGCCCGGCCATCGCTGCCTTCACCGGAGCATAGAGTGCAGAACCCAGGCCGACGGCACCACCGAACACCTGCAACCCGCCACCAACTGTGTCTCCATCGCCGATTTTGACAGTACCTTCGACGACGTTGAAGCTGTTCATCAGGAAGCAGCCGCCTCGGGTCAGTATGCAAGCCACGCCCGTGGCAGCCATCACCTGACCATCGTGCGCTCGCTGATCCCGTTGTTCTGGTGTTATGCCAGCATTGATGGTGGGGAACAAAGGCGAGTACTTGACTACATTCTGCCCATTAATTGCTGAGTTAAAGTACTCGGCCGGGTGAGTCTTGTCGTAGTTGTTGTAATCCCACTTCGTTCCTGTGGCGCTGTCCTGCCCCTTCTTTCCAATGACGCCGACGACCAGCTCATCAATTCGGCCGCCATCGTACAAATTCGTCGCATTGTTCGTCCAGCGAAGCAACTGACGCTCGATACGTGCCTGTGCCTCTGCCTCGGAAATGCCCCCGGCCTTCGCTACCGCCTTGGCGTATTTCTTCGCAAGATCAATTTCGTTTTGGTGCAACTGTCTGTTATTTACGTCGATTATTTCAGCGGTGAAACCTCCCTGCAGCCCCGCAAGCAGGGTGCTCTTGCCATCCGCCCCATTCGCCGCCGCTGCTGCGGCCCCCACCAGCGCCCCACCAATCGCCGCGCCAGTTTCCTGATAGGCATTCACAAAGCTAGCCCGTTCCGGCGAGCCCAGGACTAGGCCGAGCTTGTCCGCCGCAGCTTCGCCGCTCGCCTCGCCAATACGCTGGCCCAGGTTACCGCCAATGACACCAGCGCCATTGCCTAGCGCACCGCTGGCTCCACCCGTGATGCCGCCAACAATTCCCTGGGTCGCCGTGTGCAGGCCGACACGATAGAGTCCGTTGTCGCCCCAGTTCGCCGCCGTTGTCAGCGCGTCATTGGCCTTGGCTGTAAAGGCAGCCGCCGCAACCGGGTCGTTGTTCGCAGTGGCATTGTCTGCCTGTTGCAAGTACTGTCCGGCCAGCTTTTGCGCATCGTCAACCTGTTGCGCTCCGATGTCGCCCACCTTCTTCGCAATCAATGGCGTAACTTGCTTCGCCATATCGGTCAGCGCCTTGGTGACCTCGCGTTCACTTTGCAGTTGCTTCAGATCGAAGATTTTGCTGATGGTACCGGCGCTGTTCGCCGTGTCGCGATTGAGGCCCGCGACGGTATCGCTCGCGTTCTTCCCGGTCGCGGCCAACTGACCCTTGTCGTCCGTAATGACAACCGTACCTGCACCGATGGCGCTCTTCGTCGTACTTGCGGCATTGTCCCGTTGGGCTGGGGTCAGGTTGCCCGCAATGTTGCTCTTGATCGTGCTGCCGGCGCTCGCACCGCTGCTGTACGACAGATTCAAGCTGTCGCTGTCGTAGCTGGCCGCGTTCTTCAGGTCCGACTGCGTCAGCGTGCCCGTGGTCAGCTTGTTCTTGTCGGCGCCGGCGGCACTGGCAATCACCCCACCGACCAGGTCGGTATTGTTCTTGACCGTCACGTCGAAACCCTGCGTACCGGCGTAAATGCCGGACTGTTGGTTCACGCCCGCGAATGTGCTGTCGATGGTCGACCTGGCCATGTTCACGCTGCCGGAACTGGACCCCAGGCAGAACGGCGGCACGCAAATGCTCACACTCGCCCCGCTGCTCGTCTCGCGGCTCTTGTAGTTGTCGATATCCTGAACACTGACAATGTTCAAGTCGCCGCCGATATTGGCCACCACCTTGTCGCCCTTGACCTGGGCGCCGTCCAGGGTGGTGTCCTTGCCGCTCTTGATGGTCAGGACATTGCTTGCCGTGACGTTCGTATTCTGGTTGGTCGTGGCGTTGCCGTTGGCACTGCCACGCGACTGCCCGGCCGCCAGCTCCAGCGTAAAGCCGTTCTGGGTGCCGCCTAGCCCGAAGCCGACGCCAATGGATGCGTTATGGCTGGCGTTCTTGCTGTCGTTGGCACTGGTGTCCTGCGCGCTGGCCAGCGTGATGTTGCGCGCCGCATCCAGGGTCACGTCTTTGCCGCCCAATACAGCGCCATGCGCAGTAATGTCACCGTTCAAGGCCTTGCCATCGGCATCCTTGCTGCCGTCGCCGGTGGCCGTGATGCTCAGGTTCTGCCCCGCGCTGACGCTACTGCCCTTGTTCTGCAAGGCGCTGTTATTGGTCGTGCTGTCGCTGCTGCCGCCGCCAACGCTCACCGTTGCCTTGATGGTCGCCTGGCTCGGCGACGACGTCTGGGTCACCGTGGAGAAAGCCACAACACCGTCCATGCCGGTGCCGGTGCCGGTACCGGTGCCCGCGCTGGTGCCGCTGGCACCTGCAGGCGTCGAGCCAGTCATGCCGGTGCCGTTGGCAACGGTAAGGGCCGCCTTCAGCGCGTAAATCCCGGCCATCTTGTCGTTACCCTGTTGATCGTGCGCGGCAGCAGCCTGCTTGATGGCATTGGCCGCGTCCATCGCATACCCGGACAGCGCCACCGTCACGCCGAACTGGCTGCTCTGGTTGGCCGCCTTGGTGCTGACCTGATCCACGCCCGGGTCCAAAATGACGTTCTTGCCTTTGATGTCCACGTTGCCTTCGGCACGCAAGTCGCTGCCGCGCACGGCGACGTCGTCTTTCGCCGTCATGGCCAGGTTGCCGCCCGCAGCAATCCCGCTGCGGATGGTGTTCTGCTGGTCCTTGCGCGTATCGAGCGTGTCGTTGCTGCGCTTGACGCCGACGGTGTTGGCCGAGCCATTGCCGCCCAGGTCGCCCAACTGCATGGTGCTGTGCGCTTCCTTCAACACGGTACCGTCTTGCCCGCTGACGATGTCGATCTTGCCGTCCTTTGCGGTCAGCGCAATATCGCCTTTGGCCGTCACACCACTGCCCTTGACCAGGATATCGCCCTTGTTACTGACCAGTTCGACACTGTTGCCGTTGATCAGGCTGGCTTTCTGCCTGGTGCTCGTTTCATCACCGCTGTCGCTGCTGCGTTTCTGGTTGTAAGGCGACATGGTCACGCCGCCATTGTTCGGCCCGCCGTTGATCGAACGCGTAACGTCGCCCAGGCTCGGCCCGGCCAGGCTGAAGTTCGACGAGTTCGCCGTGGCCGCGCTGCTGTCGCGGCTGCGGTCGGTCGAAGCCTCCACCGTCACGTTGCGCTCCGCGCTCAGCTTGACAATGCCGCCGCCGGTGATTGTCGAACCGCTGACCAGAATGTCGCCGTCAAGCGGCTTGCCATTCGCCCCCGCCACACCGTTGCCGGTGGCCGTGAGACGAATATTGCCGCTTGCGGTCAGGCCGCTCCCGGACTGGGTCTCGGCATCATGTACCGTGCTGCTGCTGGTCTTGCTCTTGCCGAAAGTGACCGCCACTTGCGGCGCGCTCAAGCTGCTGTCGGCCAGTTCGGACAGCGTGCCGTTGACACGGCCGAACTTGCTGTCGTTCTTCTTGATGTCCTTCAGGTTGCGCATCGTATCGAGCGGCGTGCCCACCAGGGCCATGCCGACGCTCTTCGATGCCGTATCGACCGAACTGGTCTGGTGGACCTTGTCCTGGCCGGGAATGATGGCGATGTTCTGCGCCGTGATATCGATGTTCCCGTTGAACGTGGTGCTAGCGATATCCGGGCGTCCTGCGATCAGGTCGCTACCGGCAATGGTTGCATTCTTGCCTGCCATCAGGAACACGTTGCCGCCGGTGGAGCTGAGCACGCTGCCGGTGTCGCTCTGGCTGACATGCGTGCCGTCTTCACGGGTTTTCACCGTCGACGATCCGGCACTGAAGCCGATACCGTTCTTCGCGCCCGACAAGCCCGACTGCTTGACCGTTGTCGCCTCGCTGTAGATACCGGTGCTGGTCGCCGCCAGTACGTTGATGTCCGCACCCGCCTTGACGCTCAGGTTTTTGTCGGCAAGTACCGACGAGCCGATCACATTCACGTTCCCCACCGCGTCCTTGCCGTTGCCGGCAACGATAGCGATGCTGCTGCCTTCGATACTGCTGCCCTGCGCCTGCTGCGCGCTCGCTGTACTGGAACTGGTCGTCGTCTTGCTCTTGACCATGTTGCCGCTCTTGCTGTAGCTGTCGTTCAGGCTGTCATGCTGGGTCGTGACCGTCTGGATCTTCACATCGTTATTGGCCAGCAGCGTGACCGTACCTTCCAGCGCTGACACAGTGCCTGCGTTCAAGACCAGATTGCCGGTGCCGACCCTGGCAACCGGCTTGCCGTCCTTGTCAACTGCGCCCGTGGGCGTGCCGGTGGCGCTGATGGCAACGTTCTGGTTGGCGCGAACGAGTCCGCCGCTCAGCGTTTCGTCGTCCGTCATGATGCGGTCATAGCGCTTGCGGCTGGCCGTTTGCGCATCGATGAAGGTGCGGTCCTTGACTGCGGAAATCGCAACATTGGCGCCGCTGATGCCCACATCGTTGGCCGCTTCAACCCTGCTGCCGCTGAGCGTGGCGTCGCCGCCCGCCCTGATGGCGATATCGTTCCGGGCAGTCAGAGTGCTGCCGATGTTGGTTACGCTGGCCTCGTTGGTATAACCGGTCCGCCCCTTGGTATTGCCACCCAGCGGCACGAACAGCGTGTGTTTCTCCGCTACACCGGCAATATCGATGTTCTTGCCGGCCAATACACTCAAGTTGGCGCCAGCGTCGACCTGCGCAGCGCGGGCCATGAAATTTCCTTTGGCATCAATCAGCACATTGCCGCCGGCAATCGTCGCAACGCGGTCGATGTTGGTGCGGCTCGAAGTGCTGGTGCCGTTGTTGCCGACGGTATCGATGCTGCGCGTCTGCGTTGTGCTGGCCACGGTAATGTCGCGGCCGGCAGTGAGCGTCACGCGGCTGTCATCGGCGGCGCTGCCGTCGACACCCTTGTTGGACAGGCCTGCAATGCGCCCGCCGATATTGGCGATATCGTTGGTCGCCTTGATATTGATCACATTGCCCGCCACCATGCCGCGATTGGTGACATCCTGGGCGTCGAGCGTAACGGTTCCGTACTTGTCGGTCGGCTTCGCGTTGGCGTAACCGGCCAGGACGGTGCCGCTGTTGCTGATGCTGCCGTTCTGGTTGCGGATGGTGACGTTGTCGCCGGCAATCAGCGCGCCGCCGGTCGACAGGTCGCCCTGTTGCGGACGGCGCAGGTAGACCTGCGGCACCAGCGCTATGGTGGTGCTACCGTCCGGCAGGGTGACAGTTTCTTCCTGCAGCCACACGATATCGGTGGTCAGCTGGGCCATCTGCTGTTCGGACAGCGCCACGCCAGGGGTCAACTGGTACTGTTTGGCGTAAGCGACGCCCGCATCCATCAGCGCCGTGAAGGCCTTTTCGTTGTTCTCATAGCCCGACAGCTTGTTGCGGCCAGTGATATTCATCAGCTGGTCGGCAAACGCGCGCTGTTCCACGAAGCCGTCGCCGTAGCGCTTCAGGGTGCGCTGCGGATCGAGGCCGAGCTGGGTCAGGAAGTAATCGCTGCCGGTCCATTTGTTCTTGTCGGCAAACAGCGGGTCGGTTTCGACCAGATAACCGGCGCCCTCCCCTGGTTTCAGCGAAAACAGATTGCCGGTCGGCGCTTTCCAGTCCGCGTTGCTGGTGAGCGTGACGTTCGGCACCTTCGGATCGATGGCGCGGCCGTTGATATATGTTGGGTCGGAGCCGGTAGCACCGGGGACCGTCTTCTCCGCCACCGTCACGGGACGGGCGGCGGCAAACCTGGCGAACGAGGTCGTCAGGTCGCCGATGGCCGTCTGCTGCGCTGCGCGTGCATTGCCCGCGATGACGCTGCCGGGTAAGGCGTTGCCTGCCACTTGGCCTTGGAGCACTGGCTGCGCACCCGTGCCGAGGGTGACGCCCGCTGCGCCGCCACTGCCTGTCTTCTGCGCGTCGGTGGTGACCGGAGCGGCCCCGCCGCCGGTCCCGGCAACTTGCGGGCCGACCTGGGTGCCGCCCGCGGCGACCGTGGTGTCGATCGAAGGCGCACCGCCAGCCGTCACCCCCTGCGTGGCGACGCCCTGCACAGGACCGGCGGTATTGACCGCGCCAACATTGACGCCGCCTACCGTACTGCCCGTCTGGTAGACGACCACGGTACTTGTCTTGATGGCAGCCGCATCGCCGGCCTTGGTATTACCAGCACTCGGGACAAGATTGCCGTTGACACCATATCCGAGGACGCTGACGACCTTTGCAGCTTCAGCAGGAGCAATAACGGTATCCGCTGGGGCGGCTGGTGCCGGTGCCGCTCCACCACTATCGTAGAGCACGCCAGCAACATCGATCGAGGTCGTTGCCCCGCCATCCTGGAAAACCTGCTCAGGACCATACTTCCGCTTGTGGCCACCACTGATTCCCGAACTCTCCACCGTGGTTGAGTATTTTGTACCTGCAAAAGTGACCTGTTTCGTTCCCTGGGTCGAGATATTGACGCTATCGCCTGGGGTTTTGACCACGCCATTGCCAACTTCCGCACCACCGCCAATACCAACATTTCCACCAGCAACAATCTGGCTATCGATATTGACGGCACTCCCCGCCGAAATATTGCCGGCTGCCGTCACCAGACCCGCATTCGATTTTGTCAGCACCGATGCGACCGTGGTCCGGGTATCGGTTGTCTTCTTGGTGTAGTCCTCGATCTTGTCGTGCAACGCACTCGGATGAATATAGTAGTGCTGATCGTCGGTGTAATACGACAACTGGTTGAGGTCGTACTCATTGTTTGTGTATTTAGGCGTAATCGTGACGCGGTTGACCGCCTCGACGGTCGTTTGATCCTGGAATCCAATACCGCCCTCCAAGCCATACGTACCGCAGTCGGATGCGCCCTGTCCATTGCCGCCGCCACCGTTGACGCAGTTCAGGTTTTTCAGCATGCCGGAAATATTGAGATTACCGCCCGATTCAATCCGCGCGCCGGCATTGACCACGCTGCCCAACTGCATATTGCCCAGGCTGATCACATTCGCGCCCGGCTTGTTGACCAACATTCCGATCATGGTCAGCGTCTCGCGCGCGCCGACAGTGGCATTCGCCTCGTTCGACACCGTGCCGCCCATCACGACGTTACCGCCATAAATGCGTCCGGTATTGACCGTATTGGTCGCGTTGATGGTCATATTGCCGATCGAATTGACCACCGCCGAGCCGTAGTTGGTAAAGCCACCGACGTTCAGCGTGGTATTGGTCGCGCTGATCGAACCGTAGTTATTCAACTCATTGGCCGACAAACTCAGATCCTTGGCCGCGCTGATCGTGCCCTTATTCGTGTACTTGCCGTTATTGAGAACAATCTCCAGATTGTTCTCGGCCGCCACCGTGCCGAGGTTGGTGTAATCGCCATCCATCGCCAGTTTCAGGGTGCCGGTCGAGGCCATCACGCCGTTGGCGCTGAATTTCGCCATGTGCGCCGTCAACACGGTGGTCGCATCGGCGCGCCCGCCCGTGTTGATGAAGTCGGCCGTGTCGATGGTGACCGCTTCTCCACTCAACTGCCCGCCGCTGTTGTCGATGCTGGCCGTGCCAGTGACCTTCAGGTTCTTCAGCGCGACAATCGCGCCATTCACATTGCCCACCGTGGCCGCATTCACGGTCACGGTGTTCGATGCCAGCAAGCCCTTGTCGAACGCGCCGTTGTTGGTGTTGCTGTTGTCGATCGCCGCCGCATCAAGCACCAGGTTGTTGTTCGCAAAGACCGTGCCGCCGATGTTATTGAGTACCGGTGCCTTGAGCGTGGTATCGAGCGCCGACTTGATCTTGCCGTCCTGGTTGTTGATGCCCACCGAGCCGGTCAGGCTCAGCTCCTTCATGGCCAGCATGGTCGAGCCGCCGGTATTGTCGATGCTGCTGCCGTCGATGCTCAGCTTGCCGTCGGCGCCGATGTAGCCGCCGTTCTGCTTAACGCTGCCGCCGGAAATGACGATGTCGCCCTGGCTCACAATCCCGCGCTGCGCGCCGCTGTCATCGTTGGTGAGGGTCTTGGCGTTAATGACGATGCCGCCCTTGCCCGCTTCGATCACACCCGCATTGTTGTTGACGCTGTCGGCGGTGACCTTGGTCGACGTTTGCCCCGACAACACGCCGCCGGCATTGTTGACCTCTTTGCCCGCCACGATCAGGTCGGTACCCGAGCTGATCACGCCGTCCGCATTGTTCAGCTTGCCCTTCAGGCTGCTCAGCTTGACCTCGCCTTCGCTGGCGATCCGCCCGCCCTGCATGTTCAGCAGGTCGGCGTCGGTCGTGGCCTGCACACCGGTCAGGCCGTAAATGTCGCCCTTCTGGTTCCAGATGCCCTTGGCGGCGTCGATCTCGACGGTCGCCTTGTCGCTCTGGATCGCGCCGCCCTGGTTGACCAGGGTGCCGGTGCTGCTGGTCAGCACTACCTTGTCGGCGGCGCCAATCACGCCACCGTTGTTGTTCACGCCATTCTTGGCGATGATGGTTGCGTCAGTGCCCGCGATCAGGCTGCCGCCCTTGTTGCTCACCTCGAGCGTGGCGGTCACATCGAGCGCGGTTTTGGCGCTGACCGTGCCGCCATCGTTATCGAAGGTGCGGACATTGACGGTGACCTTGTCTTTGTTGCTGACGATATTGCCTTTGTTGCTGACCAGGGTGCCGCCGTACAGGCTCACTTCGCCGTCGGACACGATGTTGCCGCCGGAATTGTCGGCCAGGCCGACGACCGATACGTTCACCGACTCGGCGGCGGTAATGTTGCCGCCGTTCTTGTTGAGCAGGTCGCTGCCGCTGATGCCGATCTTGCCGGCGGCGCTGGCAATGGTGCCGCCATCGTTGATCAGCGCGCCCGGGCCCGCGTCGAGCGAGACCAGGTGGTCCGCCGCGATCAGGCCGCCGCTGTTGATCATGCCGTTCGCCTTGAATTCGATCACGCCGGTGGCCGACAGGGTGCCGGCGGTATTGTCGAGCACGCCGCTGCCGGCGTTGAAGAACAGGTTGTCGCCGCTAATGGCCACGCCGCCGGTACGAATTCCGATGGCTTGCACCAGCAGGTCGGTGCCGAACTGATAGGTAAAGTCGAGGGTGCTGAAGTCGAGCGCCTGGCCCATGCCGAACGACAGGCGTTTGCCGGCCGCCAGCTTGGCGTTGGAGGTCGCCACCAGGCCGCCGCCGTAGATGGCGGCGTTATTGCCCGCCGCGAACTGCCCGAAGCGGTAGTCGAGCGTATTGACCGCTTGAAGCGAAATATCGCCCTGCGTGCGGATGTCGATGGCAACGGCCTGCACATCGCTGCCGTTGATGTTCACGGCCGTGTTGGCCGCCAGTACCGCCTGGTTCAGGCCGACGTTGACGCCGCCCACGGTAATCGTGTTGCCCGCTTGCAGATTGCTGCCGTTCAGGGCCACGTCCGCGCCCGTCATCGTGATGTTCTTGGTGACGGCTATCTTGATGCCGTCGGCGTCCAGGCGCGTGTTGGCGCCCGAGGATTGGATAGCGAAACTGTCGCCGGCGGCAATCGTGCTGCCGGTCAAAACGGCGTCGCCGGTGACCAGACTGAGCTCGCCATTGCTGGCAAAGCGTGCGCCCGAGCCGTCGAAACGCGCACCCTGGGTGTTGATCGTCAACGCCTGCTGTCCGATAACCTCGCCCTTGCGGCCGTCGAAGGCGGCGGTAGTGAGGCTGGCAGTGCCCTGCGCGCTGACCAGCCCGCCCACATTGTCGAAGGCGCCGGTGCTGGCGACCAGGTTGGCGCCGCTAGTGATCTTGCCGCCGGTATTGTCGAATTTGCCGGCCGCATTGACCTTGGTGTTGCCGCCGCCGGAAATAGTGCCCTTGCGGTTGTCGAAGGCGCCCTTGCCTGCGTCGGCAGTCAGTTCGCCGTTGCTGAGCATGGAACCGTTCACCGACGTGATGCCGTTGGCGACCACGCCCAGCGCGTTCGCGCCGGTCAGTTCGCCATTGTTGTTATCTAGCGCGCCGCTGGCCTGAATGCTCAGCTTGTTGGCCGCCAGGATGCTGCCGTCGCGGTTGAGCACGGCGCCGTTGGCCACGATGGTCACATCCTTTTCAGCCGCGATCAGGCCGCCGACGGCGGGTGTGCCGGAGCCAGTGGCGCCATTGCGCACCTCGCCGCCCGTCAGGCTGACACTGCCCTGCGCGCTGCGGATGGTGCCGGCGCTGTTGTCGAGCATGCCGCTGTTCTCGGTCGCCAGGCTCAGGTCGCCGTTCGAGGCGAGCGTGCCGCCCAGGTTCTGTACGCCGGCGGCGCCAAGCTTGAGCGTCTCGCCCGCCAGGATGTTGCCGCCGCTGTTGACCAGGGCGCCGCTGCCGGCCTGCACCGTCAGCGTCTTGCCGGCGCTGATCAGCGCCGCCTTGTTGTCGATGCCCTTGCCCTGCACGGTCGCGTTGGCGCCGGCCGTAATGCGGCCCTGTGCATTGTTCAGCGCGCCTTGGGCGATCAGCGACAAGTCCTTGCCCGCGCTGATCAGCCCTTTGCCGCTGTCGATCTTGTCGCCGGTAATGGTCAGGTCGGTTGCCGCGACGATGGCGCTGTCCGCGCCTTGGCTGGCAATGTCGCCGGCCTCGATCGCGACCGAGGCCTTGGCGCTTTGCACGATGCCGTTGCGGTTGTCGAGCAGCGCTTTACCGGTGTCCAGCACCAATTCCTGATTGGCGATGAGGATACCATCCACGTTGCCCACGCCCTTGGCCGCGATGCTGGCCTTGCCGCTGGCCTGGATCTGGCCGCCCGCGTTATCGAGCGCGCCGCCGAGGGTCTTCACATCGACCGTGAAGTCCTTGCCCGCGCTGATCAAGCCTTTTTTGGTGCTCAGCGCAGCGCCGTCGATACCGAGCGCGCCGTTGGCGACGATCTTGCCGGCATCGTTGTCGATGCCTTTCGTTCCCGAGAGCAGCATGTCGCCGCCCGCCTGGATCGCGCCGGCGCGATTGAGCAGCGCGCCTTTGACAGTCAGTCCGATGTCCTTGCCGGCCGCGATATTGCCGCCGCTGTTGTCCAGGTCGCCCGCGCTGGCCAGGGTCATGCCGCCATCGCTGTTAATCTGACCCTTGACGTTGCTGATCGCACCGTCCGGGCCGGCGTCGATGGCCAGCTTGCCGCCGGCCGTGACCTGGCTGTCGTTGTTGTTCAATCCCTTGGTGTGCAAGGTCACGTTGCTGTTACTGCCGATCAACGCCTTGCCACTGCTGTCGACCTTGCCGGCCGTGATCTCGACGCCGCTGGCGCCGGCCAGGGTGCCTGCGCGGTTATCGATATCGCCCGCCTTGAGGTTCAGGCCGCTGCCGGCCTGGATCTTGCCGGCTTGGTTGTCTAGCGCCTGCACTTGCATGCTCAGCGCGGTATTGGCCACCATGCTGCCGCCCGCGTTAGCGGCATTGCCGGCCTTGACGTCGAGCCTGCGCAGGGCGCCGATGTTGCCCTGGCTGTTGTCCAGCGTACCGCTGCCGCTGTTGATGACCAGGTCGCCATTGCTGACGATGCTGCCGCCCGTGCTGTCCAGGCCATTGCTGACCAGCGTGAGCGCCGGCGCGCCGGCTGCGCTGTCGGTGGCGAGAATGACGCCGCCGCGATTGCTCAGCGCGCCATTGCCGACGTCGAGCGTGACGTTCTTGCCGATGGCCCGGCCACCGTCGAGAATCAGGCCCTGCGAGCTGACCGACAACGCCGCGTCCGTCAAGAAGGCGCCGCCCTGCGCGCCCGGCAAGGCGCTCTTGCCCAGGTCGATGCCGCCGGTGCTCACCACCGACAGGTCCTTGAACGCCGAATACTGGCCGCCCTTGATCGAGGTCGCGCTCACCGCCAGCTTGCCGCCGGCGCCGATCGACCCATCCTGGGCATTGATTGCCGCGCTGCCGATGATGATGTCGCCGCCGGCCTGGATGCTTGCCTGGCGCGCGTCGAGCGCGGCGCTGGCGATGGTGGTGCCGGCGCCGCTGGAGAGCTTCGCCAGCCCCAGGTTGAGCGCGCCGGTTTTCAGGTCCAGCAGGCCAGAGGCCAGCATGTCCGCACCGCTGGCGTCGACACTGCTGCCCTTGCTGTCGATCAGCAGGTCGCCGCCGGCGGCGCTGAGGGACGCGCCCTGCGCCGCGATTTGCTCGGCCGAGATGGTCACGCCCTTGCCGGCGCGCACTTGGGCGCCGCTCAGGTCGATCTGGCGCGCGTTCAGGGTCAAGCCGTTTTCGCTGAGCACGCTGCCCTTGGCGCCGCGCAGGTCGCTGTTGCCGAGGTCGAGCACCAGGTTGTTGCCGCTGGCAATCTTGCCGCCGCTATTGTCGATGCTGCCGCTGTTGATGACGGCCCCACCCACGCCCACGATCGAACCGCCCTTGTTATTCAGGTCGGTCGCGCCGCCGGCCGCGACCGGCTTGCCGTCGATGCGGTCCAGGCCGGTGCGGGTTTGCAGCGTCAGTTGCGTACCCGACAAAATGCTGCCGCCGGTGTTGTCGATGCCGCCTTCGCGCGCCACGACCAGCAGTGCGCCGTTGGCCGCCATCGCGCCCTGGGCATTGTCGATGGTCGTGCCGGACAAGCTGGCGCTGCCGCCCGCCGACAGTGCGCCGCCGGCCGTGCTGATACCCTTGCCGGCGTTGAGCACGATGTTATTGCCGGACGAAACGCTGCTGTTGGACGTGTCGATCACGCCTTTCGCATCGAGCCTGATATCGCCGGTGGCAATGAAACCCTGGTTCAGCGCATGCCCGCCGGCCAGGATATTGTTGGCCTTGACCGTGATGCCGCCCGTCTCGCTGCGGTGCACGCTGTCTGCGGCCTGGTAGTCTTCGCCGCGCGTATCGAGCACGATGTCGCCCTTCGACGCCAGGCGTGCGTTGGTGGCGTTGATGCCGGCGCCGTCGATGCGCAGGCGCGCGCCGCTGGTCACGATGCTGTCGGCCAGCTTGATGGTGCCGTCATCGGCTTGCAGGTTCAGGTCCCCCGCGCTCGACAGGCGGCTGGCGCCGGCGTCGATGCTGGCGGCGCTGACCTGCAACGTCGCGTTGCTCGCCATCTGCGCGCCCGCCAGGCTGGCGCTGTTGCCGGCCTTGATCGTCAGCGGACCATTGGCGTTGATGTCGGCGCCGCCCAGGTTGATGTTGTCGCGCCCGTTGATGGCGATCGCGCCGTTGCTGGTGATGCTGGCGCGGTTCGCCTGCACGCCAGAGGCGGACAGGTTGATGCCGCCGCCGGCTTTGATCTCGCCCTGGTCCAGGTTGATACCATTGTCAGCGGCAATCACGATCCGGTCTTGCGACGAGATCCGCGCTCCGGCCGCGTCCAGGCGTGCGGCGCTGATGCTGAGCGGGCCGCCGGCGCGCAAGGCGCCATTGGTGCTGGTCATGGCGCCGCTGACGCTCAGGGATAAATCCTTGCCCGCCGCCACGGTGCCGCCGCTGTTGTCCAGGGTGCCGGCAGCGAGGGTGAGGGCCTGGTTGGCCGCCAGTCTGCCGCCGTTGTTATTCAGCTCGGCTGCCGAGAGGGTCATCGCGCCCTGCGCCTCGACCAGGCCGCGCTCGTTGAGGAAGCGCCTGCCGCTGGCGTCGATGACGATATCCTTGCCCGAGCGTAGCTGGCCGTCGGTATTGTCGACATCATTGTCGCGCATGACGATGCTGTTGCCGACAGCGACGCTGCCGAAACTGTTTTTCAGCGCGCCGGAGAGCAAGTCCAGATTGCCGGCCACCACGACATTGCCACCGGTATTGTTAAACACTTGCTTGTTCGTGTCGAACACGGCATTCGCGTCGGACGAGAGCGCACCGCCGCTGTTATCGATGTCATTGCCGCGCACCACCAACGCCGGCCTGCCTGTGGCGCCGCCGGATTCGGCTACGACCGTCCCCTGTACGTTGCTCAGGCTTTCCAGCCCGGCGTCGAGCACAATGTGCTTTGCGCCCACTTGCGCCTTGTCGGTGACGATCCCCTGCGCCTGTGCGGCAATATCGCCGCCGGCCAGCATGGCGCCGCCGGCAAGGTCGAGCCGTTGCGCCATGGTGATGTCGATGTCGCCCGCCGCCGACAGTTTGCCGCCCTGCTGGCTCTGGCCGGTGATGCTCAGGTTGCCGCCGGAAACGGCGCTGCCGCCCTGCATCAGCAGTTTGCCGGTATCAAGGGTCAAGCCGCGCGCGCCGGACAGCATGGCGTCGCGCAGGTCGCCCAGGCCGGCCTTGATGGCCACATTGGCGCCGCTTTCCACACGCAGTTGCTGGGCGTTCAGGTTACGGCTGTCGAGCTTGATGTTGCCGTTGGCGGCAATCGACGCCTTGTCGAGCGAGGCGTCGCCGCTGGTGGCCAGGTCGACGGTGCCAACCGAGGTCAGGCTCGCGCCGGCGGCGGACAAGTTGTTGGCCTTGATGCTCAAGGCCTGGCCGGCTCGCAAGGTCGCCGCGGTGGCGACGATGTCGCTGGCCGCCAGCGCCAGGGTGCCGCCGCTGGAAAGTTTGGCGCCAGCCAGGTCGAGCGAGGTGCCGGCCAGCGCCAGCTTGCCGCCGGCGTTCATGTCGCCGTTGGCGCCGAGCAGGCGTTGCGCGTCGATGGCAATGTCGCCGACGGCGCCGAGCGTGCCCTTGGTATTGTCGAGACGATCGGCCTTGATGGTGACGCCTGCGCCGGTGCTCTGGATCACACCACCGGCGTTGTCGACCATGCCGCTGGCATGCAAGCCGACCGCTTTGCCGGCCTGGATGGCGCCGCCGGCGTTATCGAACGCGCTGCCGGCAAAGGTGAAGGCGCCGGTCGTGATCAGCTTGCCTTTGTTGTTGTCGACGGCGCCATCCAATACCAGGTCGCTGGAGGTGGACACGGTGCCGTCGCGGTTACGGATGCTGCCCACGTTGGCAAACAGCGCCTTGTTCGATGCCACCGTGCCGCCCGTGTTGTCGAGCGCGCCGCCGCCGGCGTTCAGCGCCAGCTTGTCGATCGCCACGATCTTGCCGCGCGTATTGTCGATGCCGCTCGCGCGCACGTCCATGGCTTCGGAGGCGTACAGGACACCGCCGGTATTATCCAGCTTGCCCTTGCCCGCATCGAGCACGACCGAGGCCGCCGTCACGGTGGCGGTGGCGCTGTGCACGCCTTGGCCGCGCAGTGCGACCGATTTGGTGGCGCTCAGCTTGCTGCCTTGCACGTCGAGCAGGCCCATGGCGTCCAGCGACAGCGCGCTGCCGGCGGACAGCACGCCGTTGGTGGCGCGCAGCGCGCCTGCCTTGACCGTGACCGCGTCGTTGGCCGCCCACTGCTGCCGGTCCACCGCGATGCTGTCGGCCGTCACGTTCAGGCCGCGCTCGGCCTGCAACACGCCGCCGGTGCCGTCAATGGTCGTCGCTTGCAGGGTCAGGGCGGTGGCCGAATACATGCTGCCGCTGCTGTTGATGCGTTCGGCCGCCAGCACCAGTGCCTGGCTCGCCGATTTCTGGATCACGCTGCCGCTGTTGTCGATCTGGCGGGTGCTCAGCAGCACGCTTTGTTCGGCGCGCAGCACCCCGCCTTTGGCGATGGCAATGCTGTCGGGCGCGGCGATGCGCACGTCCCGGCCGGCGTTGGTCTCGCCGGTCAGGTTGACCTTGCCGGTGCTGGCGAGGACGACGTCTTGTTTACTGTAATTGTCTTTCAGGGTCAGATCGCCCTGCGCGCTCAGCGTCAGGTTGCCGGTCAGCGCGGCAATCCGGCCGGCGCTGTTGACGCCAAGGCCCTTGTCGGTCGCGACCAAGTAAATCTGGTTGGCGTACATGCCACCCAGTTCGGCGATATCGATCGCGAACCTGGGAGCGCTGCCGCTGCCGTCTTGCTGGGTGGCTTTGAGTGTGCCATACAAGACCTTGTTGGCGCCGAGCACCGCTTGCAGGTTCTTGGTGGATATTTCGCCTTCGATCACGATGCCGCGCGCCAGCAAGTCGAGCTGTTCCATGTTGCTCGCGTTCAAGCCGCCGGCGCCGATGCTGATCACGCCACGCTGCACGTTCAGGCTGTCCAGTTGGCCGGCGCTGTTATACGTCGGCGTGCCGGTGCTCAGGGTGGCGCGCCCTGCGGTGTTGAGAAAGCCGCAGCCGTCGCAACGGATGCCGTTCGGATTGGCGATGACCAGGTCGGCGCGCTGGCCGGCCACTTCGATATAGCCATTCAGGTGCGATGGGTTGCTTGAGGTGACTTCGTTGAGAATGATGCGCGCGCTGGTGGTGCCGAGCTGCATGTTGCCATTGACGATGCCGCCCAGCTGGGTGCCGGTCGCCTCGCGGCTGTTGTTCAGGATCAAGCCCTGCTTGCCGACGTTAAACTGGTCATAGCGGTTGTGCGACACACCGGCCGCGCTCGGCGGCGCGATCAGCACGATCGGCACGCCATTGGCGGCGGCATCGACCAGCGGTTTTTGCCCGGCCGGGGCGTTGCCTGCGGCCACCACCTGGGCGTTGGCGGGTGCCGCCACCAGGGCCGTCTGCAGGATCTGCAACACGATCATCACCTGGGCCACCACCCGCGCCCACGGGCGCCGCGTGCCGGAGGCGCTCTCGATCGGTTCGAGCAACTGCTCCGCGACCAGGCGGTCGGCCGCGGTCAGGGTGGTTTGCTTGCTCAACAGATGGCGGATGGGTGATTTCATGATAGGTCCTTGGGTGCCTGAACGGCGTCAAACGGGTGCTGCAAAGGGGGTACTGATAAAACTGCGGGGGGCTCAGCGCGAATACGTGACCGATACCGATGGGGTGACGGCACGCGTCCTGAAACGCTCCGGTTTACTGATCGGGATAGCCAGGCTGGCGTCGAACACCAACCCCTTCCACCTGCCGCGCACGCCGGCGGCGACGCCGGCCAGGGTGTCGCCGACCAGCCCGGCGGCGCTTGGCCCCGAGACCTTGCCGACGTCGAGCGCCACGAAGGCGCTGCTGTCGATGCCGGCGATGGAGGGCAAGCCGGTCGAGACATCGTTGCGCAGGATCGCGCCGCTTTCGGCCAGCAACACGCTGTCGCCGTCGAAGCCGCGCACGCTGTAGCGCCCGCCAATGCTGATCTGGTCGGCGGACAAGGTCATGTCGCCGGTTTTTTGCAGGCGCACGCTGGCGCTGTACTGCGCTGCGCGCCCGGCCACCTTGAATGGCCGGCTGTACGAGCCGTTAAAACTAAAGATGCGCGGACGCAGGGTCAGGCCGCCCTCGGCCGCGCTCGGATAATCGTCTTCGGCGCTGCCCAGGCCGATGCCCATGCGGTAACCGAGGTCGAGCTCGAGCACACCCTGGCCGAGGTACTGCTTCAGGGTTACGCCACCCTGGGCGCTGCTGGTGCGGCGGCGCTGCACCACCAGCTCCACATCGTCGAGGAAACTGCGCGCGCGACGGGTCGACAGGGCCGCGTGCACGCCGGCCTTGGCCGATGCGCTGCGCCATGCGAGGTAACTCCAGCGGGCCTCGGCCGTGCTGCTGCTGCCGCTGGACAAGAAACGCGCGGTCGTGCCTTGCACAAACTGGGCGAAACGGCTGCTGCTGTGCGAGACGGAAAAGCTGTGGTAATCCCATGGAATGCTGTAATTGGCCGACAGGCTGTAGCTGCGATGGTCGCGCCTTGGCTGCTGGGCGTTAATGTTGCTGCTCAGGCTAAGGATGTCGTTCAGGCCGGCGGCGTTATCGAGCGAGAGCGATCCGGACAACTGTGCGCGACCCAGCGCTTCCGAGCCGGAGTTGTCCAGGGTGACAGAGCTGCGCGTGCGTTCGAGCAGGCTCGCCGCATTGCGTTCGACCAGCACCACGCTGGTGTCGGCCTCCATGCCGGGCTCGATGCGGGTCGTGACCGCCTGGCTCGGCAAACGCTTCATCTGCTCGACGCCCTGCTCCAGGTCGCGGATGTTGAGCACGTCGCCGGCCGCCAGCGGAAAAGCGTTGGTCCAGGTGCCCCAGTCGGTGTCGGCCACGTCGCCCGGCACGCCGGCCCGGACCATCTTCACGCCGGCCACGCGGCCGATGTGCAGCGCGAACACCAGCTTGCCTTCGCTCAGGTTTTGCTGCGGCAAGCTGACACGGCTGGTGACGTAGCCCAGCGCGATCAATTTGGCGTCGAGCACGGCGGCGATCTGGCGCACGCCCTGCACGCCGACGCACTGGCCGAGGAAAGGGGCGACCGTGGACGCCAGCGAGCCGAGCTCTTGCTTGTTACCGACAGTAATGCTCTTGATCAAAAAACAAGGGGTCTCGGCCGGCAATTTGCTCAGGTCGGCAACGGGCTGCGCCGCTTGCAGCAGGTCGGCCTTGGTCTGCAATTGCTGTTGCTGCTCGCGCGTGCGCTCTTCCTGCCGGCGGATACCTTCCTGCGCCACTTCCAGCGGGTTGAGCGCAGGCGCGCCCGGCGTGGCGACTTGTTGCGCCGAGGCGGTCGAGGCCGACATGACCAACAGTGCGGCGTGCACCAGGGAGCCCAGCTTGAGCAAGCGCGGCGGAAAACAGAGCGAGGTAGAAGTTTGAGTAAGCAGCATGGCGGGCGCGTCACAGCCCACATACATGGCCTGATCTATTGCACAAATCGTAACGAGCCGAGCATTTTATCAGACATATGTGCAATAAAGAAATTGTTCTAATTGCAATATCAAGTTCTTCAATTCATTGATTTCCGTTTATCATGCATATTGCATAAATATATTTGTGGCAATTGTTGTAGTCACATAGACAAACCGGCATCGCGAAAAAGCATTGGCCAGAAGAATTTTTTATTTCCCTTGGTGTCAGTTAAATACAACATCGCCTTGTAACCGATAGTGTGCGAGGCAGGCGCGCCAGCAAAACGCAGCCGGGAGCCCGGGATGGAACGCGTCCTCGCCCGATGGCCGCTGCTGGTACATTATCTTCTTGCCCGATCATCCCCTGAGCGCCATGATCTGCTACGCGTTCCAGGCGGCGTCAGCGGACCAGCGGTCGCCGGCAAAAACGACCGCAAGGATCTGACAACACTTACCCACGCATAAGGAAGCTTCGTTCATGAACATAGTGGCTTTTGCAGCATGCGCGAGCATGTGCCTGCCGATCTTGCAGGCGCAGGCACGTGGACTGGCGCCCGCGCCGGTTGGCTACCGGGTCGCGGACAGCACGCCGACCACAAGCGTGGCGATTCAAACCGTGTCGGTCGACGCGGTCGCCGGCATGCCCCGCAAAGCCGTCGTCCACGTCAATGCCATCTTGAAGGCGACTGCGGCCGGTTTCGCCGACGAGGCCAAGCAGTGCGGCGCCGCCGCCCAGGGCCGCCCGTGGGGGTACAAATTGGCATTCGACAAGGTACTCGTGTCCGACGCCTACCTGAGCGTCGTGTTCGCCAAGTCGACCGTGTGCGCCGGGTCGCCCGACGAAGAAAAGGAAGCGCGTGTGTTTGCGCTCAAGACCGGCGAGCTGGTGCCCGCGCGGGCCTTGTTCAAGCAGATGTTGCCCTCCGCAACAATCATGCCCAGCATTACGAAAAACAAGGAATTGATCCGACTCGACGAGCAAACCGCCGAAACCCTGATCGACGACAGCAAACTGCTATTGAACATCGATGACGAACGCTGCGATTTTTACCTGAAAAAAGGCTCGTACCGGATCTGGGTCGAGGGCAAGAACCTGGTATTTTTCCCCGAATTTATTCAGCCATACTCTTTCTGCCAGACAGAGTATCTGATCAAGCCCGAGTAAGCAGCCGGCGCGACGAAAGCCGTCAAGGCAGACCAACCAGAGCTCCAGATATTCTTACGAGGGATATATTTCAGCAAGAAGAAAATTATCCAACTGACTGTCATCCAGTTCCCCCATATGCCATCCTAAAATGGGGGAAACCTGTTTTATCGACAGATCAAAAGCGTGACGAAAATACTTCATGAAGATGACCCAATCCGCAGCATCGTCGGCAAGGATCAGTCGTATGTGGTGCAACATGCAAGACGGTTTTGCGTTCGCCATTTTCATGGCAACGAGCTCCCGGGTGACATTATCGTCGAGTAGAGGGGTCATGGGGCCTCCTCCAGACGCCTCACTCGGTCCACATCGCCGCGCCAGTCCATGGCGACGGCCGCGCCGGCACGCCGTCGAGCACAGCGCCATTGGTGGCGATCACCTCGCGGTAAAAATACGCGCTGTCCTTGAGCGTGCGCTCCTGGGTCGCAAAATTCACATGCACGATGCCGAAGCGCTTGGAAAAGCCATGCGCCCATTCCAGGTTGTCCAGCAGCCCCCCTGTGTCAAACTGTTGTGAGACAACTTCATCAGTCTAATTAAGGAAGTTGGCACACATATGGAATTGAACATGACAGCAGCATCACATCCGTCCGACGTTTCGGAAGCGGCAGCAAGTACTG
>NZ_WHJI01000069.1:0-22447 GCF_011682155.1 Massilia sp. CCM 8734
CTGAGGTAGAATTCATGCCGGGCAAGGTGCGTTCGTGTTGAAATTGTGTTTTATGGATAACTCACATTTTATCAATCACTTACGGCATTCTTGCCCTTTTTTATGCAAAATTCAGGCTAGCAGCCTGCGCGGGAATGACGGGCCTTAAGTTAACGCCATGGCCGTCATTCGCGCCTGAGGCGGGGAACTAATCCCATCACGCCGCATCTAACCAGTTCATTCATCCGGTTGCGGAACGCGCATGAACGATCACCTGGTCCAGTTTTACGAGGACGACGTCTTTCTCATCAAGGGCTTGTCCGACTACATCGGCAGCGCCCTCGAGCGTGGCGACAAAGGCATTGCCATCGCCACCAGCAGCCACCTCGAGATGCTGCACGAGAGCCTGAGCGCGCGCGGCCTGGTCGACGCCAAGGGCCGCAGCGCGGACGGCAGCTATCTGGCCTTGCACGCCGACCACATGCTGCCCATGTTCATGGAAGATGGCTTGCCCGACGAGCGGCGTTTCCGCAGCGCCATCGGCAACGTCATCCGCCAGGCCAGCGAGCGGCACCAGGGCCGCGTGTGCGTGTTCGGCGAAATGGTGGCCATCCTGTGCGCCACCTCGCACTGCTCGCTCAACGCCGGCGGCAAGCACGACGCCGCCATCCGGGTCGAGCGCTTCTTCAACAACCTGCAGCGCCAGTTCGATTTCGACCTGCTGTGCGCCTATCCGCTCAACGCCTTTCCGGCCGCGGCCGACGCGCCCATGTTCGACGAAGTGTGCACCCTGCACACCCACGTGCTGCCGGCCGAAAGCTACGACCCCGCAGCCAGCGTGCAAACCCTGCAGCGCACCATCGCCGCCCTGCAGCAGCAAGCGTATTCGCTCTCGACCGAGGTGCACGACCGCCGCCTGATCGAGCAAGCGCTGCGCGAAGTCAACATCGACCGCCTGACCGGCCTGCCCAACCGCAATGTGTTCCAGGACCGGCTGGAAATGGACATCAAAAAAGCCCACCGCAGCGGCTTGCCGCTGGCCCTGCTGTTCATCGACCTCGACCACTTCAAGGAAATCAACGACACGCTCGGGCACCAGGTCGGCGACATGCTGCTCAAGCAGGTCGGGCAGCGCCTGCAAACCTATGTGCGCGAGAGCGATACCGTGGCGCGCCTGGGCGGGGACGAATTCACCATCACCCTGAGCGAACTGCACAATGTCGACACGGTCACCGACGTGGCCCAAAAAATCCGCAACGACCTGGCCAAGCCTTTCCTGCTCGGCAACGAGCTGGCCTATATCTCGGCCAGCGTCGGCATCACCCTGTATCCGCGCGACGCGCAGACGGCGGGCGAACTACTGCGCAACGCCGACCAGGCCATGTACCAGTCCAAGGACAACGGCCGCAACCGCTTTACCTATTTCACCGCCAGCATGCAGGAGGCGGCGCAGGCGCGCATGGCGATCAGCAACGAGTTACGGCGCGCCATCGATGAAGGCCAGCTCACGGTCCACTTCCAGCCCATCATCGACATGCACAACGGCTGCATCCGCAAGGCCGAGGCGCTGGTGCGCTGGCTGCATCCTTCGCGCGGCGCGGTCAGCCCGGTCGACTTCATCCCCATCGCCGAGCACACCGGGCAGATCGTCACGATCGGCAACTGGGTGTTCCGCCAGGCGCTGGCGCACGCGCGCCGCTGGCGCGCCTTCGACCAGCAACTGACGGTCAATGTCAATGTCTCGCCGGTCCAGTTCTATCACACCAACGGCGAAAACTGCCGTCACTGGCTGACCGACTACAGCTTCGCCCCCAACGGCGACACCAGCCCGCCCGAAGTGGGGATCGAGATTACCGAAGGGCTGCTGCTGGCGTCCAACAACGCGGTGATGAAGCAGTTGCTGGCGTTTCAGCAGGCGGGCATCAAGATTTCGCTCGACGATTTCGGCACCGGGTATTCGTCGCTGTCCTACTTGCGCAAGTTTAATCTCGACTACCTCAAAATCGACAAGTCCTTCGTCTACAACCTGGAGCACGACGCCGCCAACGTGGCGCTGTGCGAGGCCATCATCGTCATGGCCCACAAGCTGGGCCTGAAAGTCATTGCCGAGGGGGTGGAGACCGAACAGCAATACGATATATTGCGCCGGGCCGGCTGCGATTACGGCCAGGGATTTCTATTCGGCGAACCGCTCCCGCCCGATGCGTTCGAAGCGCTGTTGCAGGAGCGCCCGAGGCTGAGCGCCTGAGAGGCTGAGAGTCTTTCGATCATGCCCGCTCATCACGCCAGAAAACTCTCAACCTCTGAAGCGGCGTCGCTTGCGCGCGCGTGGCCCCTGGCCGGACTAAAATGACCGCCAGCAATATTTCCGTCTTGACCGTACAATCGTCCGGTGCGCCCTTGCGCCAACAACCCGCAAGCGCGCAAGCACATGGACAGCCCACCCCGCAGCGGCGACACGATCGCCATCCTCGCCATCACCCAGGTCTTGTCCTGGGGTACCTTGTACTACGCCTTCGCCATCGTGGCGCACGACATCGCGCGCGAGCTGGCCTTGCCTCCCGCCGCCGTGTTCGGCGCGTTTTCGTGGTGCCTGCTGGTGGCCGGCGTCGCCGCCACGCCCTCGGGCATGCTGATCGACCGCCACGGCGGCCGCCTGGTGATGGCCGGCGGCTCGCTGTTGTGCGGACTCGGCTTCATCCTGCTGAGCCAGGCCCGTGGCGTGCTCGGCTATTACCTGGCCTGGAGCGTACTCGGCGCATCCATGTCGGCCGTGTTGTACGAGGCCGCGTTCGCCACCCTGAACCGCCAGTTCGGCCTCGGCGCGCGCCGGGCCATCTCGACCGTCTCCCTGTTTGGCGGTTTCGCCAGCACCGTGTTCTGGCCGCTCACGGTGCAACTGAACAGCGTGCTGGGCTGGCGCCACACCTTCCTGATCTACGGCCTGGCGCAGTTGCTGCTGTGCCTGCCGCTGCACCTGCTGCTGGGCACGCCGCCGGCGCGCGCCAGGGTGCACCCGCAGGCGCCGGCGGGCGCCGATTTCAGCCTCAGGCAAGCGTTGCGCCATCCCGCCTTCTGGAAACTGGCCTTCGCCTTTTCGGCCAACAGCTTCATTTTCTCGGCGCTGTCGGTGCACCTGATTCCAATCCTGCAATCGTACGGACACGCCTTGTCGAACGTGGTGTGGATGGCCGCGCTGATCGGTCCGATGCAGGTCGCCGGCCGCCTCGGCGAAATGCGCTTTGCCCGCCACGCGCGGCCGCAGGTGGTCGGCATGGTCTGCTTCGCGGTGTTGCCCGGCGCCTTGCTGGCCGTGCTGTTCTGGGGCCAGCACCAGGCGGCGGTGGCCTTGTTCTGCATGTTGTATGGCTTCTCGAACGGCATCCTGACCATTGTGCGGGGTACCGTGCCGCAACTGCTGTTCGGTGCGCGCAATTACGGCGCCATTTCCGGCGCCCTGGCCGGCCCGGCACTGGTCTCGCGGGCGGCGGGGCCGATCGCGATCGCCACCCTGCTCCAGTTCAAGGCGTCGCCGGCGCTGCTGTTTTCGCTGCTGCTGGTTTTTTCGTTGGCCTCGCTGGTGCTGTACCTGCTGGCGGTGCGCAGCGGGAGCGACGCCGCCGCGCGGCCGCGCTGAACGGCGTGCGATGGCGCACAGACTGGCGCCAGGTCCGCCCGTATTGTCAATTACTCAATGCCACCCCCGGAGATTGACATGCTCACATCATACCTGCGGACCCTCCTGGCCACCTTGGCCCTGCTCCTGCTGTCGGCCTGCGGCTCCGACGACGACCAGCCGTCCACGCCCCCGGGCGGCAGCGGTGCGCTGACGGTCAACCTGGCCGGCCTGCCCGCCGGCCTGCCGGCGGCGGTGCGCATCAGCGGCCCGGCTTCCTACGCAAAAACCATCGGCAGCGGCCAGACCTTGTCGGGTCTCGCGCCCGGCAATTACACCGTCAGCGCCGACAGCATCCTGAGCGGCAACCTGAGCTGGAGCGCCGCCACGCCGGTCCAGAACGCCACCGTGGCGGCCGACAGCAACGCCGTCGTCAACATCAGCTACAGCAGCACTACGCTGGCGCTCGCCGTGCGCGAAGTGGCCAACGTCAGCGGCGCCGTGTTCCTCACCGCCCCGAGCGGCGACACGCGCCAGTTCATCGTCGAACGCAGCGGGCGCATCCTCGTGATCCAGGATGGCGCCCTGCTCGGCACGCCTTTCCTCGACATCCGCAACCGGGTCGCGACCGTCGGCGAAGGCGGGCTGCTGTCGATGGCCTTCCATCCCGACTATGCCCGGAACGGCTGGTTTTTC
Source organism: Massilia sp. CCM 8734 (assembly GCF_011682155.1). Lineage (NCBI taxonomy): Bacteria > Pseudomonadati > Pseudomonadota > Betaproteobacteria > Burkholderiales > Oxalobacteraceae > Massilia > Massilia sp. CCM 8734. The sequence continues at coordinate 4,292 of NZ_WHJI01000069.1, forward strand.
ATCTACTTCACCGATGCGGCCAATAACATCGTTGTCGAGCGGCACAGCGTATCGTCGGCCAACCGCAACCTGGCCGAGCCGTCGGCGGTGCTGGAAATCATCCGCATTCCCCATCCCGGCGCCACCAATCACTACGGCGGCCTGGTCAGCTTTGGCCCGGACGGCATGTTGTACCTGGCCACTGGCGACGGCGGTGGTACGGGTGACCCGCAGGGCAACGCGCAAAACCTCAATTCGCTGCTGGGCAAGATGCTGCGCCTGGATGTGGCCGATTCGCGCGGCGTGCAGCCGTACCTGATTCCGCCATCGAACCCCTTTGTCGGCCAGGGCGGCCGCCGCGCCGAGATCTGGGCCTCGGGTCTGCGCAATCCATGGCGCTACGCCTTCGACGGCGATCGCCTGTACATCGCCGACGTTGGCCAGGCCAGGCGCGAGGAAGTCGACATCGCCAGCGTCAAGCAGGCCGGCCTGAACTACGGCTGGAACACCATGGAAGGCACCTTGTGCTACAACGCGGCCATCTGCAACAAGAACGGGCTGACCTTGCCGGCGTTCGAATACGATCACGGCAACAACAACGTCAACGGCTGCTCGATCACGGGCGGCTTCGTGTATCGCGGCAAGGCGATTTCGGAACTGGCCGGACGCTACTTCTATTCCGACTATTGCGGCGGCTACCTGAAGAGCTTCCTGTACAAGGACGACAGCGTCACCGAGCAGACCAGCTGGGCCATTGCCGACATCGATGCGATTCAATCGTTCGGCCAGGATGGCGACGGCGAGCTGTACCTGATCGCCGCCACCGGCAAGGTGTACCGGATCGTGCGCGCGCCCAAGGCTTGAAAGGGCCTGAGGGTAACAAGTCGGCATGGCGGGGCGTGAGGCGCTAAAATTGGCGTTTGCCCCGTCCACCACGAAACCGACACTATGGCCCGCCTGATTCTCGATTTTCCGGAAGACCAGTATTACTACACGACCCCGCTAACCGTGCGCGTCACCGACATCAACGGCGCCAACCACCTCGGCAACGACTCGATGATTTCAATGATTTCCGAGGCGCGCGCGCGTTTCCTGTACGAATTCGGCGTCGCCGAAACCGAGCGCGACGGCACCGGCATCATCGTCACCGACCTGGCCACCACCTACCGCGCCGAAGCGCACGCGCGCGACCAGTTGCTGTTCGAGGTCGGCGTGATGGATTTTAACAAGTACGGCGGCGACATCATCTTCCGCGTCACCCGTCCGCGCGACAAGAAAGAAATCACCATGGCCAAGTCGGGCTTCGTCTTTTTCAACTACAAGACCACGCAAGTGGTGACCATGCCGGACGAGTTTCGCGCCAAATTCCCGCGCGTGAACTGGATCGATTAAGGGGTCCCCCTCAATTAGTTGGAACTTTTTCTTCCTTTGGCGGCAATACAGGGAAGAGACCACCATGACCATGCCGCCCACCGCCCTCGCCACCGACACCGACCTGCTGCGCCAGCTGCGCGATGGCGTGGGCGCGGCCTTCCAGACCCTGTACCAGCGCCATCAGGGGCCGGTGTACCGCTTCGCCCTGCTGCGCACCGGCTCAGGCGACACAGCGGCCGACATCGTCCAGGAAGTGTTCATGGGTTTGCTGACCGGCAGTTTTCATTACGATCCGCTGCGCGGCCTGCTGCAAAACTTCCTGTTCGGCGTGGCGCGCAAACTCATCCTCAAGCATGAACAGCCGCGCCTGCGCCTGGCCAGCCTGCCCGACGTCGATCCGGACGACGAGACCACCCAGGAGCTCGCCAGCGACGATGGCGAACCGCTGGCGCGCCTGCTCGAAAATGAAACGGCCGAGCAGGTGCGGCGCGCGCTGGCGCAACTGGCGCCGCACTACCGCGACGCCGTCATCCTGTACGAGCTGCACGACATGTCTTACCTCGCCATCGCCGATATTTGCCAGGTCGACATCGGCACCGTGCGCTCGCGCCTCTCGCGCGGGCGCGCCGCCCTGGCTAAACGGCTGGCCGCGCACCGTCCCGCCGCCCTGCACGCGCTCCTCTGAAAGACCGCCATGAACCACGATCCCATCGACCCCGCCTTGGCCGCCCCGCTCGCCGCTTTGCGCAGCGCCAGCGCCGATTGCGGCGCGCCGCCGCGTGTGGAGCAAGCCCTGATGGCGGCCTTTGCACAGCGGTTTGCGCGCAAGCGCTGGTACCAGCGCCTCTCGCCCGCGCACTGGGGCCTGGCGGGCGCTCTGGGCAGTGCTACGGCGGCCGTGCTGGCCGTGCTGATCCTGCGCGCACCGCTGCCCGGCGCCGCCGACGCTGACGCGCCCTTGCAGCTCGACGACGGCCTGGCCTTCATCGCGCTGGCCTCGCAGGAGCGCATCGAGCAGGAAACCCATCCGCGCATGCTCGAAGCGAGCCTGCAACGCACCGAACTGGCGGCGCTCGGCGTGCCGGTCAGCCCGGAAACGGCGGGCGACTTCGTGCGCGCCGAGATGCTGGTGGGCGCCGACGGTTCGCCGCTGGCCCTGCGCCTGAGTTCGCAATAACCCACATCACCGAAGAGGACCATCATGCACAGTACTTCCCTCCTGTTCGCCGTCCTGCTGGGCGGCGCGCTGCTTCCCGGCGCCCAGGCCGCCGCCGCCGCGCCGCCCGACCCGCTGCGCTTTACCGGCCCGCTGCTGCCGATGCATGGCAAGGTGGTCAAGAACGCGCCGTACAGCGCCGAGGCGGTTTCGGAACAGTTGCAGCGCCTGGCCGACGGTAACGAGATCAACCGCGCCAGCAGCAGCATGAATTACCGCGACAGCGCCGGCCGCACACGCCAGGAAATCCGCGACGCCGACGGCGAGCTGCGCACGGTCACCTTGTACCTGCCGGCCGACGGCGTCACCTACATCCTCAACCCGCGCCAGAAAAGCGCGGACAAGTTGCCCGACCCGAGCGCTGCGGCGACCGAAGCCCAGGCCAAGGCCCAGGCCCAGGCCAAGGTGGCGCAACTGCGCGCCGACGCGGGCGACGCGGTGATCGTCAAAAGCGTCGAGCGGACCGAGGGCGACGCCCGCAAGCGAGTTCCGGAAAAGGCACGCATCCTCGTCAACAACATGGCCGCGACCCGTATCGGCGCGGCCGTGGAGAGCGCGTTCGGCGACATGCGCTGGGCAGCGCAGGCCAGCACGCGCGAGCTGGGCAGCAAGGAGATCGAGGGCGTCAAGGCCAACGGCAAGCTGCGCACCTACGAAATTCCCGCCGGCGGCATCGGCAACCGCAACGCCATCGTGGTGTCGCACGAAAGCTGGTACGCGCCCGAGCTGAAGGTGACCGTGTACAGCAAGCACAGCGATCCCCGCAGCGGCGAGCGCATCTACCGGCTGAGCAATATCAAGCGCGAGGAACCGCCGGCGTCCCTGTTTGTCGTGCCGCCGGACTACACCGTGAGGGACGTGCCCGTCAGGGAGGTGCCCGTCAGGGACATGCCCGTCAGGGACGTGCTGGCCGAGCGTGCCAGGGCGGCCGGCGGCCGCTGAGCGGCCGTGCTTGTGGCAACAATGATGAGCTGGCTTCTATGAGCTCAGCCTAGCGCGCCGCCACGGCCTGCTTGAACCAGTCATCGAGCATCTGCTTTTCGTAGCGCAGCAGCTCGGTGTTGCCGTAATGGTTCATGCGGTTCAGGTACTGCATATTGCTCAGTTTTTCCTCGCCCGACTTGATGACCTTGCCGCCCTCGGTGAGGCTGTAGCGGAAATGGATATGCGGCCAGTCGGCGCCGCCGTTCATCACGCGCAGATCCTGGCCGCCGCGAAAATTCGGCTTGGTCTGCCCGGCCAGGTCGACATCGAGCACCTCCACCTTGAGTTCCTGCCCGGCCGGCAGGCTGGCGCCCAGCTTGTCGAAGTGGGCCGTCAGTTGCTTGAGCACGCGCTCGCGCTCCCACGGCGTGAACGGCACGTCGGTAAAACGGTCCGGCTCGACGTACGACACCGTTGCCGCCGCCGTGGCCGCACTGGCCGGCAGGGCCATCACGGCCGCCAGCGCACTTGCTTGCAAGACCTTCGTCAATACGCTTTTCATGTTGATCCTTTCAATGCGCAACGCGCTTCCTCAGAATGAAATATACGCGCTTTTGACAGCGCCGTCGGTCCACGGATTGTCGCCGTTTGTATCGAAATGTTAGCCGCCTCACGGTGTCGTTCGCGCTTTCAATCCAGAATCGGTAAAAAAAAGGAGATCACCGTGCCCGAAGGACCATCGCTCGTCATCCTGCGTGAAGAAACGACTGCCTTCGTCGGCAAGGAAATCGTGCACGCCAGCGGCAACAGCAAGACCGTCGACCTGCCAAGCCTGGAAGGCCAGCGCATCGTCTCGCTGCGCAGTTGGGGCAAGCATTTCCTCATCGAACTGCCGCACACGGTGCTGCGCATTCACTTCATGCTGTTCGGCAGTTATCGCATCAACGAGCGCAAGGACAAGCCGGCGCGCATGGCGCTCGAATTTGCCGACGGCAGCGAACTCAATTTCTACGCCTGCTCGGTCAAGCACATCGAGCCCGACATCGACGCGGCCTACGACTGGGATGCCGACATCATGTCGCCCACCTGGGATGCGGCCAAGGCGCGCAAGAAGCTGCGCGCCGCACCCGCCATGCTGGCCTGCGACGCCCTGCTCGACCAGGCCATCTTCGCCGGCGTGGGCAACATCATCAAGAACGAAGTGCTGTTCCGGATCCGCCTGCATCCGCTCTCGACCATCGGCGCGCTGCCGGCGCCCAAGCTGCGCGCCCTGGTCGAGCAAGCCCGACAATACAGCTTCGACTTCCTCGAATGGAAAAAGCAATACGTGCTGAAACAGCACTGGCTGGCGCACCGCAAGAGTAGCTGTCCGCGCTGCGACATGCCTTTCTCAAAAGGCAATCTGGGCCTGAGCAAACGGCGCGCGTTTTACTGCGAGCGATGCCAAAAACGCTATGGTTGATGGCGTGCGCGCGACACCCTTGATCAAATTACGTCAGATGCACGCCGCATATGCGCTTGGGTTTGTATTGCCTGTTGTTAATAGAGTGCAGTCGGTCTACAATCGAACGGTCCCCCCGCGCGTCACGGGCCGGCCTTGGGCTGTCGATGCGCTTGCCTCGCAACACACCGGTATCGGAACCCGTTCATGTCATTTCCATCCTCCGCCGCGCCCAAACTCGCCCCATGGAAAGTTTTGCTTGTCGATGACGAGCCGGACATCCACAACATCACCAAGCTGACCTTGAGCCGCTTCCGCCTCGACGGGCGCGCGCTGACCTTCCTGCACGCCTACACCGGCGCCGAAGCGAAGGAGGTGCTGGCGCGCGAGAGCGATATCGCGCTGGTGTTCCTGGATGTGGTGATGGAAAACGACGACAGCGGCCTGGAAGTGGCGCGCTGGATGCGCGAAGACCTGGGCAACCAGTTCACCCGCATCGTGCTGCGCACCGGCCAGCCGGGGCAGGCGCCGGAAGAGCGCGTGATCGTCAATTACGACATCAACGATTACAAGGAAAAGACCGAGCTCGACCGGACCAAACTGTTCACCACCACCTTTGCCGCCCTGCGCGCCTACCGCGACATCATGAAGGTCGAAGAAGCGCGCCTGCTGCAAGTGAATTATCGCGAAGGCCTGGAGCGGGTGATCGCGGCTTCGTCGCACATTTTCCAGCAACGCAACCTGAAAGACTTCGCCAGCGGCTTGTTGCAACAAGTCGTGGCCTTGCTGCGCCTGGAAAAAAGCATGCTGCTGCGCCTGGCGGGCGCGAGCGTCATTACCGGCGAGAGCGAATACGAAGTGCTGGCGCAGATCGGCGACATTGGCGAGGCCATGCTTGGTCCCGAACTGATGGCCCAGCTCGACGATGCGCGCAGCAACCGCATTTCGCGCTTGCATGGCGATACCTACGTCGGCTACTTTCCAAACAGCAGTGGTAAAGCCTCGCTGCTGGTGCTCAAGGGCGTGGAAGAAATCGCCGATATCGATGCCCAGTTGCTCGAAGTGTTCTGTTCGGGCGTGGCTATCGCGTTCGACAACATCCTGCTCACGCAAGAGATCACCGATACCCAGGCCGAGCTGATCATGCGCCTGGGCGACGTGGTCGAATCGCGTTCCAACGAGGCCGGCAACCACGTGCGCCGCATGTCGCAGGTGTGCCATATGCTGGCGCAGGCGTCCGGCATGCCGGAAGATGAGACGGCGGTGCTGATGCACGCCGCGCCGATGCACGACATCGGCAAGATCGCCACGCCCGACGCGGTGCTGCTCAAGCCGGGCAAGCTCACGCCCGAGGAGTGGGAAATCATGAAGCAGCATCCGACGGTGGGCCTGTCGATCCTGGACGGCTCGTCGCGCCCGATTTTAAAGGCGGCGGCCGTGATCGCGCACCAGCATCACGAAAAATTCGATGGCAGCGGTTATCCGCAAGGCTTGATGGGGCCGGATATTCATATTTACGCGCGCATCGTGGCCGTGGCCGACGTGTTCGATGCGCTCAGTCACAAGCGTTGTTACAAGAATGCATGGCCGCTGGAGGACGTGGTGGCGCACTTGCGTGAAGTGTCAGGAACGCATCTCGACCCGGTGTTTGTGGAGCTGCTGATCGCCAACATTGACGCCGCGGTCGATATCAACCGGCGCTGGCCGGACTGAGGCAAACTTTGTATCAGGTAAACAATGACTTATTCCGGTCCGTATTCTCATGAGCATTATTGACCGCGCCGGTGTCGATTAGTCTGAGATAGGCGGCCTGATCTGCAATAACATCGTCAGTTAACAATCCCCGCTGATGCAGCGACACATACAGCGCAGCGGCATAGGCCTGGCAATTGATCGAGCGTGCAGGATTAAAAGCGATATCGGAAAATGCACTATACTTCAGAACGATGTCGGCTAATTCAGGTTGCTTAAATAGCGCATTAATGTACAGCCAATCGTAGAACGCAGTACGCGGCTCCAAAGGCCAATCCACATCAAAGTACTGGAATTTGATCAATCTTCCATTCTGATTGAGGCGCTCGTCGCGCTTTGCATCGATCGAGCGCGCGCCGAGCAAGTCTGTAAACGGCCCGCCATGCTCGAACACCTTACTGGATTGAAAAGCACACTCCAGGCTGAACTCACGTTCATATCGATCCGTCTTGATCATCAGATTAAATGCACTCAGCCGCACGCCCCACGCGTCCTTCGACTTGCTCGAAATCTCCAGGACGGCATTCACCCCCAACTGCTCGATGCTACGCTGGTGTAAGGAATCGATGGATTTTTGGGCTTGACTGACCGACATTCCTGGAAACCACTGAAATTCAATATGATGCGTGGAGACAAGCAAAGGGCCAGTCAGGGATGGCGTAAAAACAGGGCGCTGAGCCATTTTTGTTTCCGATGGAAGTAGTCAGGTTGATCCGAAAAATGAGGGGTATCTTGCAGAAAAGACCATACAATATAGCTTCTTGCCATATGCGTCAACGCTTGAAAAAATGACAGGGAATCCAACCTTCACAAAACAATAGGGAAGAATTATGAAAATTACCGGATCAGATTATACCTATTGGACAAATATGCCTGGCGAAGCGACAGCGGCCAAGTTCTTGGAAAAAGTACGCTTGATGTGGCCAACGGCGCTGGTGGACGACGAGCGCCACGCGGGTGATGTCGAAATCTTCATCTCAAAAGACGCGGCCATGGATGATTTTCAGGACAAAAATGGTTATGCCTTGAATGAAGATGGCGAAGGCTGCTTTATGTTTTTCGCCTGCTCCAAGTCATTTTTTCATGGCGACGTACACATATCCAATATTCTTGGGTCTGCGGATCTCATGTCGACGGATCCTCACAATTCCACAATATTCCTGGCAAATCCAACACGCTATACTTTGGTGTTACCCACATTGCTGGAAGAAAGTGAGTTCTCGAAGAAAATACATACGTTCCTGATCGACTCACTATCGGAATCTGCCATGATCAAGTAAGCCACAGTCTTACGCACAGTTTCCGGAGCAATCGCACACGGAGAATGCCATGACGAGAACACCCGAAGCTTGATTTCGCCTACTTGCGGCTCTGCGGAAACCGCAAGCGGTAATGCAGCCCCTCCCCCGGCGCACTGTCCACCGTCACCGACCCGCCCAGCGGCCCGGTCACCAGGTTGTACACGATATGCGCCCCCAGCCCGCTGCCGCCCTGCGCGCGCCGCGTCGTAAAGAACGGATCGAACAGTTTCCCCAAGGTTTCCTGGTCCATCCCCGCCCCGTCGTCGCGATAATCGAACCACACCTGCCCGCCATCGAGCCTGACCTCGATCTTGATCACCCCGCTCTGCTCGCGCGTGTACCCGTGCACCAGCGAATTCATCAGCAGGTTGGTCACGATCTGCGACACCGCCCCGGGGAAACTGTCGAGCGTGATATCGTCCGGGCAATCGACCTCCACCTTCACAGGCCGCCCTTTCAGGCGCGGCTGCAGCGACAGCAGCACTTCAGCCAGATACGCCTTCATGTTAAAGCTGCGGATATGGTCCGACGACTGGTCCACCGCCACCTGCTTGAAGCTGCGCACCAGCGCCGCCGCGCGCTGGGTGTTGGTGGTCATGATGCGCAGCGACTGGTCGACGATGTCGAAGAACTGCGCCAGGCTGTCTTCTGTCATCTCGCCCGCCGCCAGTTCCTCGCGCGTAAGCTTCAACTCCTGCACCAGATGGCTGGTGGCCGTCACGCAAATGCCCAGCGGCGTGTTGATTTCGTGCGCCACGCCCGCCACCAGCCGTCCCAGCGAGGCCAGTTTTTCCTGGCGCACCAGTTCGGTCTGCGCATCCCGCAAGGCCGTCAGGGCCGCGTTCAAGGCTGAATTCTGCTGCTCCAGGCGTTCTTTGGCCACCCGCACCGCGTGGTCGGCCTGCATGCGCGCGATCGCCACCCCCACGTTGCTGGCCATAAACGCCAGCAACTCCAGGTCGACCTTGATTTACACAATCGGGGGATAGCAAATTCGCACGAAAGCACCTCCCATTTTCTTCACTCCCGACCAGCCGCAACCGACCTTCGCCTGCGCGGTATGGAGTTCTAACAAGGGATTAGAGCGAGCCTCCACTGCCTGAAAATAGTCTGATCGCAAAAGCAAATGCATACTTTCAGTTGCATTTCCAATATGAAATGATATAATAGTGTCATTGATTTTTTTGCAACCCCTGTCATTGCGTCGGTCTTCCTCGCTAGCTGCAGACGAAAAGCGAGCCCTAAGCAGGACCGATATCTGCATTGCACGCGAAAGCGCCGAGTACCTGGCCGCTCGTTCCACTATTTATCCCTACAGTCAGTCAAAGGACTCCCCATGAGTACGCTACCTTCCGCATCCTCTTCGTCAGGGGGCGACGACCGCCAGAGTACGCGCCTGCTGCGCCTGCGCTTTCCGTCCGGCGGCCCGTCGGGCCTGATGCTGGCCAACCGGCTCGACGCCGTCGAAGGGCTGTCGCGCGATTTCAACTTTACGGTGGAGGTATTGTCCGACAATCCCTCGATCGCGCTCAAGGATGTGCAGGGCAAACTGGCAACGGTCGAACTGGTGCGCGAAGACGGCAGCCTGCGCTACTTCAATGGCCACGTGTTCGAGTTCCGCCGCGTGCGCGCCGACGGCGGCTATGTGTACTACGAAATGGTCCTGCTGCCCTGGCTGGCCTACCTGCGCCTGCGCCGCGATAACTACCTGTATCACAACATGACAGTGCGCGACCAGACCGACGACATTTTCGGTGAGTATTCGGTGCGCAAGAGCGAGATGCGCATCGGCGGCCCCGATCCGGTCATGACCGACGCTTGCCAGTTCGACGAATCCGACTACAACTACGTGCACCGGCGCTGGGAAGCGAAAGGCTGGTTCTACTGGTACGAACACACGGCCGGCGGCCATACGCTGGTGCTGGCGGATGACTCGACTAGCGCGCCGCCGATCGACGGGCGCAGCGACATTCCCTTCCAGGCCGAAGCCGGCACCGAAGAAGACGACGCCCTGCGCGAATGGACGCCGGTGCGCAACCTGGTATCGGCCCACGTGGCGCTGGCCAGCTTCGACTTCAAGAAGCCGAAGCCGGTCAAGGTCGACCTGCCGACCGTCAACCAGCAGGGCGACGTATTGAAGAAAGAAGTGTACGAATACACCGGCGCCTACGGCTTCAAGGATGCCGGCGACGGCGACGCGCAAACCCGTCTGCGGCTCGAAGAAATCGAAGCCTCCGGCAAGCACTTCGAAGGCGCCGGCAACGACCGCTACGCACAGCCAGGACGCAGTTTCGATCTGACCGATCATTACGATGGCGGCGACAACTTCCTCATCATCGAGGTCCATCACACGGCCACCAACAACTATCAGGTGAGCCGCCAAACGGGGCTGTCGCATTACGAGAACCGGATCGGCTGCATCCGCAAGAAAATCCCGTGGCGGCCGGGGCGCGGTTTTAACAGCACGAGCACCAAAGTCTACGGCCTGCAAACGGCGATCGTGACCGGGCCGCCTGGCGAAGAAATCCACACCGACCAATACGGCCGGGTACGCGTGCAGTTCCACTGGGACCGCATCGGCAAGTATGACGACAAGAGTTCGGCCTGGATCCGCGTGGCCAGTGCCTGGAGCGGCCCCGGCTTCGGCATGACCTCGATTCCGCGGGTGGGCACCGAAGTCGTGGTCCAGTTCCTGAACGGGAATCCAGACCGTCCTCTGGTGACCGGCATGGTGCCGAACGAAGACACCATGCCGCCCTGGAAGCTGCCCGACAATAAAACCCAGAGCGGCGTGCTGTCGCGCAGCACGCCCAAGGGCGGCCCGGACAACGCCAACGGCATGCGCTTCGAAGACAAAAAAGGCGCCGAGCAGCTGTGGATGCAGGCCGAGCGCAACCTCGACGGCCTGGTCAAGAACGACCAGACCTACACCGTGCGGCACGACGAAACCCGCACCGTGGGCAACGACCAGAGCGTCAGTATCGGTAACAACCAGTCCATTTCGGTCGGGGTTGATCGCACCAAATTCGTGGGCGAGAACGAAATCAACCGGGTAAAAAAGACCCTGATCGAAACCGTCAAGACCGACACCTTGCAGCAGATCGGTGGAGACAAGAGCACCCTGGTCGGAAAAAACTTCATGATCGAGGCGGGCGACAGCTTCGCGATCACCTGCGGCAAAGCGGTCTTCTACATGGACAAGAAGGGTAATGTCGCCATCACGGGCGAGAACATCAACATCACCTCCAATGGCCCGATCCAGATCAACGGCAAGAAGATCGACATCAATCCAGGCGGTGGCGCTGCGGCCATCCAACCCAAGCCGAAAGGCGGCGGCGCGATCATCGCCGATGTCGATGCGCAGTTTACTCCGCCTCCACCTGCCAAATAATTTCCATTCCACCTTTAACACGAGTGCCGCCAGTCGGCGCCCTCATCTACAACGACGAGACCAGCATGAACTATCACATCAACGAAGGCAGCTTTACCATTCCCGCCAGCGCACATGACCGTAGTGTCAATATGCTGGTGCTCAATCTCGGCCCTGGCGGCCTGACCCTGGTTGCCACGCGCGACCTGGTGCAGGAAGGAGAGGACCTGGACGGCTTCCTGACGCGCCAGCTGCGCACCCTCGCGTCCCAAGTCAAAGGATTCAAGCAGCAGGAGCGCGTCGAGCTCATCGTCGGAAGCGCGCAATTGCCGGCCTTGCAAATAGCGAGCTCGTTCAAGCAAAACGGCGCCACCATGCACCAGCGCCAGACCGTGATCCGGCTGGCTGGCAGCTCAGTGCTGGTACTGACCATGACGTGCGCGTCGCCGCTCAACGCGGAACAGGACGCGTATGCACAGCAGTTACTGGACAGCTTTGTACCGGCCAGCACCTCACTGGACTAAGCACGAACACCAGAGTGTAAACGCATCGCTCATTGCCCACCTATCTTAAAGACTCTGCCCATGTGCCCAGCCGCCGCCCGAAAGACCGACCCGATTTCCCACACCTCGACTTTGGGCATGTTCGCTAAAATGGGCGGCGCGCTGGTCGTCGGCGTTGCGATCGGCGCAGCGCTTACCTACGGTGCCGTATTGGCAGTGGGACTGGTCATGGTCGGCCCAATTGGCTGGGTCGGCTTGCTGGCCATCGGTTTCGCAATCAGCGTCGTTCTAGAGGCGACCGGCATCAATGAAAAAGTAGATGAAGTGATCAGCGACATCGTTGACGTGTTCATTCCCAAATCGATCGAAGGAAAGATCATCACTGGGTCGCGCAACGTGGACATTAATTCCTTGCCGGCCGCACGTGCCGCATCGCCTGACGACGAGGACAAGATCGAGTGTGCCAAGCACAGCTCGGGGCCGCCACCGATGATCGCGCTGGGCTCAGGCAATGTCTACATCAACGACCATCCGGCGGCCCGCAAGGACGACATGACGACCTGCGGCGGCACGATTGCCGATGGCTCGAAGGATGTATTCATCGGTGGCGGGACGCAGAAAATACGCGACATCACGGACGAACGGCCCTGGTACGTCGCTGCCGTTGGCGTCGCGCTTGGCGCGGCGCTGGTTTTGTGCGGCAAGGGAAGAATGAACTTATCCGCGCTCAAATCGGCCTTGCCGTGCCTGGCGATGAATATTGGCGCGTCGATGCTGGGTACCGGCGTCGGACACATCATCAGAACGACGATGGGGCACCCCGTCAACGTCATCACGGGCGGAAAGATACTGCGCGAAACACCGGACTTTATCTTGCCTGGACCGCTACCGATCGAATGGGCGCGCTTTTATAGCAGCCATGACCGGCGGGAGAGCGGCCTTCTTGGCGTGGGCTGGAGCTTGGCCCACGAAGTACAACTGACGGTGGAGCGCGACGAACATGGAGCGGTGAGCGCCCTGTACTACTGCGACGATCAGGGTCGCAGCATGAGGTTCCCGCCAGTGGGGCCGGGGGAGTGCCACTACAGCACAGCCGAAGGCTACTACCTGATCTGCACGCAACTCGGACAATATCTGGTCCAGGACGTCGCGGGCATTTACCGCGACTTCGGGGTACCCGATATCGACTTTAACGGCATATTGAAATTACAGCGGCTGGAAGACCGCAACGGCAACTGGCAAGCGTTCCGCTACAATACTGCGGGCCTGCTACGTGAAATCAACGATGGCTGCGGACGCCGCCTCGATATTAAATATGACGCCATTCATCCCTTGCATGTGGCTGAAGTACACCTGACCAAAGGCGCCGAGGGCGAACCCGCAGAAGCCTTGGTGCGCTACCGCTACACGGCGCATGGCGAACTGGCACAAGTCATCAACCGCAGCGGCCAAGCGCATCGCCAGTTCGCCTACCGCCATGGCTTGATGACCGAGCACTCTATTTCCGGCGGCCTGCGCTGCCAGTACGAGTGGACAGGCGAAGGGACGGATGCGCGCGTTATCAAGCACTGGACCGACGACGGCGAAGCCTATCTGTTCCATTACGACCTGGCCGGGCAGCAGACGACTGTAACCGACCAGATCAATCGTGTCTACCACTGGACGTGGAGCGATGACAAGCAGCCAACCGCGTACACCGACCCGGAAGGCCACCTGTGGCGCTATGAGTGGGATGAGAACCGCCAACTGGTGTCAATGACCGATCCGCTAGGTGCCACGACGGGCTGGGAATACGATGAGCACGGGAATCTGACCACCACTATCAATGCCCTCGATCAGATCGAAAAAACGGAATGGCATGCAAGCTTGGACCTGCCCACCGCTGAAACCGACGCTGCCGGCAACCGCTGGACCTACCAGTACGACAAACGCGGCAACCTTCTTGTAGTCACCGATCCGGAAGGGTATGAAACCGAGCAGTTCTATAACGAGCTTGGCTTGCCGCACACGATCCGCGATCCGCGCGGCGGCTTCAAGCACATGGAGTGGAATGTGCGGGCGCAGATGACGGTGTATACCGATTGCTCCGGCAAGCGAACTGGCTTGACCTACAACGAGCGCGGCGCTCTGGCGCGCCTGACCGACGCTATGGGCAATACGACCGAATATGGCTTGGACGAACACGGGCGGATTACCAAGATCGTGCGCGCCGACGGCAGCGAGGAAAGGTTCGACTACGACCTGCGCGGCGATCTGCAAGCGAGTATCGACAGCGGCGGACGCGAAACCCAGTATCAGCGCAATACACGTGGCCAGTTGATCCGGCGCGTGAATGCTCTGGGAAGAAGCGTACATTACGTCTACGACGACGCGCACCGCCTTGAACAGCTGATTAATGAAAATGGCGAAGCATACCGGTTTGCATACGACCTCAACGACAACATGATTCAGGAAGTTCGCCTCGATGGCGTCGCCAAGCGAATCGATCGTGATGCGCGCGGTTTGGTAGTCGCCGTTACAGATGCCGTTGGTCATTCTGATTCCCTGACGTTGGGGATGCAGCGCGACGCGCTTGGCCGCCTGACGGCGAAGCACGCGCGCGGGCGTAGTGCTTCTTATCGGTATGACCAGGTTGGCCAGCTAGTTCAGGCGCAGCAGTACACCGACAACGGTGGTCCGCGCACCATCCAGGACAATATCCTGTTCGCCTATAACAAACGCGGAGAATTGCTGAGCGAATCCGGGCATATGGGTACTTTGACCTATCAATATGACGAGTTGGGCAACCGTAGCGCTACCACGCTGCCCGACGGGCGCACCATCAACTGCTTGTACTACGGATCTGGCCATTTGCACCAGATCAATCTCGATGGCCAAGTTATCACCGACATGGAGCGCGACGACCTGCATAGAGAAGTAGCGCGCAGCCAGGGTGAGCTTTCAACGCGCTTCGGCTATGACAGCGTTCATCGAAAAACATATCAGCAATCATTGCACATAACGCATCAGGACCGAGAGCTGCGAAAAGAGTGGCTGTACGATCAAGCTGGCGAACTGACGCAGAAGCGGCATTCACGTAATGGTGTGACTGATTATAGTTATGATCCGCTTGGTAGAATCAAGAGCACAATCAATGCCGTCCAGCGTGAAATTTTCCAGTGGGATGCTGCGTCAAATCTAGTCGACAACGGCCACAGTGGGGGCCACGTCAGACACAATCAACTGCTTGTGTTCGAAGACAAGCGCTTCGAGTACGACGTGCACGGCCGCCTGGAAACAAAACGGATTGGTTCGCACACTGAACAGCGCTTCAGCTACGACGGCGAACACCGGCTGCGCCAGGTAGAGACCACACTACGAGGCATGAAACACCTGGTCTACTTCGATTATGATGCCTTAGGGCGCAGGATTGGGAAGACTGATGCGTCCGGCACAACGTCATTCCTGTGGAACGGGATGCAAATGCTACAGGAGTACAATGGCGGTGGCGTGGCGACATATTTTTACGAATCCGGATCGTTTGTTCCTCTTGCCCGCGTAGATACTTTAAACAACCATCTGGCGGACGATTCCCAGTCTCTCTCTGGCAATGATGCTATCTACAACGTATACTACTTTCATAATGATGCATCGGGTATTCCAGAGGAGCTTACCTCGGTTGCCGGCAAAGTGGTATGGCAGGCGCAATACAAGACTTGGGGCACCACTGCGAACTTCAGCTGGATTCAGCATAGAGAGCAGGAGCCAATCATTCAGGCCAAGCAACCGATTGATCAAAGCATACGTTTCCAAGGGCAGTACTTTGACAAAGAAACCGGACTGCATTACAACACATTTCGATTTTACGACCCAGATCTTGGGCGATTTATTAGTCCAGATCCAATTGGATTGGCCGGGGGCGTAAATGTATATCAATATGCCCCTAACCCTAATGCATGGTCCGATCCGTTGGGCTTGGCAAAGTGGCCGTGTAATTCCCTTAAGCCAGAATCTGACTACTTGAAAGGTGGTCGACATGGAATGCAGACCCACCCAAATTCCGCACAAAATACTGCAGATTTCAAAAATAAGAATCAGCCCTATGGTATATGGGGAACTAAGGAGGATCTTATCTACGCGGGGCAACAAGCAAAAGGACTTACTCACGACGATTTCGTCGATTTCCCAATTAATCCCCCGTCCAAATTTGAAGGGGTACTAAAGCCGTCGATGGTGTATATCTCAGGACAAAAAGCGCCAATGCAAGCTAACGCGATTAGAGTTCGCAACAATCAGAACGGAACGTTTCATGGGTATCCCATACACACTAAAAATGCTGGAAAAATCAAATTGAACGAGGACAAATGACAACCTTTACTATTAAGAGAATACCGGGCACCTCCGGTCCAGCGCCCAAGCCTCGCGGAAAAACTATTGCGGCGGCGATAAATTCGGTTTATGGCGATGACGCTCGGGATTGGGAAATCAACTTTTGCAACATTCCGATTAGTCTTTGCATGACTTGCATTGCAGATATTTATGCAGACATGGTGAAAATAGAAGAAAAGATACGGATTGGGGAGAAATTCCAAGTAAGTTTTTTATCGTCGCAAATCACTTGCTTATTCACAATCGAGCCACGTGGAAAATACATTTCAGTGAATTCTCGATGGACATCTGCGTCAGACAATGAATTTTTGCAAGAACTTCAAGATTTGCCTCAACCAAGCGAATTCTGTTTGAATGAGTTCCTTTTTGAATTAACCAAATTCCTTCAATCAGTAAAAGACGACCTAATTTCGGCTGGATACAGTCGTCTTTATGATGAAAATCATCCGTGGGGCACTAAGCAATATTAACTAAAAATACAAAACATTGCTTTAATGCACAAACGCTTCGCAATAGGGAAGAAGTGAAAACAAGCCGCGAAACTACCAAAAGATACATTTACCGACTTTAAGTTCGATAAAAGCGCCGTCGAAATACAAAAAGAAATTCTTGAAGAGGCTAACAGTAAAGCTGCGGGAAAAATATCTGCCAAAGGGCCGAGTAAAGTCTATTTCCCCGGGGGAGAAAAAGCTCCGGAAAATGCGACGGGCGTACGAGCTAGCAATAATGGCGATGGAACTTTTCACGGCTTTCCAATAATTTTCGGGGAGGCTGGAAAGATACTCTCGAAAACAGAAATTGGAAAATAGAGATATCTTAATTCTGAAAATATAGCTGGTTGGTTGTAAAAAATGCCAAATTTTAATGATTGTTAAGGAGGTGACATGGAATTCTTAATTACCAATCCAGTCGGCGTTGCTAAAAAATCGTTTAGCGACGAGGACGAATCAGTTGGCGAGGCTATCGCCACTGTTTATTGTGATGACGAAAGACATTGGGCAATCCGATATGGCGGAGTAGAAATCCAGATGTATATGAGATGGGTAGAAGATATTTACCCAGATATGGTGAAAATGTTGGAGCGAATTAAGTTAGGAGGAAAGTTTAACTCTAGTTTTCTTCTAAATGTATTAGCTTGCAAATTTGAAATTGACCCAACCGGAAAAATGCTGCGTATAAAATCTAAATGGTTGGAAGCGCCAACGGACGAAAATTTGCTAGCGCTACAGGCACTTCCATTAGAAAATATTTTTAACAAAGATGAATTTGTGCGCGAGTTGACGAATTTTCTTCAAGTAATAAAAAATGACTTAATAGACGCTGGGTATGGCCATTACTTCAACGATAAAAATCCATGGGGCATTGTTATTCCATAAGTCCGGGCGCTTGATTATATAGTCACTTGCAAAACTGGTTGCGTGCGTGAATTTGATCGTCGGACTCGGCATGATAGATAGAAGGCTAGGCTCGGCCTCCTTGCAACCATTATTAAAACGTGACTATTCAGCCTCTGGGAAGCCTGCAAAAACCTATTTAAAATCAATCGGTTGCAGCTATCTGAAACCGATGAAAAACACGAAAATCCGGTTTTTCCTTATGAAAACCGCGTAAATCGAGCGTTTTCAGGCGCAGAAAACACGTAACTCATTGATTTGTAAGGGCTGAAAGTTACATTAAAACAAACTCGATGCTGATGATGATGATGGCTCAGATGAAGCCATCATCGACGCCACTTTCTTCTATCTGGAGATGGACACATTCATCTACGAGTAATCCGGATGTCACCGGGCCGTCCTCAAACCGCCTACTTGCGGCTCTGCGGAAACCGCAAGCGGTAATGCAGCCCCTCCCCCGGCGCACTGTCCACCGTCACCGACCCGCCCAGCGGCCCGGTCACCAGGTTGTACACGATATGCGCCCCCAGCCCG
>NZ_WHJI01000006.1:0-240157 GCF_011682155.1 Massilia sp. CCM 8734
ACGATTTCGCAGTGCCAATAGCGAGCTATTGGCCGAGAAAGCGGCGAAATATGGGCCGTCCCAGGTATTTTTGCAGCCGACGATCCCAAGTCCGACAGGCTGCTAGCGGTGGGCAACGCAGCAAGGCACCGCTTATGGAAGCTAGAAATTACAAGAATTTATGCGCACTTACTTAGGTAAAATTCATCGGCCCACCCTCGCTGTCGACAATCGCGCACACCCGCGCCAGGGCGGCGGAGTCGCCCACGAACACGTACAGCACCGGATCGGTACCGTCGATGGGAATGCACAGCGCTTCGGTCTGGTTATGGTCGAGCACATTGAGCGCGGCCGCTTGCAGGTCGCGCATCAGCTTTTTGTTGCGTGCGTCAAAAAAATCGTTCATGGACAACTCCCTGGCAGGTGATCTCACCTCCTTGGACGTCGCCCGCCGCCATCTGGTTCAGTGCCGCACCCGCTTTTTCCCCATCAGCTGGCCCAAGTCGAGCGCTTTTGCCAGCGCGCGGTAGCCGGCGTCGCCCGGATGCAGATGGTCGCCCGAGTCGTAATCGGCCCGCATGCGCGACGGCCGCGCCGGGTCGCGCAGCACGGCATCGGCATCGAATACCGCATCGAACTGGCCGCTGCCCACAATCCAGCGGTTCACGCGCTGGCGCACTGCTTCCTTGGCGGGACTGTAATGGCCTTCGTAGGGCGTGCCGGCCAGCGCGCCCTCGAACGGCAGCAGCGTGGCGCCGACGATGCGCAGTTTGTGCGCGCGGGCGCGCGCGATCAGCTGGCGATAGGCCTCGATGACCTGCTCCGCGCTGACGGCGGCATCGCCCGGCGCGAACGGGCTGCCGGGCCAGCCGATGTCGTTAATCCCCATCATGACGATCACGCTGGCCACGCCGGGCCGCGCCAGCACATCCTGGTCGAAGCGCGCCAGCGCATTGGCGCCCATGCGCTCTCCCAGCAGGCGCGCGCCCGAAATGCCGGCGTTGACGACGCCCACGCCGCTTGGGGCGAGCCGCTGCGCCAGCACGTCGGTCCAGCGCCGGTCCCGGTCGGGCGAGGAGCCGTTACCGTCGGTGATCGAGTCGCCCAGCACCACCACGCTGCGCGTCGCGGCAGGCGCTTCGACCAGCACCGCAGTCAAAAATGCGCGCCCCGGAAAGCGCACGGCCGCCGGCAGGTCGGCCGCCGCTGTGGCATTGCCGCGCACCAGATACGGCGTTTGCTGGGCGCCCCAGTGAAAGGTCGACACCGGCGTGGGCGCCGGGTAGTAGGTGGTGATGGCCAGCCGCGCCAGCGCGCCGGCCGCCAGGTCGACCGGATCGCTGACCAGCACCGCACCGGGTGCCGCGCTGGCATTGGCACTGCCGCCGAAGGTGACCGCCCGACTCCTGCCCATCAGCGCGGCCCCGTCGCCGGCCAGCGCAACGCGCATCTCGCCCACCTGCAGCGGCGTGGCGCCGTAGCGGTTCGACAGCACGATGCGCAGGCGCTTGCCACCCACGCTCAGGCGCACCACGTCGCGCACCGACTGCTGTTCGAACGACGCCGGCACGCCCACCGGCAGGATGAAACTGTCGTCCCAGCGCGCCTGCGCACTGGCGCCCCAGCTGGCGACCCAGTGCGGCTCACTGGCGACGGCAAGCTGCAATGAAAACAATAACAAGACCGGCAGCGCGCGTAATCCCGACATGGCATTTCCCCTTGAATGAAGTGAAGGCACAAGGTAGGCCATTCCGCATTGCGCCGGTAGACAGCCGGATCGACTATCATCCATTCCAATCTGGAATAAGGAGCAACGATGGATACCTTGCGCTTGATGCACCTGTTCACCCGCGCGGTCGACCTGGGAAGCCTGTCGGCGGCAGCGCGCGAGGCCGGCACCACGCAGCCGACGGTCAGCAAGGCGATCAACGCGCTCGAGGCCCACCTGGGCGTGCGCCTGCTCGAGCGCAGCACCACGGGCCTGCTGGCGACGGCCGAAGGCTTGCGCTTTCATGAGCGCGCCCGCCGCCTGCTTGACGAATACGAGGATGCGCTGGCCGACGTACGCGGCCACGCGCGCCAGGCAACGGGCCTGCTGCGCGTGAACGCGCCGGTGGCGCTGGGCCAGTTTCACCTGAACGCGCTGGCGCAGGAGTTCCTGGCGCTGCATCCGGACATCGGGATCGAGCTGATTTTGAATGACCGTTTCGTCGACCTGGTCGGCGATGGCGTGGACGTGGCGGTGCGCCTGGGCGGTCCGCTTCCGCCCGATTCGGTAGCACGGTCGATTGCGCTCTCGCCACGCTCGCTGGTGGCGGCGCCGGCCTACCTGGCGGCACATGCTCGCCTTGAGCGGCCGGAGGACCTGGCGCAGCACGATTTCATTCGCTTTGCCTGGCTGGCGGACGGCGACGAAGTGACACTGCAACGCGGGGTGGAAGCGGTCACGGTGACGACGCGCGGGCGCTATCGGGTCAATAACGCGCTGGCCATTCGCGACTGCCTGCTTGCCGGCGCCGGAATCGGCCTGTGTCCGCACTGGCTGATGCACGACATGCTGCAAGCGGGCCGGCTGGTGCGCGTGCTGCCCGCGTGGAGCGGCACGCCGCAGCAACTAGCGCTGGTGTATCCGTCGCGCCGCTACCAGCCGGCGCGCTCGCGCCTGTTCATGGACTTCCTGGCGGCACGCATCGGCGCCCTGCCGGGATGGACCTCGACCATCGACGCTTAGCCCGCGCGTTTACTCGGGCTGGCCCACATCGGCATCGTCGCTCAGGGCAAAGTCGCCGTGCTCGCGCGCGGCCAGCAGTTGCTGCGCCTGTTCCAGGTATTCTTGGGGCGCCAGCACGCGCACCCCGCCCATCGCGGGCAGCAGGAACTGGTCGGCCTGGGCGTGGTTGACATCGGCCACCACGGCCGGAATGCCGGAAGCGACCAGGAAGCTGCGCGCCAGGTGCGCTTCGGTCGGCGTGAAGAATTTGGCGACGATGAACAGGTCGCGCCCCGGAATCGCTTCAGATTCGGCCGTGCTGTCGTCCGGGAAGGACTCAGGGCCGCTCAGGGTATCTTGCATAGTGCCTCCGCAGGGTGTTTGACTGTGACAATCTTACTCCTGATCGCCCCAAGCGCTGGTTAATCGGGCCACACAAGCGCCATATCGATAAGAACGCTCCTCAAATGACGCCCTGCGCGGCCAGGGCGGCAATCGCATCATCATCCCAGCCCCAGTCTTTCAGCACCGCCGCGCTGTGCTGGCCGGGCCAGGCCGGTGCGCTACCGAGTTCCGGCACGGTGCGCGAAAAGCGCGGCGCCGGCGCCGGCTGCATCACGCCGTCGACCTCCACGAAGGTGGCGCGCGCGGCGTTGTGCGCATGACGCGGCGCTTCGTCCAGGTCGAGCACGGGCGCGAAGCAGGCGTCGGTCCCTTCCAGCAGCGCGCACCACGCGTCGCGCGTGCGCCGCGCAAACAAGGCCGCCAGTTTGTCGCTCAGCTCAGGCCAGCCGGCCGGCTCCATCTGCGCGTCGAAGGCGGGATCTTCGGCCCCGGCGAGTTTGCGCAGCAGCGCGTAGAACTGCGGCTCGATCGCCCCTACAGAGACGAATTTGCCGTCGGCGCAGGCGTAGGTGTCGTAAAAATGGGCGCCGCCGTCGAGCAGGTTCGCTTCGCGCCCGCCGCTCCAGCCGCCCTGGGCGCGCAAGCCGTACATCATGGCGCCCAGGAGCGCCGCGCCGTCGGTCATGGCGGCGTCGATCACCTGGCCCTTGCCCGAGCCGCGCGCCTCCAGCAGCGCGCAAACGACGCCGAAGGCGAGCATCATCGCTCCCCCGCCAAAGTCGCCCACCAGGTTCAGGGGCGGCGCCGGCGGCGCATCGGCGCGGCCCATCGCGTGCAGCATGCCGGTGAGCGCGATGTAGTTGATGTCGTGCCCCGCCGCCTGCGCCAGCGGGCCGCTCTGGCCCCATCCGGTCACGCGCCCGTACACCAGCGCGGCGTTACGCGCCAGGCAAGCGTCCGGCCCGAGTCCGAGCCGCTCCATCACGCCGGGGCGAAAGCCTTCGAGCACCGCGTCGGCTTTGGCGATCAGGTCCAGCGCAATCGCTTGCGCGGCCGGCTGCTTGAGGTCCAGCGCCAGCGAGCGCCGTCCGCGCGCCAGCACGTCGTATTTCGTCCCCAGCATGGGAAACGGCGTGGCCGCGCCGGGCGCGCTCTTGCGCTCGATGCGGATCACTTGCGCGCCCATGTCGGCCAACATCATGGCGGCAAACGGACAGGGTCCGAGGCCTGCCATTTCGATCACCTTGATTCCTGCCAGCGGTCCTGCCATGCGCTTCTCCTACAGTGAACGGGCGATGATTTCTTTCATGATCTCATTGGCGCCGCCGTAGATGCGCTGCACGCGCGCGTCCACGTACATCTGGGCGATCGGGTAGTCGAGCATGTAGCCGTAGCCGCCAAAGAGCTGCACGCACTGGTCGATCACCTTGCATTGCAGGTCCGAGATCCAGTATTTGGCCATGGAAGCGGTCACGGTATCCATGTTGCCCTTCATGGTCTCATCGATGCAGCGGTCGATGAAAATACGCGCAATGGTGGCCTCGGTCTTGATTTCGGCCAGCACGAAGCGCGTGTTCTGCATCTCGATCAGGGCCTGGCCGAAGGCGCGCCGTTCGCGCGTGTAGTCGATCGTCAAACGCAGCGCCCGTTCGATCGCGGCCACGCCGGCCACGCCCAGGATTGTGCGCTCGTAGGGCAGCTCGGTCATCAGCTGGGCAAAGCCCTGCCCCTCCACGCCTCCGAGTACGTTGTCGAGCGCCACATGGGCGTCCTCGAAAAACAGTTCGCAGGTGTCCTGGCCCTTTTGCCCGACCTTTTCCAGGATGCGGCCGACGCGAAAGCCGGGGTTGTCCCGGGTCTCCATCAACAGCAGCGAAACGCCTTTGGCGCCCGCTTCGGCATCGGTCTTGACCACGACGACGACCAGGTCGGCCAGGTAGCCGTTCGAAATGAAGGTCTTGGAGCCATTGACCTTGTAGCCGCTGGCCGTTTTGACGGCGGTGGTGCGGATGCCTTTCAGGTCGGAGCCGGCGCCCGGCTCCGACATGGCGATCGCCGCCACCATTTCGCCGCTGGCCAGCTTGGGCAGGTACTTGCGCTTTTGCGCCTCGGTGCCCTGGTTGAGCAGGTAATGGGCAACGATGGCGTGCACGTGGATGCCGAAGGCCATGTCGCCGCAGTAGCCCAGTTCTTCGAACACGATGGCCTGGTGCGCAAAGCTGCCGTCCGATCCGCCGTACTGCTCGGGGATGTCGGCGCACAGGATGCCCATGGCGCCGCCCTTGTGCCACAGATCACGGTCGACGTGCTGCTGCTCGCGCCAGCGCTGCTGGTGCGGCGCGACTTCGCTGGCCGCGAAGCGGCGCACGGCGTCGCGAAAGCCTTCCAGTTCGGGGGTCATCCAGGGCGAGGCGCCGCACACGTTCATCTCCATCATGCGGCCCGGTACATGGTGACCACGCAGGCGCCGCCCAGGCCCAGGTTGTGCTGCAACGCGACGCGCGCGCCGTCGACCTGGCGCGCGCCGGCGCTGCCGCGCAACTGGTGCGTCAGTTCAAAGCACTGGGCCAGGCCGGTCGCGCCCAGCGGGTGCCCTTTCGAGAGCAGGCCGCCGGACGGATTGGTGACGACCTTGCCGCCGTAGGTGTTGTCGCCATCGTTGATGAATTTGTCGGCGCCGCCTTCCGGGCACAGGCCCAGGGCTTCGTAGGTGATCAGCTCATTGTGGGCGAAGCAGTCGTGCAGTTCGACGACATCGAGTTCGTCGGGACCGATGCCGGCCTGCGCGTACACCTTGGCGGCGGCATCGCGGCTCATGTCGTAGCCGACCAGGCGCATCATGTCGCCCGAGTCAAACGTGCTGGCGCGGTCGGTGGTCATGGCTTGCGCGGCGATATACACGTCGGCCTTGAGGCCATGCTTTTTCGCGAAGTCTTCCGACACCAGCACGGCGGCAGCGGCGCCGCAGGTCGGCGGACAGGCCATCAGGCGCGTCATCACGCCCGGCCAGATCATGGGTGCGTCCAGCACGTCCTGGGGCGTGACCTCCTTGCGGAACAGCGCCAGCGGATTGTTCACGGCGTGGCGGCTGGCCTTGGCGCGGATTTTGGCAAAGGCGTCGAACGGGGTGCCGTATTTGTTCATGTGGGCCAGGCCCGCGCCGCCGAAGTAGCGCAGCGCCAGCGGCAGCTCGGGCATGCCGACCAGTTCATCGGTAACACGGTCGAACGGCTCGAACGGGCTGGGACGGTCGGCGAACACGGCGCCGAGCGCGCCCGGGCTCATTTGCTCGAAGCCGAGCACCAGCACGCACTCGGCGGCGCCGCTGGCGATGGCCTGGCGCGCCAAAAACAGCGCGGTGGAGCCGGTCGAACAGTTGTTGTTGACGTTGACGATCGGGATGCCGCTCATGCCGACCTGGTACAGCGCCTTCTGGCCGCTGGTGGAGTCGCCATACACGTAGCCGGCGTAGGCCTGCTCGATGTCGTCGTAGGCCACGCCCGCATCGTCGAGCGCCTGGCGCGCGGCCAGCGCGCCCATCTGGTCGTAAGGCGCGCTGGCGCCCGGCTTGGCGAAGGGGATCATGCCCACGCCAGTGACAAAAACTTTGCGGCTCATGCGCGTCTCCTGGATATTTTTATGAACTAGGTCGCTCGACCTAGTGCGTCGATTATAGGTCAGCCGACCTGCTTTGCATAGCGCCATGCGATAATCGCGCCCATGTCCCCGACCCTCGCCAGCGCCCTCAAACACAAAGCCTCCGTCACCACCGAAAAAGGATTGGGGCGGGCTCACGACATTTTGCGTGCGGCGCGCACCTTGCTGGCGACCGAAGGCTATGCCGGGCTGTCGATGCGGCGCGTGGCGGCGGATGTGGGCATCAGCCTGTCGAACGTGCAGCACTACTACCAGAGCAAGGATGCGCTGCTCGAAGCGCTGCTGCTCTATACGATGGACGTGTTCCAGTCGAAGATGGATTCGATTTCGGCGGCCATGACGAGCGAGCCGCGCCTGGACCAGCTTTTGTCGACCTGCGACATGTTTTTGGAAGAGATCACCGACCCCGTGACGCACGCGATCTTTTTCGAGATCTGGGCACTGGCCTCGCGCAACGCCTTCGCCTCGAACCTGATGGATACCATGATGGCGCGCGAGCGCAAGGCCATCTTCAAGCTCATTCGCGGCCTCAATCCCGCCATCGGCGACGAGCAATACCGCCAGCGCGCCATCCTGATGGTGGCGCAGATCGAGGGCCTGATGCTGTTCCGGCTCGATAAAACCGGGCGCCGCGACGAATTCCTGGCGGTGCGCGCCTCGGTGCGCAAGGTTTTGCTGGCGCTGGCCACCATTCCGTAGGCGTCTGTACAGGACCATGTAAACTATACTGGGGGCTCCGCCCATCACGAGGAGAGCGTCCGTATGCACCACAACATCAGCCTGATTACCACCATCGCCGCCGCGTTGGGCTTCGGCCTCATATTCGGCATGATCGCGGTGCGCCTCAAATTGCCGGCGCTGGTCGGCTACCTGGCCGCCGGGATCGTGATCGGCCCGGCCACGCCGGGCTTCGTGGCCGACGTGGCGCTGGCCGGGCAACTGGCCGAAATCGGCGTGATGCTGCTGATGTTCGGCGTCGGCCTGCATTTTTCGCTGGACGACCTGATGGAAGTGCGCGGCATCGCCGTGCCTGGCGCGGTGCTGCAGATCGGCGCGGCCACCGGCATGGGCATCGGCATGGCGTATTTTTGGGGCTGGAGCCTGGGCGCGGGCCTGGTGTTCGGGCTGGCGCTGTCGGTGGCCAGCACAGTGGTGCTGCTGCGGGCGCTGGAGGACTTGGGCATACTCGATTCGATCAACGGCCGCATCGCGGTCGGCTGGCTGGTGGTCGAGGATCTGGTGACGGTGCTGATGCTGGTGATGCTGCCGGCGCTGGCCGGCGCGCTGGGCGGAACAGGGCCGGACGGCGTCGCCGCCGGGGCCGACGCGAACATCTGGAAAACCCTGGGGCTCACCCTGGGGCAGGTGGCCGCCTTTATCGTCTTCATGCTGGTGGTCGGGCGCAAGCTGTTCCCGTGGTTTTTGTGGCGCGTGGCGCGCACCGGTTCGCGCGAGTTGTTTACGCTGGCCGTGGTCGCCACCGCGGTCGGCATTGCCTACGGCTCGTCGGAATTGTTTGGCGTGTCGTTCGCACTGGGCGCGTTCTTTGCCGGGATGGTGCTGCGCGAGTCTCCCCTGAGCCACCGCGCGGCCGAAGAATCGCTGCCGCTGCGCGATGCGTTTTCGGTGCTGTTTTTTGTGTCGGTGGGCATGCTGGCCGATCCGATGGTGCTGGTCGAGAGCCCGCTGCGCGTGCTGGCGGTGGTGGCCGTGATCATGTTCGGCAAGTCGCTGGTGGCCTTTGCGCTGGTGATCGCGTTGCGCTATCCGCTCAATACGGCGCTGACGGTGTCGGCCAGCCTGGCGCAGATCGGCGAATTTTCGTTCATCCTGGCGGCGCTCGGCATGTCGCTTGGCTTGCTGCCGAAAGAAGGCCAGAGCCTGATCCTGGCCGGGGCGATTATGTCGATCGCGCTCAATCCGCTGCTGTTCAAGGCGATCGAGCCGCTGCAGCGCGCCTTGCGCGCGCGCTCGGACGCGGCGCGCAAGGTGGAGCGCTCGACCGATCCGCTGGCCGAACTGCCGATGTCGGTGCCGCAGGAGCGCCTGAGCGGGCAGGTGGTGCTGGTCGGGTACGGGCGGGTTGGCCGGATGATCGCCGATGCGCTCACGGCGCAGGGGGTGCATATCGTGGTGGCGGAGCAGAACCGCGAGCTGGTCGACCAGCTGCGCCGCCGCGATATTGCGGCAGTGGCGGGCAACGCGGCGGAACCGGCGGTGCTGATCCAGGCGCACATCGCGCGCGCGGCCTTGCTGGTGATTGCCACGCCCGATACCTTCCATGTACGCGCCATGATCGAAACGGCGCGCGCGCTCAATCCGGGGATCCGTACGCTGGTGCGCACGCATAACGAGGAGGAAGCGGAATTGCTGCGCAAGGAGACCGGCAGCCAGGTGTTCGTCGGGGAGAGGGAGCTGGCGCGCAGTATGGCCGAGCGGATCAGCGTGGATCTGGCGGCGGTGAAGCCGCACTAACTAACTCCTCGTTCCCGCCAAGGGGGCCGCCGAGGCCGGGAACGACGAAGCATATTTAGCTGGTACCAACCTTTACAGTCGATGCTTAAACCGCCGCCGCCTCGGTACACAGCTTCAGATTACCCAAGCGCTGGCCGGCCACGTGAAACGCCAGCAGATCGCGGCGCTCTTCCAGCAGTGCGAACACGGCATCCTTGGACAGCACGTACTGGTCCAGCAAGGTATCCTTGAGCGACTCGATCACCGCCTTGTAATCGCGGATCGCCCCCAGGGTGTACGTGTAGAGCTCATCGGACTTCTCTTCCACCTGGCGGACCGTGTGCTCGCCGCTGCCTTCGTTCTTCAACTGCGTGTAATCGATCTTGGAGTGCGAATACATCGACAGGCGATTGACCATCAAATTGAGCATCTTGGTCGCTTTCTCGATGTCGTTCTGGCTGCCCACCGAAATCCCGCGCGCTCCGTAAAACAGCTCCTCGGCCGCCACGCCGCCGTACAGCTGGATCACGTCCTGCTCCAGTTCTTCCAGGGTGCGCAGCGACACGTCATCGCCCGATTGCAGCACATACCCCAGCGCGCCCAATTTGGACACCGACTCGGTACTGATCTTGAGCAGGTGCGATTTTTCCTTCACCTCGGCCAGGCTCAGGCCCTGGCGCAGGTACGGGTCGATCTGCATGAAGAAGTGCCCCAGTTCGTGCAGCGCCACCCGTTCGCGCTGCTTGTGCTTTTCGGCGGTAGTGGCGCGGTCGGTCAAGCCCAGGGTGGCGCGCTCGAACGCGCGGAACATCAAGTCGGTGTTGATGATCGCCTTTTCCTGGATCGAGATCATGCTGGCGCGTTCGACCACGGTTTCCAGCAGCGCGGGACTGAGGTTGGCGGTCATTTCGGCGACCTGGCCCAGATCGAGGTCGTTCCAGTCGACCAGGCCCTCCTTCTTGCGGCCCAAAAAGCTCTTGAGCAGCGCACCGCGCTCGCCCTTGTTCGGCAGGCGGAAGTTGATCTTGACCGAAAAACGGCGCAGCATCGCTTCATCCATCTCGACCGACGCGTCGTCGAAATTCGAGGCCACCACCCAGATCACGCCGGCGCCCTTGTCGCTCTTAACGCCGTCCAGGAGGCCGAGCAGCGTGTTGGCAGTGTCGTCTTCCCACTTCTTCTCGCCGCGGCCGCGCGGCATGAACAGGGTTTGCGCTTCGTCCAGGAAGATGATGCAGCTGCCGCGTGCGCAGGCCTTGCGGTACAGCGCATTCAAGGCCTTGGAACCACCGCCCACGTAGCCCGATTCGAGCGCCGAGCCGGAGGCCTGGATCAGCGGTACATTGAGTTTCTTGGCCAGGTAGCCAACCAGCTTGGTCTTGCCGGTGCCGGCGGGGCCGGTCAGCATCACGTTGAACGGCTTGTCGATGTTGTGCGACTTGTATTCGCTGCGGTTGCGGATCATGTCTTCCAGGTGCAGCACTTCCTGCTTGATGTCGTCCATGCCGATCAGGTCATCCATGCTGCCTTTGAGCTTGTCCGGCATGATGACGGCGGCGCTCATGCCCATGCCGGGGATGCCGAACTTGATCGCGTAGAGAATGAGCAGGATCAAAAAGATATCGAGCGCGTGGCGCTTCAGGAAAGCGACCGCTTCGGCGCTGGCGGCGTTCTGGCCTTCGTCGAGCAGGACCGCCTTGTGCGAGGCCAGGTAGTCTTCCTTGGCGATCGAGTACGGAATCGCGTTCTTGAGCAGCACTTCGCGCTCCAGGCTCAGGTGCGAGGTGCTCGGCACCTTGATCACGTGCAGCTGGGGCGCGTCCTTGAATTTGAAGATGTAGCGCGGCGACTCCGACAGCGGCTTGGCCACCATCAGGTATTCCAGCTTGTCCTTCTGCGAGGCCAGCGCGGTGATGCGCGAAATGTCCTGCGAATGAACCAGCGGGCTGGTGTCCTGCTCCACATCGGCGTTGTAGATGACCAAGCCGACGAGCAGGACGAACAGGAGTCCGGCGCCAATGCGCACGTAGACATTCTTGAGGGCGAGCTGGAGCTGGGCAAGATTGGGCATGTGGTTACTCTATGAATGGTGGCTGCGGACGGAATGACTATGCAAACATCGTTCTTCTGCCGCGCGATGGTGGGGAGCGGCAGTGACAGCGACGTTCGATATGTGACCATGATAATTTCCGCAAACCATGTGGCCGATCGATGTCGCCTGACGGTACATCCGCACGACGGGCGATGTGGCCCATGCGTGCTCCTTTGCCATCAATTTGATGCTTGAAGGCAATGGATTAGGGAGACTATACCGCCAAAAAAATGCCAGGTATACCTTGATCTGCTGAAAAAATTTTGCGACGCAACACCTCTGATCAACTCGACAATGCGTCTTGTGGTGGACCTGAGCCACATCAAGGCCCGCTTGGGAAATGCCGGTATGTTCGTAACATTTCGTATCAGCCCTTGATGGTAAATCGCGATCATTAGATGATCCTTAAAACCCACGAATGGATTAGTGACATGCGTCGTCTCCTCGCTTATTTCGCCAGCCTGTTCGGCGCCCGTTCCGCCGCCGCCGACGACCCTCTGACCGGCGCAGTCGACCTGTCCGATACCGCCTACTGCCACGGCTTGCTGTCGCGCGAGAGCGAGCTGTAACAAGTGGCAACCCTCGTGTTTTTTTGACAGTTTCCTTGCGTTTTGATGCAGCGCAGCATTTATCGAGAAATGTTAATTCCTCTGATCAATAAAACATCAAAAAAACGACGTTTAGAGCGGAATGGCTTTGAATTCGGTGGCGAGCGTGGTTAAATACAAGGCTGGATGATTCGCATTTAGTGCTCATCTGGTTGCAATGCAGCATGAGTAATCATGCTCTTGCGGAAACCAAAAAGAAGAGGAAACACCGTGAAAAAATACGCAGTCGCATCAGCTTTCATGCTCGCCCTGGTGGCCGCCGCACCAGCGAGCGCTATCGAGGTATTGGACAACCAGCAGGCGGGCGCCGCCGCCATGGACAGCCACCCGCAGATGAACGCCATGCAGATGGCCACGATGCCAGCCCCGCAGATGTCGGAATTGCCCGAGCCTGAAGTCTTCGCCATGATGCTGCTCGGCCTGGTGCTGATCGGTTACCGCGCACGCCGCGAAAGTGGCGAAAAATTCCAGTAATCAAAGAATTGCATAAAGAAATCCCGCCGAACGCGGGATTTTTTTTGCCTGCCCCGATCCTGGATGGCAGGCGGGTCAGCCCTTGGGCGGTTCGGCGCACAGCGCCTGCAATTTACACAGGGTATTCCAGTTGCGCGCGGTCAGGCCGTCGCCGATCAGCTTGCCCATCGCGCCCGCCACTTTACTTTCCAGTACGCCGTCCGGACACCACAAATATGCGGCTTGCTCGCCCACGGCCAGCATGTCCGGCGCCCAGTCGCGCTCGGCCAGCGGCGCCAGCAAGGCTGGCGCCTGCGGATCGCTGAACACGAACACCAGCAAGCGCGCGTTATCGGTGGCCACCGCCAGCAAGGGGTTGGCGGCGACGATGCGGTCGAGGTCATCGCTGCCGAGCACCATCACCCTTGCCACCACGCCCAGCTTGACCACCATCGCATCCTGGATGCGTGCGGCCATGGCCGCACGCAACTTGGGCGGCGCACGGAACACCACATTGCCACTGTTGAGCAGCGTGCGGACATCCGTGCAGCCCAGTTCGCCAACGAGCTGGCGCAGGTCAGCCATGGCGATCCGTTTGGCGCGCCCGACGTTAATGCCGCGCAACAGGGCGATACAGCGTGCGCCGTTCATCCGGCGCTTACTTGAGCAAGCCTTCGTCGCGCAGCGCCTGCTGCACCATCGGCCGCTCGCTCACGCGTTGTTGGAACGCTTGCACCAGAGGAAAGCCGGACAGGTCGAACTTGAGCACGCCGGCCCAGTTCAGCACCGTAAACAAATACGCATCGGCCACCGTGAACTGGGCGCCGGTCAGGTAGTCGCGTCCGTCGAGCATGCGTTCGACATAGGCCAGGCGCGTGCGCAGGTTGCCGTGCGCATAGTTGACCAGCTCTTCGCCGATGTTGGGACGGAACAGCGGGCTGAAATTCTTGTGCAGCTCGGTGGAAATGAAGTTGAGCCACTCGGCCAGCGCATAGCGTTCCGGGGTACCGGCGGCGGGCGCCAGTTTTTTCTCGGGCGCCAGGTCGGCCAGGTATTGCACGATGGCGGGACCTTCGGTCAGCAGCATGCCGCGCCCGGTGTCGAGGGCCGGCACGTAGCCCTTGGGATTGATGGCGCTGAAGTCCGCTCCGCTGGCAGTGACCTTCTTGCGCAGATCGACCGCTTCGGTCGTAAATGCCAAGCCTGCTTCGAGCAGGACGATGTGGGGAGAAAGCGAACAAGCACCGGGACTGAAGTACAGTTTCATGATGGTCCTTTGAATGTGGAAGGGTCACGCAGGACAAGCGGCGCGCTGGACGGCGGCGCGTCGAAAGAATGGCAAGCGTACAATAAAACGAGCGCTCGCGCTTGGGCGCACGCAAGGACGGTGACTACGCCGCGCCGTCGGGCGCGCCTTCGACCGACGTCACCCTGGGAATGCGCAAGGTGAAATGGGTGCCCTGGCCCAGCGTGCTGCTCACGGCGATGGTGCCGAGGAATTGCTTGACGATCAGGTTGTACACGATATTGAGGCCGAGCCCGGTACCGCCCTGCCCGCGCCTGGTGGTGAAAAACGGATCGAAGATGCGGTCGAGTACGTCCGGGGCGATGCCCCTGCCGTCATCTTTGACGTGCAGTTCGACCACCTCGCCGTCGAGGCGGGCGCTGATCATGATTTCGCCGGGGGTATCGGCCTCGAAGGCGTGCTCCACGCAATTGAGGGTCAGGTTGGTGATGACCTGGGCAAACGCGCCGGGGTAACTGTCGAGCACGATGTCGTCCGGGCAGTTCAGCACCAGCGCAATCGGGGTTTTCTTGAGCTTGGGCTGGAGGCTGGAGACGATTTCTTCGATGTATTCGTGCAGACCGAAGCGACGGCGCGCCTCGCTGGTCTGGTCGACCGCGATCTGCTTGAAGCTGTGGATCAGGTGCGCCGCGCGGTAGGCGTTGTTCATGATCAGGCGCGCGCTTTCGCTGGCCGTTTCCACGTACCGCAGGATATCGGACTTTTTCAGGCCGGCGCCCTTGACGGCGATTTCCAGCTCGTCGGTGGCGGCCTTGAGCACCGAGGCGCTGGTCAGGGCGATCCCGACCGGGGTGTTGATTTCGTGCGCGACCCCGGCCACCAGGCTCCCGAGCGAGGCCAACCGTTCCGCCTGGAGCAGCGATTCCTGGGTCTGGCGCAAGTCGTGCATCGCCTGGGCGGTCTGCTGGGACGAGCGGCGCGCCGCATCCTCGGCGTCGCGAATGCGCCCGATGGTCGATTTCAGGCGGCGCTGGATCTGGTTGAAGCCGCGGATCACCTCGCCGAGCTCGTCGCGCCGGTTCTCGGGCAACTCCTCCACCTCGTCGCTGCCGCGCGTGGCCAGGTCGAACAAGCCGTCGCGCAATTGCTTGAGCGGCTCGAACACCACCCGCAGCGACAGCGCCAGCGCCGCCACCAGGATCAGGTCGAGCAGCAGCACTTCGATCACCTTGCGTATCAGTTCGGAAGCGAGCGCCTTGTCGATCTGGGCGCGGCTAAAATTGATCACCACCCGCCCCACCGAGACCGGCTTGATCGAGGCGCTGGCGCTGCCGCCTTCGTGGAACACCAGCGTGGCGTCGACCGCCTGGCCGACCGGCTCGGGCGCGCCATCGACCGTGACCAGCTTGCCGTCGGGCGCACGCAGCTTGCCGGCGAACAGGCCGACCGAGCTGTCGTAGACGCGGATCGCCACCACTTCGGGCGGCAGCATCTCGGCCTCGACGATGCTGTCGACCTTGGACTTGTCCAGGTCCCACAGGGCCGATGGCAGACTGATCTGCAAACGCGTGATCACCCCCTTGCGCAGGCGCTGGTTGCTTTCCTCCAGGGCCTTGCCCAGCGAATACTGGGTGTAGCTGCCGGAAATGGTGAGCACCAGGGTGACGATCACCACGAACAGCAGTTTCAGCCGGCTTTGAATACCGAACATCCGATTCCTCCCGAAAAACAGCATGCGCGCGATGCATCTCCGAATGTACGGTAAGCCCTTCTCATTGGCAAGAAATTGCCGTGTGCGGGTATGCAAAAAGTAAAGCTTTTTACGTGGCGCACAGGCCCGGACAGCAATGGTAAGATCGTAGCCTTACGAGGGAGGATGCCTATGAGCGCAGCTTACCAGCACCTGGCACTGGCCGAGGTGGCCCCGGGAATGGTCTTGTCCGACGATCTGCTCGACCGACAGGGACAGATCCTGTTGCCCAAGGGAGCGATCCTGACCGACCGCACCATTGCTTTGCTGCCCAGCCACGGCATCGACGCCGTCCCCGTGCTGCGCAGCGGCGCCGCGCCGGCCGCCAGTCCCCGACCCGACCACGCCGTCAGCGTGCAGCGCCTGGCGCTGCTGTTTCGCAAGCACAAGCCGGACGAACCGCACGACTGGGCCACCAGCGCCTTGCGCCGCTATATAGAAGACTACCGCGCCGCGCGCGAGGCCGCCTTGTGAGCGCCATCGTGCTCGACGACGTCCTCAAGCGCCTGGCCGACCTGCCCTCGCTGCCGGCGGTGGTGATGGAACTGCTCACCAGCATCGACCAGGAAGACATCGACATCACGGTGCTGGCCAAAAAAGTCTCGCACGACCAAGCCCTTACCGCCAAGACCCTGCGCCTGGCCAATTCTTCCCTGTACGGCTTGCAGGTGCGCGTGACCACCATCCAGCAGGCGATCACCTACCTCGGCTTCCAGACCACGCGCAACCTGATCACCGCCTCGGCCCTGACCGGCTGTTTCGCCGAGGGCCGCTGCGCCGCCTTCGATCACAAGGCGTTCTGGCGCCACTCGATCGGCAGCGCCTGCTGCGCCAAGGTGCTGGCGCGCAAGGTGCGCTTCAACCAGGATTACGCCTTCACGGCAGGATTGTTGCACGACATCGGGCGTCTGGTGCTGGTGAGCAGCTACCCTGATTTGTATCAACAAGTGATGGAATACCGCGCGGCCAACGATACGTATGTGCAAGATGCCGAGCTGGCGGTGATGGGTGTGGACCATGTGGAGGCCGGCGTGGCGCTGGCCGAACACTGGAATTTTTCGGATACCATGAAGATGGCGATTGCCTTTCACCATGATCCGGGCGCGCCGGACGCAGGCTTGCTGGCCACTATCGTGCATGTGGCCAACGCCATTGTGCATGCGCTCGACCTGGGGCGCGAAAGCGACGATCTGGTGCCCGCCGTGTCGCCGGTGGCGTGGACCGCACTGGGACTGAACGAAGAATGCTACCTGCAGGTGTTCCGCGAAACCGAACTGCAGTACGAAGAAATCACAACGATCCTGATGGGCTGACCGACCCGCCTCTGCATGCAGAGGCGGAATCAGGCGCCCCGTTCCGCTGGCATGACGGCCGGGAATTCCGAAAAACCGTAGCGAGCGGCACAAGTTTTGTCCGAGACACGCAGCCGTACGACTGTACGGTGAGCATCGCAGGGCAAAAATTGTGCCGCGCAGTAGGTTTGTCGGCGTTCCCGTGCAAGCGCCATGCCGGAGGACTTAGTGCGCATAGTTTCCGGACGTCGATGCGTCCGGTGCCGCCGGTTTTTCCTCGGTCGCTTTGGGGCGGCCTTGGGCGTCGGACAGGCGGTACTTGGTGCGCCGGTCGCCCATCAGGTCGCGCAGGTCGCGGATGCTCATGCCGGTCACTTCGTGCATGCGAATCAGCAGCGAGGCGCCGACCGGCAGGCGGTGGTGGCGGATCTTGCTGATGACCGGTGGCGCGACTTCGAGCATGCGCGACAGCGCCGCATCGTTTTTCAGCTGCATCTTGCCAAGCAAAATGTCGAGCAGATGGTTGGGGTTATAACTTTCCTGTGATGCCAGAGCATGGTGTGCCATGATTTTACCTCGTGGTGAGTGGTTGAAATAATGCCGTTACGAACTATGTTAAAGACCCATACGCGTCTTAATAAGTTCCCGGAAAATCGCCCTTGAGCGTGATTAAACAGAACAAATCTGATAACTGGCTTAAAAGCACGTTCCCGGATCGTATGCGCTCTGCGCTACTCACTTCCAACGCACTTGAAACTTCAAACACATTATTAGACTCATATGCCATAAGTACAACTTACCTGTGCATAGGTGACATTGTTTGAAATCAAGCTATCCGCCGGAAAGCTTGTCACATCGTCATTTCAACACAGCGAGACAAATTGTGGCGCACGCAAGAACTTTTCTTGTGCTCAGTCCGTTCACAGAATTCCCTCGGAACTCATTGATTTACAAGAAGAAATAGCTAAGCTCCAATCGGGCAATTGTGAAACATTTCTACTGGAAACTTTTCCGGGCGATATGGAAGAATGACGGGCGGCTAAGCCGGCCGTTGAACAGGCGCAATCCCGGGCTGTGCCGAGCTTGCCCTCGCGAACATGGCCGCCCCCGCTGATTTACGATAAACTGGCAACCCCGCCTGAAACCAGGCTGCAGCGCCACGTTGATCATTCCATGCAGAAAAAAGTCTTCATCAAAACCTTCGGTTGCCAAATGAACGAGTACGACTCGGACAAAATGGCGGACGTGCTCAGCGCGTCCGACGGCCTGGTTCGCACCGACACGCCGGAAGATGCCGACGTGATTTTGCTCAACACCTGCTCGGTCCGTGAAAAAGCGCAAGAAAAAGTCTTTTCCGACCTCGGCCGCCTGCGCGAGCTGAAACTGGCCCGCCCAGACTTGATTATCGGCGTCGGCGGCTGTGTTGCCTCGCAGGAAGGCGCCGCCATCGTCAAGCGCGCCCCGTATGTGGACATGGTGTTCGGCCCGCAAACCCTGCACCGCCTGCCGCAGATGATGCGCGAACGGCGCGCCAGCGGCGCCGCCCAGGTGGACATCAGCTTTCCCGAAATCGAAAAATTCGACCACCTGCCGCCGGCCAAGGTGGACGGCGCCTCGGCCTTTGTGTCGATCATGGAAGGCTGCAGCAAATACTGCAGTTACTGCGTGGTGCCGTACACGCGCGGCGAGGAAGTGTCGCGCCGCTTCGAGGACGTGCTGACCGAAGTGGCGGGCCTGGCCGCCCAGGGCGTGAAGGAAATCACCCTGCTCGGCCAGAACGTGAACGCATTTCGCGGCGTGATGGAAGGCGGCGACATCGCCGATTTCGCCCTGCTGCTCGAATACGTGGCCGACATTCCCGGCATCGAACGGATTCGCTTCGTCACCAGCCATCCGAAAGAATTCACCCAGCGCCTGATCGACGCGTATGCCAAGATCCCGCAACTGGTCGACCACCTGTACCTGCCGGCCCAGCATGGCGCCGACAATGTACTGGCCGCCATGAAGCGCGGCTACACCGGCATCGAATACAAGTCGATCATCCGGCGCATCCGCGCGGTGCGCCCGAACATGTCGATTTCGTCCGACTTCATCGTCGGCTTCCCGGGCGAGACGCAAGCGGACTTCGACGCGATGATGAAACTGATCGCGGACGTCGGTTTCGACACCAGCTACAGCTTCATCTTCAGCAAGCGCCCCGGCACCCCGGCCGCCAACCTGGCCGACGATACGCCGCACGACGTCAAGCTGGCGCGCCTGCAGCAGCTGCAGGCGGCCATCGACGCCAACACGCGCACGTACAGCGCCGCCATGGTCGGCACGGTGCAGCGTATCCTGGTCGAAGGGCCGTCGGTCAAGAACGCCGCCGAACTGCAGGGCCGCACCGAAAACAACCGGGTCGTCAATTTCGAACCCGGCATCAATGCGAGCGCGCTGATCGGCCAGATGGCCGACGTGCGCATCACCGAGAGTTTTAACTACACCCTGCGCGGCGAACTCGTTGCGCGCGGTGACACTTTAGCCTGCGCCAGTTGAAAACCAAGACCCCTATCCAGCCCCACTATTTCATTCCCGAGCCGCTCGACAACACGCGGCTGGCCCATCTGTGCGGACCGCTCGACGAGAACCTGCGCCAGATTTCCTCGGCGCTCGACGTGACCATTTTCCGGCGCGGCGAAAAATTCATCGTCAGCGGCCATAACGCCGAACACGCGGTCCAGATCCTGGAGCGCTTCTACGCCGTGGCCAACAAGATCGTTCCGATCGAAGAAGTGCAACTGGCGCTGGTCGAACAGCGCTCCGGCCTGCACAGCCAGCAAAGCCCGGACAGCACGCCGACCGAAGCGCTACCCGACATCGAGATCAACAGCCCGACGCTGAAAACGCGCCGCCACGACCTGCGCGGACGCACGCCGCACCAGATCCAGTACCTGCGCTCGATCCTCGAACACGACATCAGCTTCGGCGTCGGTCCCGCCGGCACCGGCAAGACCTACCTGGCGGTGGCCTGCGCGGTCGACGCGCTCGAACGCGACGCCGTCAAGCGCATCATCCTGACCCGTCCCGCGGTGGAAGCGGGCGAGCGCCTGGGCTTCCTGCCGGGCGACCTGACCCAGAAGATCGACCCGTACCTGCGCCCTTTGTACGACGCGCTGTACGACCTGCTCGGCTTCGACCGCACCCAGAAAATGTTCGAGAAACAGGTGATCGAGATCGCCCCGCTGGCCTACATGCGCGGGCGCACCCTCAATCACGCGTTTGTGATTCTCGACGAAGCGCAGAACACGACCGTCGAACAGATGAAGATGTTCCTGACCCGGATCGGCTTCGGCAGCAAGGCCGTGGTCACCGGCGACGTCACCCAGGTCGACCTGCACAAGACCCAAAAGAGCGGCTTGAGCGACGCCGTGCATGTGCTCAAAGACGTGCGCGGGATCGCCTTTACCCAGTTCTCCAGCGCCGACGTGGTGCGCCATCCGCTGGTGGCGCGCATCGTCGATGCGTACGAATCGGCCGCCTCGGTCGACGACCTGGCCGCCCTGCCGAAACCTGTTATCGCTAAAAATGTCCGCAAAAAATAAGCTGTCGCTGTCGGTCCAGTATCCCGACCCCCGCCTGCGCGAATCGATCACGCGCCCGAAAGTGCGGCGCTGGGTGCAGGCGGCGCTGTTGGCGCCGGCCGAACTGACCATCCGCTTCGTCGACGCCGAAGAAGGCCGCGTGCTCAATCGCGACTACCGCGACAAGGATTACGCCACCAATGTGCTGACCTTCGCCTACAACGAAGGCGAAGACGTCGCCGAGGATGAACCCACCCGCGCCGACATCATCCTGTGCACCGACGTGCTCGAAAAAGAAGCGCTGGAACAGAAAAAGACCGTGGAAGAGCATGCCGCGCACCTGATCGTGCATGGCGTGCTGCACGCGCAAGGCTACGACCATGACGACGATGAAGAAGCGAGCGAGATGGAGCAGCTCGAACGCGACATCCTCGCCGCGCTCGGCTACCCCGATCCGTACGCGTCCTGAAACCTCCGGCGACGCGCGCGCCTGTCACTTTCTTTCCACAATGCTAACGCTTTGATGGACCCGGAACGGGGCTCTGAAGTACCATACGGCACTGTATAAATCGTATGTACGGCGGCGCTGACGTGCCTTTGCACCTTTCCGGGATTTTCGTGACGACTTTTCTTTACCTGCAGCGCTTCGCCGATGGCGAAAGCGCTGTCATGCCTTTCGATGTCCTGCTTTCCATCCTCGCGCGCCACGGCAAACCCGGTCGCGGCCTGTACGACACCGAAATCACCTTCGCCAACGAGCTGGCGGCCGGCGCCACCCTCATCGGCGCGCGCAACGGCGGCGCCCTGTGCGTCGGCTTCGAACGCCCGCGCTTCGACGCGCCGCTGCGCGCACTGGTGTGGGAGTGCATGCGCGAGTTGGGCTGCGCCGTGTTCGACGACGCGCTCGAGATGGTGTACACCCCGCTGCACGGCGACTGCGCCCTGCCGCCGGCATTGATGGCCGCCTGCGCCAACGGCGTGCGCCGGATCGACAGCGCCCAGCAGCTCTGGCCCGACCAGTTGGAAACCCGCTTGCCGGACGTGGCGCCTCCCAGCCTGCGCTACGCCAAAGGCCTGCAGCTGTTCGACGAGGGCGACTTCAGCGCCAAGGAAATGACGATCGAGCTGGCACTCCGCCCCGAAGCCTGCAACGCCGCCACCCTGCGCGTGCTGCGCAACCTGACCGCGCGCGTCGACGCCGCCATTGGCGCCAATCCGCTCTACCAACCGTTCTACCGCTTCGTGCACGACGACAGCGCGCGCCTGTTCCTGGCGTCGGCGCAACTGGGGCCGCTGGCCCACAGCGCCACCATGATCAGCCCCGGTCCGGGCCTGTCCACGCACCGCCCCGGCTTTGCCAGCGAGCGCGGGATCGATGCCGGCGCCCGCGCCGAACAGGCCAGGCTGGCCGCCTTCGTGCGCGCCAAATACCAGCTCACGCTCGACGGCGGCGGCGCCAGCATCGATGCGCTGTCGGCCCTGCTCGACAAGTTGCACGCCTGGTACCTGCTCGAACGCGCCAAGCAGCCGGCCAACGCCGCCTTCAGCAGCCCGCTCGCCGCCAGTTGGGCGCTGCGCGCTGGCGACTACCTCGGTTGCGTCGTCGCCAGCCAGATCGGCGGCCAGTGGGGCGCCATCACGCGCGGCGGACAGCGCCTGGCGGTGGTGCGCACCCATCGCGGGCGCATCTGCCATCCGCACCTGCAAGTGCTCGACCACATCGTCAACGGCGCCGACGACAGCGTGGCGCGCTGGTACGCCCGGCTTGCCGTGAGCGACGCCAGCGCCTGCGCGCGCGCCGACGATATCGCCGCCCGCATCCCGCAGCTGTGCGCGCTGCTGCTCGGGGGCGACGCCGCCGCCCTGCCGCTCGCCGCGCAACTGGCGCGCGAGCAGCTCGATTACAGCGTGGCCTCGCTGCGCCACCTCGACGCCTGGCTCGGGCAGCTGCGCCAGCAGG
Organism: Massilia sp. CCM 8734; assembly: GCF_011682155.1. NCBI lineage: Bacteria > Pseudomonadati > Pseudomonadota > Betaproteobacteria > Burkholderiales > Oxalobacteraceae > Massilia > Massilia sp. CCM 8734. Next base: position 22,107 of record NZ_WHJI01000006.1, read on the forward strand.
GCGCGGCCGTGCCTGCGCCGGAACTGGAGCGCGTGATCGACGCGGCCGGCGCCTATCTGGGGGAAGTCGTGCGCGGCAACACGGCGGACCCCGGCCAGTGGCAATGGATGAACTACGACGACATGGTGCGCGCCTATCCGGCCTTTGCGCGCCAGCGTGCGCGCGCGCGCGGCTTCATGGCTTTTCTCGACAGCGTGGAACACACCACCTACCCGCTGGCCACGGTCGCCACCCTGCTGGCCGACGCGCGCGCCGAATCGCTGCAGGACTACGCGCGCAAGCTGCTGCCGCAGGCCGCCGACGAACGCGCCGGGCCGCTGGCGCCGGGCGAGATCGAACAATGGCCGGCCGCTCCCGCGATGGCGCTGGCGCTCGACCAGGTCCGCAACGCCGTCATGAAGTGGCGCCGCACGGCCACGCCGGCCGACTACGCCGCCACCTGCGCCGACAACCCGGGCTGGCTGGGCGGCGACAGCCTGGCCGAGATCTACCGCCGCCAGCATCTGCTGCTCGAAAGAGGCATGGTGGTGTGGGCCGCGCTGGTCCAGGCCGACAAGGCCCTGTTCGCGCAGGGTCCGCACGACATGCCGGCGCTGCTGGCGTACAGCCTCGAGCGCCATTTCGAAGCGCGCCCGCAAGCGCTGCACCGCATCGCGCAAGAGCTGTCTGCGTACAAGGGCAAGGAGGCGCCGGCCGCGCTGCAACACATCACCCACTGCCTGGCCGCCGAACAGCAACGCCCGCAGGACATGGCGGTGCCGGACATGCTCACGCAGCGGCGCGTGATGATCTCGTCCTTCCTGGCGATCCGCAAGCACATGCCGGCCGACGTGCTGCACGGCGCCTGGTTCCCGGTCTTGACCCACCCGGACACCCTGTGCCTGATGATCGCGCCGCGCGCCTTCTGGCCGCCGGAACTGGCCAGCGCATGGACGTCGGGCGCGATGGTGTAAGCGGCGCCGGCGAGAGGGGCGCGCTATTTCCCGCAGCCGCGCGAGCGCCTCGCTCGCCAGCGCGCCTTTCCCGCGACTGCCCGTTGATGCCCACCAACGGCGCAACGGTGGCCGATGCCGGCGAAGAAGCCCGGCCCAGCGCCATCGTGTCCCGCCTGTCGGCCCCAGTTCCGCTTAAAAAACAGGCAACCCCGCTTTTGGTGTATCCTACGCCTATCGCAACAACGGCTCACGCCAACTATGCCAGAGCACCCTAATGACGTCCGAACGGACGCCAAGACCCACCGGTCACTGTTTGAACGCCTGACCGCACTGATCTCTCCCGAGCCCGAAAACCGCGCCGAGCTGCTTGAAGTGCTGCACGACGCCCATGAACGCAACCTGATCGACGCCGATGCGCTGTCCATGATCGAAGGGGTGTTCCAGGTCTCGGACCTGTCCGCGCGCGACATCATGGTGCCGCGCTCGCAGATGGACGTCATCGACATCAGCAAGCCGATCGAGGAATGGATGCCGCAAGTGCTGGAAACAGCCCACTCGCGCTTCCCTGCCATCGAGGGCGAACGCGACAAGGTGATCGGCATCCTGCTGGCCAAGGACTTGCTACGCTACTACGCCGAAGAAACGTTCGACGTGCGCGAGATGCTGCGTCCCGCCATCTTCATTCCCGAATCGAAACGCCTCAATGTGCTGCTGCGCGATTTCCGCGCCAATCACAATCACATGGCCATCGTCGTCGACGAATACAGCGGCGTTGCCGGCCTGATCACGATTGAAGACGTGCTCGAGCAGATTGTCGGCGACATCGAGGACGAATACGATTTCGATGAAGAAGAAGACAACATCCTGTCGATCAAGGAAGGCCAGCTCGGCCCGCGCTGGCGCATCAAGGCCTTGACCGAGATCAGCCAGTTCAACGAAGAACTCGGCACCAACCTGCCCGAAGACGACGTCGACACCATCGGCGGGCTCGTTGCCAGCCACCTCGGGCGCATGCCGCACAAGGGTGACACCTTCGACGTGGCCAACCTGCGCTTCGAAGTGTTGCGTGCCGACGCGCGCCAGGTGCACGTCTTGTTGGTGGAAAAACTTCCGCTGCCCGAAGACGAACACGATTGATGTTGCGCCGCTCGACCGTTCCGCTCGATCCGGTGCTGCGCGCTCCCCGCACCACGCTGTTGCCCATGCTGTTCGCCGCCCTCGCGGGCGCGTCCTGCGTGCTGGCGTTCGCGCCGGTCGGCTGGTGGCCGCTGCAAATCCTCGCGCTCGCCTTCCTGTTCTACCAGCTCGGCATGGATACCAATGTGCGCCGCAGCAGCCTGATCGGCTGGGCCTTCGGCTTCGGCTGGTCGGTTGCCGGCATGCATTGGCTGTACATCACCATGAATCGCTTCGGCAACATTCCGGGACCGATGGCGGTGGCGGCGGTGTGCCTGCTGGGCGCCTACATGGGCTTGTTCGGTGCGTTCGCCAGCGGCTTTTCCACCTGGCTGCGGCGCCGCTGGTCGCTGCCGGTCGCCAGTTTCCTGCTGCTGGTGTTGCCCGTGATGTGGGGCCTGTCGGACTGGATGCGCGGCTGGGTACTGACCGGCTTCCCCTGGGTGGCCACCGGCTACGCCCATAACGCCAGCCCGCTGGGCGGCTACGCCCCCATCGTCGGCGTGTACGGGATCGGCGTGATTGCCGCCGTGTGCGCCAGTTGCATCGTCATGCTGACCCAGCGCGCGCGCTGGCTGGGCATGGGTTTGCTGGGCGCCATCCTGGCGGCCGGCTACGCACTCACCTTCGTGGCCTGGACCGCACCGCAAGGCAAGCCGATCAGCGTGCGCCTGTTGCAGGGCAACGTCGAGCAACAGAAAAAGTTCGATCCGGACCACGTACTGCGTGCGCTGGAGATGTATCGCGGCATGATCACCGCCCAGCCGGCCGACCTGATCGCCCTGCCGGAGACGGCCATCGCCAGCTTGCCCCAGTACCTGCCGCCCGATTATCTGCCGTCGATCAAGAAATATGCCGCCGCCACCGGCAGCCACATCCTGTCCGGCATTCCCATGTCCGACGGACCCGACAGCTATGCCAACAGCGTGATCGGCGTCAACCCGTCCGGTCAGGATTACCGCTACGACAAGCACCACCTGGTGCCGTTCGGCGAGTTCGTCCCGGCGGGCTTCCGCTGGTTCGTCGACATGATGCGCATTCCGCTGGGCGACATGAGCCGCGGCGCCGACGTCCAGCCGGCGTTTGCCGTCAAGGACCAGCTGGTGCTGCCGAATGTCTGCTACGAAGACGTGTTCGGCGAAGAAATCGCCATGCAGCTGCGCACCATGCCGCATCCCGCCACGATGCTGCTGAACGTGTCGAACCTGGCCTGGTTCGGCGAATCGGTGGCGATTCCCCAGCATGTGCAGATGTCGCAAATGCGCTCGCTCGAAACCGGGCGGCCGATGCTGCGCGCCACCAACACCGGCGCGACGGTCGTGATCGATGGGCGCGGCAAGATCGTCCATGCCCTGCCGATGTACAGCAACGGCGTCCTGGCGGCCCAGGTGCAGGGCATGGGCGGCATGACGCCGTTCATTCGCATGGGCAATTATTTGTTCCTGCTACTTTCGGCGCTGGCGTTCGGCGTCGCCTGGTTCTCGGGTCGACACTTTGCAAAAACGCAGCAAACATGACATTGTCGTCACTTGCCCCCCAGCGTCCCGCTAAAACCCGCTAAAATTGGTCGTTTTAGCAAACTCATTCGTTCGCGCCGTCAGCCGCGCGACAGCCACCAAGATGCTCACATTTCAACAAATTATCCTGACCTTGCAAACCTACTGGGACAAGCAGGGCTGCGCCTTGCTCCAGCCATACGATATGGAAGTCGGCGCGGGCACCTTTCACACAGGCACCTTCCTGCGCGCCATCGGACCGGAACCGTGGCGCGCCGCCTACGTGCAGCCCTCGCGCCGCCCGAAAGATGGCCGTTACGGCGAAAACCCGAACCGCATGCAGCACTACTATCAGTATCAGGTGGTCCTGAAACCGGCGCCGGAAAACATCCTCGACCTGTACTTGGGTTCGCTCAAGGCGCTCGGGCTGGACTTGCAAAAGAACGATGTGCGCTTCGTCGAAGACGACTGGGAAAGCCCGACACTGGGCGCCTGGGGCCTCGGCTGGGAAGTCTGGCTGAACGGCATGGAAGTGACCCAGTTCACCTATTTCCAGCAAGTGGGCGGCCTCGATTGCAAGCCGGTGCTCGGCGAAATCACCTACGGCATCGAACGGCTGGCCATGTACTTGCAGGGCGTCGAGAACGTGTACGACCTGGTCTGGACCGAATGGGAAGAAAACGGGGCGGCCGGCGCTCCGGAGATGAAGTCGCTCAGCTACGGCGACGTGTTCCATCAGAACGAAGTCGAGCAATCGACCTATAACTTCGAACACGCCAACACCGACCTGCTGTTTACCCAGTTCGCCAACCACGAATCGGAAGCCAAGCGCCTGATCGAACTCGAACTGACCCTGCCGGCCTACGAGCAGATCATGAAGGCTTCGCACAGCTTCAACATGCTCGACGCGCGTGGCGCCATTTCGGTCACCGAACGCGCCGCCTACATCGGGCGCGTGCGCACCTTGTCGCGCCTGGTCGCCCAAGCCTATTACGACTCGCGCGAAAAGCTGGGATTCCCGATGGCTCCCAAAGCGCCGCTCGCCGCCTGAAAGATAAAATTAGAATGATGAATCAAACCCTACTCGTCGAACTGCTGACCGAAGAACTGCCGCCGAAAGCGCTGGCCAAACTGGGCGCCGCTTTCGCCGCCGGCATTGTGAACGGACTCAAATCGCGCGACTTCCTCGGCGACGACAGCGTGGCGACAAGCTACGCCTCGCCGCGCCGCCTCGCCGTCTCGATCACCGGCGTGCGCGCCATGTCGCCCGATAAATCGGTGCGCGAAAAAGTCCTGCCGGTCAGCGTCGCACTTGACGCCGACGGCAAGGGCACCGCGCCGCTGGCCAAGAAGCTGGCCGCCCTGGGCGTGCCGGACCTCGATATCGCGACCCTGGAACGCGCCGTGGACGGCAAGGCGGAAAGCCTGTTCTACACCCGCCAGGTGGCCGGCAGCGCCTTGCAAACCGGCCTGCAGGCCGCGCTTGAAGAATCTTGCGCCCGCCTGCCGATCCCCAAATTAATGAGCTACCAGCGTCCGGACGGCGCCACCGTGCAGTTCGTGCGCCCGGCCCACAAGCTGGTCGCGCTGCATGGCGCCGACGTCGTGCCCTTGACCCTGCTGGGCCTGGCCGCCGGCCAGCAAACCCTCGGCCACCGCTTCCTGACCGATGGCGCGCCCTTGACGATCGCCCACGCGGACCAGTACGCGGCCACGCTCGAAGCCGACGGCAAAGTGATCGCCAATGTCGAGGCGCGCAAGGAAAAAATTCGCGCCGCGCTGCTGCAAGCGGCCGGCGCCGACCAGGTGCTGATGCCCGAGTCGCTGCTCGATGAAGTGTCGGCGCTGGTCGAGTGGCCGGTGGTCTACGAGTGCCGCTTCGAAGAAGAATTCCTGGCCGTGCCACAGGAATGCCTGATCCTCACCATGCAGACCAACCAGAAGTATTTTGCGCTGACCGATGCCGCCGGCAAGCTGCGTTCGCGCTTCCTGATCGTCTCCAACATCGAGACGGACGATGCGCAGCACATCATCGGCGGCAACGAGCGCGTGGTGCGTCCGCGCCTGTCCGACGCCAAGTTCTTCTTCGAGCAGGACAAGAAGAAAACGCTCGAGTCGCGCCTGCCGCTGCTGGCCAATGTGGTCTACCACAACAAGCTGGGCACCCAGGCCGCGCGTTCGCAGCGCGTGGTGGCCATTGCCACCGACATCGCCCGCACCATGGGCTACGACGAACAACTGGCCGCGCGCGGCGCGCAACTGTCCAAGGCCGACCTCTTGACCGACATGGTGGGCGAATTCCCCGAGCTGCAAGGCATCATGGGCACCTACTACGCGCGTCACGACGGCGAGCCGGAAGAAGTGGCCTTGACCGCGACCGAGCACTATCAGCCGCGCTTTGCCGGCGACACCCTGCCATCGACCGACACCGGCACCGCCGTGGCCCTGGCCGACAAGCTCGAAACCCTGGTCGGCATCTGGGGCATCGGCCTGCAGCCAACCGGCGAAAAAGATCCGTTCGCACTGCGCCGCCACGCGCTGGGCGTGCTGCGCATGCTGGTCGAAAAGCGCATGGACGTGTCGATCATCCAGTTGCTCGGATTCGCCAACGCGCGCTTCGAAGGCATCGCCGGCTTCACCGATCCGGTGCTGGACGTGCGCGCCTTCATGTTCGAGCGCCTGCGCGGCGTGCTGCGCGAGCGCGGCTTCTCCGCCAACGAAGTCGAAGCGGTGCTCACCTCGCACGTCGATCGCCTGCACGACATCGTCGCACGCCTGGAAGCGGTGCAAGCCTTTGCCGCCCTGCCGGAAAGCGTTACCCTGGCCGAAGCGAACAAGCGCATCACCAACATCCTCAAGAAAAACGGCGCCGTGGCCGAAGAACCTTCCGAAGCGCTGCTCAAGGAAGACGCCGAACGCACCCTGTTCGCGGCGATTGCGCGCGTGCGCCCCGAGATCGACGCGGCCTTTGCGGCGCGCGACTTTGCCGGCACGCTGAAAACACTGGCCCAGCTGCGCGACGACGTCGCCCGGTTTTTCGATGACGTGATGGTGATGGACGAAGACCTGGCGCTGCGCAACAACCGCCTGGCGCTGCTGTCGGTCCTGCACGGCATGATGAACCGCGTGGCCGACATTTCGAAGCTGGCGGCCTAGGAGAAGCGCGCATGAAGATGATCATCCTCGACCGGGACGGCGTCATCAACCACGATTCGCCGGCCTTTATCAAGTCGCCGGCCGAATGGATTCCGATCCCCGGCTCGCTCGAAGCGATCGCCCGCCTGAACCAGGCGGGTTATCGGGTGGTCATCGCGTCGAACCAGTCGGGCATTGCGCGCGAGCTGTTCGACATGGCGATTTTGAATGCCATCCACCAGAAGATGCACGCCAGCGCGCAGCAGGTCGGCGCGGACATCGACGCCATCTTCTTCTGCCCGCACGCGGCCATCGACAACTGCGACTGCCGCAAGCCCAAGTCGGGCATGTTCGAAGAAATCTCCAAGCGCTTCAAGGTCAGCCTGAAAGGCGTACCGACCGTGGGCGACTCGCTGCGCGACCTGCAGGCGGGCTTCATCAGCGGCTGCACGCCCTACCTGGTCCTGACCGGCAAAGGCGAAAAGACCCGCGAAACCGGCGGCCTGCCGCCCGGCACCCAGGTCTTCCCCGACCTGGCGACGATGGTCAGCGCGCTGCTCAAGGCCACTGCCCCGGCCGCGCCAGCCGGCCATGGCGCAACCTGACACCACCCCTCACGCATCCCCGGAGACTTCTTTGCGTCATACCTTCCTGTTCCTGCGTTCCCTGTTGTTTACCGTGATCATGGTCGTGGCCACCATTGTGTGGGCCTGCGTGTGCTTCCTGGCCGCGCCGCTGCCGTACAACCAACGCTTCTGGGTCACCTCGCGCTGGAACGTGTTCGTGATCTGGTGCGCCAAGGTCATTTGCGGCATCCGCTACGAATTCAAGGGCTACGACAACCTGCCCGACGCACCGGCCATCGTGCTGTCGAAACACCAGTCGGCGTGGGAGACGATTTTTCTGCTGCCGAACCTGACCCGCCCTTTGGTGTTCGTCTTCAAGAAGGAGATTTTGTATATCCCCTTCTTCGGCTGGGCCATGGCGCTGCTGCGCATGATTCCGATCGACCGCAAACAGGGCAAGAACGCCTTCAAGCACGTCGTCGCGCATGGCAAACGACGCCTGGCCACCGGCCAATGGATTATCATGTTCCCTGAAGGGACCCGCATCCCGGTCGGTCAAACAGGCAAATACAAAAGCGGCGGCACGCGCCTGGCGATTGAAACGAATGCGGTGGTGGTGCCGATCGCGCATAATTCAGGTGAATGCTGGCCCAAGAACTCTTTTCTGAAACGCCCCGGTGTGATCACGGTGTCGGTCGGCAAACCGATTTCTCCCGATGGACACACTCCCGACAGCTTGATGCAAGAGGTAGAAAATTGGATAGAATCCGAAATGCGCGTCATTTCGCCCCACGCCTACAACGCTGGCTGAGCGGAGTCGGCGCCCTGATCCAGTCATCGGCGCCGCAAAAGAACGAGTCCTCGCCCAAGATCGACGGCGACCAGCTCGAACTGTTTACCCAGGACTTTTTTGCGGCGATCGAACCGGCCGCGAAGCAGTCCAGCGCGCCGCAGCCGCTGTTCAAGGCGCCGCCGGCGCCGCCCAAAGTCGTTTTTCCCACGCCGGTGCGCGCACCGGACGCGCCGCCGCTGCGGCGCATTCAGCTCGGTCCCCATAGCCTCGAATTCGAACTGCGCCGCTCGAGCCGGCGTTCGATCGGCTTCATGATCGACGACCAGGGACTGCGCGTCACGGCCCCCAGGCGCATCACCCTGGCCGACATCGACAACGCCATCCGCGCCAAGCAGCGCTGGATCCTCACCAAGCTGCGCGAACGCGGCGAGCGGCGCGCCACGCGTCAGGAACGCGCGCCGGTGGTGTGGGTCGACGGCGCCCAACTGCCCTACCTGGGCGCGAACATCACCCTGCGCCTGGTCGACGCGCCGCGCAGCCGCTGCGAGTTCGACGAGCAGGCGCGCGTACTCACAGTGGGCGTCGTGGCGGGGCTGGCCGAATGGCAGTTGCAGGAGCGGGTGAAAATCTGGTTCCAGGCGGAAGCGAAGCGCCTGTTCGCCGAACGGCTCGACCTGTATGCCGAAAAACTGGGGGTGCGCCATGCCTCGCTCACGCTCTCGTCAGCCGGCACGCGCTGGGGTTCATGCACGGTCGATGGGCGCATCCGCCTGAACTGGCGCCTGGTCCACTACGCACTGCCGCTGGTCGACTACGTGGTGGCGCACGAACTGGCGCACCTGCTCGAAATGAACCACAGCGCGCGCTTCTGGGCCAAGGTGGAATCGGTGTATCCCGACTATGACGGCGCCAGGCTGGCGCTGCGCCAGCGCTCGCAGGAGATGCCGGTGGTGTTCAGCGCCTGAACAGATGCCGGTCGGCTCGCAGCCGCATCAAAGCCGCGTCAGAGGTTAAGAGTTTTTCGGCGTGCCCGAGCAACGCGCCAGAGAGTGGCCGAGCTAGGACACAGCCATAGCTCGGGCTATGGCGAGCATTTGCAACGACGAGCGGGCGCTTTCTGGCGTGATGAGCGGGCATGATCGAAAGACTCTCAGCCTCTCAGTGCCCGCACCGATTCGCCGAAGCGCGCCATGCTCTCGCCTTGCGCCTGGCTCAGGCAGCGAAACGGAATCGGCAGGGTGCCGCGTTTGAGCACCATCATGAAGCCGCGCGAATAGCGCCGGATCGAACATACATCGCCCCACGGCACCAGGGTTACGCCGCTGCGGCTGGCGCGCACGATGCCGTGCGTGTCGATCGTAAATTCATAGGTATTGCGCGACCGCCCCTGGGCGACGAAATGCAGGGCCGCGGACGAGGTACTTTTGATTTGCATCCAATACGTAGCCAGGGTACCGATGCGGCGCCGGCGGATGATATAGCCGGCGTGCTGCCACATGAAGCTGACATATTCCGGCAGCGCATAGCGCACCGAAAACTGCACCGTTTCGGGTGCGCTGGCCGGCACCAGGCCGGGGCCCAGGACCGGCAGCGACATCAGCGGGTTATCGATGGTAATGCCGTTGGCCGGCTCGAGGCGCTGGCGTTGAACCAGCATGGCGACGGGCTTGCGGCTGCCCACCTGCTTTGGATGACTGAACCACATGTGCTTCCCCAGTTATTATTTATTGTGGGGACATGTTACCAAAGCCTAATAAATCAGTCGTCGCAATAAACCAACTGTGCGCGCGGTCGCGCCGCGATGGCGTTGGGCGTATGCGGCCGCCTGCGCACCCATGGCGGCGCGGGCCTCAGGGTCGCTCAGCAGGCGCGCCGCTTCGCTCAGCAGTGCGGTGGCGTCGGGCACGCGAATCGCGCCCCCGGCGGCGATGGCGTCGTCGGTGGCCAGCGCAAAATTGAAGGTATGCGGGCCAACCAGCACCGGTTTGCCCAGCGCGCATGGCTCGATCAGGTTCTGGCCGCCCAGAGGCAGCAGGCTGCCGCCCACAAAGGCGACGTCGCACGCGGCGTAGTAGGCGAACATTTCGCCCATCGAGTCGCCCAGCATTACCTGAGCGTCGACGCCGTGCTCCGCGATGCCTGAGCGGCGCCGCAGCGAAAAGCCGCGCTCCTTGACCAGCGCCGCCACATCATCGAAACGCTGCGGGTGGCGCGGCACGATCATGAGCAGCGGCGCGCCATGCGGCCACGCCATCGCCTTGAAGGCGTCCAGGATCAGCGCTTCTTCGCCATCGCGCGTGCTGGCGCACAGCAGCACCGGGCGCGCGCCGATTTGCGTACGCAGCCAGGCGCCGCTCGCCAACGCCGCAGCGGGCACCACCACGTCGAACTTGATGCTGCCCGTGACTTCCACCTTGGGCGCGCCGAAAGAACGCAGGCGCGCCGCGTCAGCCTCGGTCTGGGCGCCCACCAGGGCGATGCCGCGGCCGGCCTCGGTCATGAGTTTACCGAAGCGCTGGCCGCGCCTGAGCGAGCGTTCCGACAGGCGTGCATTGACCAGCGCGACCGGAATGCGCTCGCCGCAGGCGGCGATCAGGTTGGGCCAGACCTCGGTCTCCATCAGGATGCAGATGCGCGGCGTGAACTGGCGAATGAAGCGGTTCACCATGGCCACGGTGTCGTACGGAAGATAGGCCTGGATCAGGCGCTCGCCATGCTTGGCGAACAGCACTTTGCCGGTAGCGCGCCCGGTGGGCGTCATGTGGGTGAGCAGGATGCGGCTGTCGGGATAGGCCTCGACCAGCGCGTCGATCAGCGGTTCGGCGGCGCGCGTTTCGCCGACCGACACCGCGTGCACCCAGATCGTGTGCCAACCCGGCGCGCGCTCGCGGTAGAAACCGAGCCGCTCGCGCCAGTGCTGGCGGTAGCCAGGCTCCTTCATGCCGCGCCACCACAGGCGCAGCAGCACCAGCGGCAGGGCCAGGTACCACATCACGCTGTAGAAGGTGCGCATCAGGCCATGCCCCGCAATTGCTTGACGGCCGCCAGCACCTCGGCTACCGCCGGCGGCGCGCCTTTGTCGCCCAGGTTGATGATCTGCTCCGACCAGTTGCCTTCGGTCTTCCACTTGGGCGAGTCGCAGTAAATTTCGATCACGGGACGCATGAAGGCGGCGGCGATGTGGGTCAGGCCGGTGTCGACGCCGATCGCCAGCGCCGCGTTGCGCGCGAGGCTCACCGCTTCATCCATCGACAGTTTGGGCAGCACGGTGGCGTTCGGGAGACTGGCGGCGAGCGTGTCGGCTTCGGTTTTCTCAAGGGGCGAGCCCCAGGCCAGCAGCACCGGCATGGGCGCCAGTGCATGCCCGGTGGCGATCCAGTTCTCGGGCGCCCATTTCTTGGCGTTGCGCGCGGTCCCGTGGAAGAACACCGCGTAGTCCCCGGCCGGCATCCATGCCGGCCGGTTGGCGTGCTCAAGCCCCGGCAGGCCGAAGTCGGGCCTGGTATCGAGCGCGTAGCCGAGCGCCGCGCCGGCCACCAGGCGCCCGCGCGCCACCGCGTGCGTGCGCGGGTTGGTAGGAATGCTTTGGGTGTGGAAGATGCGCGAGACGCCTTCGTAGCCGGAGCCTTCGCTGCCGTTGGCCAGGCCTACCTTGCGCCCGCCCTTCTTGATGCGCGCGGCGCCCATGATGATGCCGGTCTTGAGCAGGCCCTGGGTATCGAACACATAGTCGTATTCTTCCTCGCGCACGGCCTTGAAAAAACCGCGTATCTCGGCGCGCGTCTCCTTCTTGCCGAGGCTCTTGCGCCAGCGCCGCAAGGCGAACGGAATGATGCGACGCACGCGCGGGTTCAGGCGCACCAGGCTGACATAGCCCTCCTCCACCACCCAATCGATGTTGGCGTCGGGATGGTGGCGCAAGATGTCGGCCACCATCGGCAGGTTGTGCAGCACGTCGCCCAGGGACGACACGCGCACCAGCAGGATGTTCAGGCGCGCCAAGCGGGGCTCGCGCTCAGAACGGCAGTTCGGCGTCGGGGCGCACGGCCACGATCACGCGCCGGAACTCGCCCTGGATGCGGCGCAGCGCTTCCGGCGTTTCCGCTTCGAAGCGCATCACCACCACCGGCGTGGTGTTGGACGAACGCGCCAGGCCAAAGCCGTCCGGATACTCGACGCGCAGGCCGTCGATGTCGATGATGCGCTCCGAGCCGGGGAAGGACGCTTCATTGCGCAGGCGCTCGATCAGGGCCACGTTCTCGCCCTCGGCCAGGTGCAGGTGCAGTTCGGGCGTGCTGTCGGACTGCGGCAGCGCGTTCATCATGGCCGACGGATCGGCCTCTCTGGTCAGCAGTTCGAGCAGGCGCGCGCCGGAATACAGGCCGTCGTCGAAACCGTACCAGCGGTCCTTGAAGAAGATATGGCCGCTCATTTCGCCGCCCAGCGGGGCGCCCGTTTCGCGCAGCTTGGCCTTGACCAGCGAGTGGCCGGTTTTCCACATCAGCGGACGCCCGCCATGTTTCGAAATCCACGGCGCCAGGTGGCGCGTGCATTTAACGTCGTACAGAATCTCCGCGCCCGGATTGCGCGACAGGACATCGGCCGCGAACAGCATCATCTGGCGGTCCGGATAAATGATCTGGCCATCCTTGGTAACCACGCCCAGGCGGTCGCCGTCGCCATCGAAGGCGATGCCGATTTCGGCGTCGGTCTCGTGCAGGCAGCGGATCAGGTCTTGCAGGTTTTCAGGATGGGCCGGATCGGGATGGTGGTTGGGGAAGGTGCCGTCCACTTCGCAGAACAATTCGATCACTTCGCAACCCATGCCGCGATATAGGTCGCCGGCAAAGGCGCCGGCCACGCCGTTGCCGCAGTCGACCGCGATCTTCATCGGGCGCGCCAGCTTGACGTCGCCGATGATGCGCTCGAGGTAAGCGGTGCGGATGTCGTGGGTGCTGTAGGCGCCCGGCGTGGCGGCAACGCTGCCGTCGTGCGCGGCGATGCTGTGGTACAGCGCTTGAATGGTCTCGCCGTGGATCGCTTCGCCGGCCAGCACCATTTTAAAGCCGTTGTAGTTGGGCGGATTGTGGCTGCCCGTGACCATGATGCCCGAGGCCGCGCCCAGCACATTGGTGCCGAAGTAGACCATCGGCGTGGCCACCACGCCCAGGTCGATCACATCGACGCCGGAAGCCTGCAAGCCTTGCGCCAGCGCTGCCGTCAGTTCCGGACCCGACAAGCGGCCATCGCGGCCGATCACGACGGTGCCTTCGCCCTTGGCCAGCGCGGCGGCGCCGAAGGCCTGGCCGATCTGGTGCGCGATGCCGGCGTCGAGCGTGCTGCCGATCACACCGCGAATGTCGTAGGCTTTGAAGATCGTCTTGGAAAGTGGAAGCATGGAGTAGAAACCTCAGGTAAGTCGCGGCGCGGCAGGATGCTGGCGAGCGCCATGCGGAAACGGCGGTAACCTGGCTTGCAAACAGTGCGTCGGGATGATGATGGGGGACAGCGATTAAAGAAAAAGACCGGGAATGCCTGATATTGTAGCGGCAAGCGGGGCCTTTGGGAATTGCCCGCCGATCCTGCCGCTACATGAAAATCGATTACACGCGCAGCTTGTCGATATCCTTGCCGCCTTCGACCCATTCCTTGACCCATTTCGGCTGACGGCCACGGCCGGTCCATTGTTGGGCTGCATTGTCCGGATGACGATAACGCACGGCGACGCTGCCGGTCTTGGCGCGGATACCGGTACCGATCAGATCCTTTAGTGGCACACCAACGCTCTGGGCAATTGCCAGGATCTGTTCGCGGGCTTTGGCGACTTCCTGGTGCTCGCGCTTCTTCATTTCTTGCTTGATTTGATCCTGCAGGTTGCGCAGATCACCGATCGACATATTTGACAGATCCATCATCGTTCCTTCAAAGTGGGTTGAAACAGATTAAGTGAAATCTCACCAATTGTCGCAATATACTACATCCGCGCATTAATGCTAGTCCTTCTTGCGAAGAATGAGCCATCGGGGTGACTTAAATCGAACAATACGCGCATACAGCCACACATAACTGACGACGAACAATAAGCAGAAGAAAATCAATACTCCGGTATCTTTCCAGAACACCGTGGCCGGGATTACCGCCATCAGGGAAAACATCCACAGGTACGGTGATGTTAGCGAATTGCGGCGCATCAGGGCGCGCGCTTCTTTGCGGCCCACCGCCCATTGCACAATGCGCCGGAAAATCAGGCTGTGCAGGTGTATCCCGTCCGGCATAGCCGGCGATTTTCCGCGCAAGAACATGCGGCGATAGGCCGAGAAAATCGTTTCGAACGCCGGATATATCAGCAGCAAAGCCGCATACCAGGTCGACACGTCGGGGTTGCGCATTACCAGCAGCAGCGCCAGCTCGCCCAGCATGAAGCCGATAAAATACGCCCCGCCGTCGCCCAGGAATATCAGGCCGACCGGGTAATTCCAGATCAGGAAGCCGGCCGTGGCGCCCGCCACCATCAGCGCCGCCACCAGCACGAACACATCGCCCACCTGCCACGCCACATAACCGAGCGAGATAAGCATACAGATGGTTACCACGCTGGCCAGACCATTAAATCCGTCGATGATATTAATCGCGTTGGCGATACCGGCCACCGCCAGTACGGTCAGCGGAACGGCCACCCAGATATACACGATGCGCCACGAACTGAACGGAAAATCGATGCGGTCGAGTTTGGCGCCGAGCAAGAAATAGCCGAGCAAGGCGGCCGCCATCGTCAATATCAGGCGCCGCAGCGCACTGACATTGCCGGTGTAGTCTTCCACAATGCCGCCGACAAAGGCCACCCCGGCGCACAGCATCAGCGACATCAGCCAGACGGCCATGGCCGGCACGCGCCAGATCGAAATGAGCGCGCTGATCACGACCGCCATGAAAATCGGCAGCCCGCCAATGCGCGCCACGGTATGCGAATGGACTTTTTGAACGCCGAAGAAATCGGCATCGAGCGCGGGACCATGCAGCCTGGCCTGCTTGATCACAAGCAGGGTCAGCAAGGCGGAAGCGACGAAACTCACGAGAAATGAAAACATTATTATTTATATATGCTAAAACGCGGGCAGGCTCGTGCCCTACCCGGCGGACCAACGCATGCGGTGAGTGTTGCGGTCGCCATGATCTGGTATGAAGGTAATCCATGATTGTACCGGATTACCCGCCCCCCAAATACGCCAGGATGGGGGCCAGCGGGCGACGCTACGCAGGTTTTATGCAAAAAAGAGCGCTTTCGACGCCTGTTGCGGCATTTTTGCTTAGTCTTGGACAAGACCCCTGCCGGCGTCTGCTGAAGAAAGGCAGTCGGCCAGGGCCGTTTGCCAGTCCGGCAAAGGGCCGCACAGGGCCGTCAGCTTGCCGCAATTTAGGCTGGAATTGGCCGGTCGCGGTGCTTTGGCGCCATATTCCGCCGCAGTGATCGGCACCACCTCGCAAGCGACGCCGGCAGCGCTGAAAATCGCCCCGGCAAAGCCGGCCCAGCTGGTGCAGCCCTGGCTGCTCAGGTGGTACAGGCCGCCGTGCCGCTCCCACCACGGGGCGCCGCCCGCCTCCGCCAGGCCCAGCAAATGCGCGCTGGTGTCGGCCAGGGTGCGGCTCCAGGTGGGTGCGCCATGCTGATCGGCAACGATACGCAACTGCGCGCGCTCCCTTGCCAGGCGCAACATGGTCAACAGGAAGTTATTGCCGCGCAAGCTGTACACCCAGCTGGTACGCAGGATCAGATGCCGGATGCCGGCGGCGGCAATGGCCTGCTCCCCGGCAAGCTTGCTCTGCCCGTAGACACTCAGCGGCGCGGGGGTGTCGGTCTCGGCATAGGCGCCCGTCGCCTTGCCGTCGAACACGTAATCGGTGGAATAATGCAGCAGCGCCGCGCCCAGCGCCCTCGCCTCGTGCGCCATCAGGGCCGGCGCATCGGCGTTGACGCGCATCGCCAGCGCGGGCTCGTCCTCGGCGCGGTCCACGGCCGTATAGGCGGCCGCGTTGACGATCAGGTCCGGCCGCACCGTGCGCAGCACGGTGCGCAACTGGTCGAGGTCGGCCAGGTCGCAAGCGGCGTGCGCGGGCGCGACCAGTTCGCCCAGCGGGCGCAGGCTGCGCGCCAGTTCATGGCCAAGCTGGCCGTTGGCGCCGGTGAGTAAAATCTTCATGGAAATACGTCGGACTGCGCCAGCAGCGCACCCTTGCTGTCTTTTCCGGAAAGCATAGGCAAACCGGGCAAGGGCCATTCAATGCCGATGTCGGGATCATTCCATAGAATCACCCGTTCCAGTTCGGGCGCCCAGTAATCGGTGGTTTTATACTGGACTTCGGCGCTATCGCTGGTGACCATGAAACCGTGCGCGAAACCGGGCGGCACCCATAGCTGACGCTGGTTTTCGGCAGATAAATCCAATCCGATCCAGCGCCCGAAAAAGGCCGACGATTTACGCAAATCGACCACCACGTCATACACCGATCCCGCGCTCACGCGCACCAGTTTGCCTTGCGGGTGGCTGATCTGGTAATGCAGGCCGCGCAACACATTCTTGGCCGACTTGGAGTGGTTATCCTGGACAAAATGCGCGCAGACCCCGGTCAACTGCTCGAATTTGCGCTCGTTAAAACTTTCAAAGAAAAAGCCCCGGTCGTCGCCGAACACGCGCGGCTCCAGGATCAGGACTTCGGGAATGGCGGTGGGCGTGACTTTCATCAGAAAATCCTATCATCGAAGGGCATCAAATACTGCCGGTAAGCATTATCTTTTATTGGCCGGGACGGTCCGGACCGGCCCGCACCAGCATATGATACGCAAATACGCGCGCGCAATCGATACCCATATTGATCAGGCTCAAACGACGGCTAGTGGCATGACAGCAATGCATGTTACAGCTCAAACCGGCCCCATTGCTTACAAAAATGATTTAGTATCCGCCGGGCCTGGAAATGCGACACCATGATTTTATGTGAACCCTGCCCGTACTGGAATTGAATTGTTAAGAACTTATGTCATCGGCGATCTGCAAGGATGCGCCCACGAAACCGCTGTCCTGCTCAAGCGCATCGAAGAAGATGCGGGCGGCCCCGCGCGCGTCCTGTTCGTGGGGGACCTGATCAACCGCGGCCCGGCCTCGCTCGACGCGCTGCGCCGGGTGGCCGCGCTGGAGCGCGCGGGCGCCGGCGAGGCGCTGCTCGGCAACCACGACCTGCATTTGCTGGCGGTGGCGGTGGGCGCGCAAAAGACCTCGAAATCCGATACGCTCGACGCCATCCTGGCCGCGCCCGACCGCGCTGAGCTGATCGACTGGCTGCGTCATCGCCCGCTGGCGATGATGGCCGAAGGCCACCTGCTGGTGCATGCGGGCGTAGCCCCGCAGTGGGACGCGGCGCAAACCATGGCGCTGGCGGGCGAAGTCGAAGCGGTGCTGCGCGGGCCGGGCTGGATCGATTTTTTGCGCGACATGTACGGCAACGAGCCGGCGCGCTGGGACGATGCGCTCAGCGGCCTGGCGCGCCTGCGCTGCATCGTCAACGCGCTCACGCGCATGCGCCTGTGCGCGCCCGACGGCACCATGGATTTCAAGGAAAAGGAAAGCGCGGGCGCGCCGCCAGGGTCAAGCCTGCTGCCCTGGTTCGACCTGCCGGGCCGGCGCAGCCTGGGCGCCACTGTGGTGTTCGGCCACTGGTCGGCGCTTGGCCTGCTGCTGCGCGATGACGTGGTTGGCCTCGACAGCGGCTGCGTGTGGGGCGGCAAATTGACCGCGCTGTGCCTGAACGACCGCAGCCTGCTGCAAGTCGACTGCCCCGAGTACAAGGAACCGGGCAAGCCGAAAGCCTAGCAGCCTGTCGGACTTGGGATCGTCGGCTGCAAAAATACCTGGGACGGCCCATATTTCGCCGCTTTCTCGGCCAATAGCTCGCTATTGGCACTGCGAAATCGTCAAAATCTGGCCTCGCCCAGCTATTTTTTCGCTTCGACTCCCCAAGTCCGACAGGCTGCTAGCCGGGCTTGTGCCCCAGCGCCGTTCCCACGGCAGCGTGGGCGGCGGCGCAGACATCGCGCCGGTGCGCGCCGGCGGCGTCGATCGGCTCCATGCACACCACGCGCGCAGTCACGGCGGGACCGGACAGGATCGCCACCATGCTCTCGGCGAAGGTCATCTCGCCGATGAATTCGATGGACGGATGCAGCGCGCCGCTGGCGTCCACATAGCTCACCGCGTACGGCTGCACCATCACGCCGGCATCGACCGCCGCTTCGAACAGGTTGGCATGGAACGGCAACAGGCTGCCCTGCGCGGCGGTGGTCCCTTCGGGGAAGAAGGCGACCCGCTCGCCCTGCTCCAGCTTGTGCACCAGGCCCTTGAAAATCTGGCGCAGGTCGCGCCGGTTGCCGCGCGCGAGGAACACCGTGCCGGCCTTGTCGGCCAGCCAGCCGAGCACCGGCCACTCGCGGATCTCGGACTTGGCCACGAAGCGGCACGGGTACAGCGCATTGATCACAAAGATATCGAGCCACGAGACGTGGTTGGCCACCACCATCGCGTGCGCCAGCGCCGCCACGCCGGTGGACGGCGTCACGGTCACGCCGCAGATGCCCACCAGCCGGCGCGACCAGCTTTGCGTGACGCGGTCGCGTAGCGCGTGGCTGGCCCACGGGAACACGAATGCGCACGCGGACAAGCCGGTCAACAGATGGAAAAACACGCGGCACAGCCGGAAATAGAGCTTGATCTTCAAACGACTCCAAAAAAACGGGAAAGCCGGGAGCGCGAACGACCCGATGTGCATGCGGCGTCGCGCGCCGCATGCCACTGCAAGTGCTCAATCAGCACTAGCGCTGGAACGCGATGCGTCCGCCGACGATGGTCGCCCTGACCTGCCCGGCCAGTTCGTAGCCCAGGAAAGGCGTGTGCTTGCCCTGGCTCGCCAGGGCCGAGGCCTCGACCGTCCAGCGCGCGGCCGGGTCGAACACCACCACATCGGCGGGAGCACCCGGCGCCAGCTGGCCTACGTCCAGGCCGGCGATGCGCGCCGCGTCGGTGGTGATCTTGGCGATGGCGCGCGAGAGCGGCGTGCTTGAGGCGGCGGCGTCGTGCTGCATGCCGGCGTAATCGTCGGCCCACTTGATCGCCAGCGACAGCAGCAGTTCCAGCCCGGTGGCGCCGGGCGAGGCTTCGCCGAACGGCAGCAGCTTCTCGTCGTCGTCGACCGGAGTGTGGTCCGAGCAGATGGCGTCGATGGTGCCGTCGTACAGGGCGGCGCGGATCGCATCGCGGTCGCGCTGGCTGCGAAACGGTGGCGTGACGCGCGCGTTGGAATCGAAAAAGCCGATGTCGGCGTCGGTCATGTGCACATGATGCACCGCCACGTCGCAAGTGATCGGCAAGCCTTCCTTCTTGGCCGCCTTGACCAGCTCCAGGCCGGCGGCGGACGACATGCGGCACAGGTGCACGCGCGCGCCGGTGGCGCGCACCAGTTCGAACACGGTGTGCAGCGCGATGGTTTCGGACATCACCGGCACGCCGGCCAGGCCCAGGCGCGAGGCCAGCGGCCCGCTGTGGGCGATGCCGCCGCGCCCGATGTGCGCATCCTGCGGGCGCACCCACACGGTAAAGCCGAAGGTTTTCGCGTACTGCATGGCGCGCAGCAGCACGGTGGTGTCTTCGATGACTTCCTCGGCCTGCGAAAAGCCGATGCAGCCCGCTTCGGTCAGCTCCATCATCTCGGTCAGGGCCTTGCCCTTCAGGCCCATGGTCAGCGCGCCCAGCGGGTGCACATTGGCCTGCCGCAGTTTGCTGGCACGGTGCTTGAGCATTTCGACCAGGCCCGGTTCGTCCAGCACCGGATCGGTATCGGGCGGACAAATGAGGCTGGTCACGCCGCCCTGCATCGCCGCCTGCATCTCGGACTTGAGGGTGGCCTTGTATTCGTAGCCCGGCTCGCGCAGGCGCGCCGACAGGTCGACCAGGCCGGGAGCGACCACGAGACCGGTGGCGTCGATGCTGTTGCCGGCATTGAAGCCGGCCGGCGCCGTGCCGGTCGAGGCGACCTTGCCGTCGATGATAAACAAATCGGTGACTGCGTCGATGCCGTTGGCCGGGTCGATCAGGCGCCCGTTCTTGATATGAAGATGGTTGTTCACGTTCACCCTTGCGCTCCTGCCAGAATACTCATTACCGCCATCCGTACCGCGATCCCGAACGTCACCTGCGGCAAAATCACCGCCTGCGCGCCATCGGCCACGGCCGAATCGATTTCCACGCCCCGGTTCATCGGCCCCGGATGCATGACGATCGCATCGGGCTTGGCCAGCGCCAGGCGCTCGGGCGTGAGGCCATAGCTCTTGAAATACTCCTGCGCCGATGGCAGCAAGGCGCCGCTCATGCGCTCGTTCTGCAGGCGCAGCATGATGATGACGTCAACGTCCTTCAGGCCCTCGTCCATGTTGGTAAACACGCGAACGCCCATCTGTTCCAGCCCGCCCGGCAGCAAGGTGTGCGGGCCGATGGCGCGCACTTCCGGCACGCCCAGGGTGGTCAGGGCATGGATATCGGAGCGCGCCACGCGGCTGTGCAAAATGTCGCCCACGATGGCCACGCGCAGCTTGGTGAAGTCTTTTTTGTAGTGCCGGATCGTGTACATGTCGAGCAGGCCCTGGGTCGGGTGCGCGTGGCGGCCGTCGCCCGCGTTGACCACGTGGACGTGCGACTGCTTCGTGTCGATCAGGTGCTTGGCGATCAGGTAGGGCGCGCCCGACTGCGCGTGGCGCACCACGAACATATCGGCGTGCATGGCCGACAGGTTGTCGATGGTGTCGAGCAGCGACTCGCCCTTGCTGGCCGACGACGCCTGGATATTGAGATTGATGACGTCGGCCGAGAGGCGCTTGGAGGCGATCTCGAAGGTGGTGCGGGTGCGCGTGGAGTTCTCGAAGAACAGGTTGAACACGCTCTTGCCGCGCATGAGCGGCACCTTCTTGACTTCACGATCGGAGATGCCGACGAAGCTCGACGCCGTGTCGAGGATATGATTGACGATCGATTTTGGCAGCCCTTCGATGCTTAACAGGTGCTGCAGTTCGCCATTTTTATTCAGTTGCGGATTAAGCATGGTCTTCTTCTATGGTGAGCGAAAATTGCCCGTCGCCGGCACGCGCCAGCGCAAGCGACTGATTGGCTTCCAGCGCGACACTGGTGGCGACGAAATCGGCCGCCACTGGCAGCTCGCGCCCGCCGCGGTCGGCCAGCGCCGCCAGCATGATGCGCGCCGGACGGCCATAATCGAACAGCACATTGATCGCCGCGCGCGTGGTGCGCCCGGTGTAGAGCACATCGTCCACCAGCACGATGTTGGCGCGGTCGACGTTGAACAAAATGTGGGTCGGCTTGACGTCCGGATGCAGGCCCTTCTTGGCAAAGTCGTCGCGGTAGAAAGACACGTCGATGAAGCCCAGGCGCTCTTTCAGGCCCAGGTCCGCCGCGAGGCGTTCGGCCAGCCAGGCGCCGCCCGAATGGATTCCGATGATGGCCGCGTCCTGCACTGCGTGCAAGCCGTCACGCACCTGGCCGAGCAGCGTCTGGTACAGCGCCTCGGCGTCGAACTGCTTGATTGCGTCGAGCTGATTAGTTGTTGTTGGCATGGTCGTCAAAGTATTGTTGCAAAATGATGGAGGCGGCTTGGTCGTCGATGATCTGGCCGCGCCTGGCGTTGATCACGGCCGACGAATAGCGTTCGTCGACCAGCGTGACCGACAGGTTGAAGCGACCGTGCAGCTGGTTGGCGAAGCGGCGGCAGCGCAGGGTCATCTCGTGTTCGGCGCCGTCCGGGTGGCGCGGTTCGCCCACCACCAGGCGGGCCGGCGCCCAGGCGGCGATCAGCTCGCCGATCTGCTTGAAGCGGGCCGCGTTATCGATAGCGTTGACCACCGCGAGCGGCTGCGCCTGACCGGTCAGGGTATTCCCCATGGCGATGCCAATACGCTTGATGCCGAAATCGAAGCCGAGTACGAGTTCAATCACCGCTTCAGCCACGCGCGCGGTTCCCGCAGGAGTGGTCAAGCATGGCCTGCCTCGGAGGCGAGCATCATCGGGTCGATGCCAAGCAGTTTGATGGCGGCGTTGTAGCGTTCTTCGATCGGCAGGTCGAACAGCACGCGCGCGTCGGCGCCCACCGTCAGCCAGCCATTGCGGCCGATTTCGTCTTCCAGCTGGCCGGGGCTCCAGCCGGCGTAGCCGATCGACACCAGCAGCCGTTGCGGGCCGTCGCCGTTGGCCACCGCTTCGAGCACGTCGATCGAGGTGGTGAAGGCCACGTCCTCGGTCACGGTGAGCGACGACGAATAGCGCGCGCCGGGGGTGTGCAGCACGAAGCCGCGGTCGTCCTGGACCGGGCCGCCGAACATGATCGGTTCATTGACGACGGTGGTGCGCAAGCCGTCGGCAAGTTTGAGGTCGATCCGTTCGAACAGCACTTCCATGGTCATGTCGGTCGGCTTGTTGATGACCACACCGAGCACGCCTTTGTCGTTATGCTCGCAGATATAGACCACGGTGCCGCCGAAAATCGGGTCCTGCATCGATGGCATCGCTATCAGGAAATGATTTGCTAAATTCAAGGTCGATGTCATGACGTGACCTTCGTCGGGACGCAATTCGTCGTCCTGCGACATGCCGGGCACGGGCAGAGTTTTGCCGATTTTGCTTTTCTTCATATTCGTCACTCTCTCTGCTCGCTCTCTGGTGTTCTGCTTTGCTGCTAGTATCCGGGCTTGCAAACGATGGATTTTTCGATAGTTTACACTGAATTGCGGCCGCCACCACGGGAAGCGCCATCACGCGCGCGGCTAACTTCGATGGTAGCCGATAATTCCCCCACCTTTCTTGATACCAAACACCATCAATATTATGAGTAAATCGCTCGTCTGGTTTCGCCGCGACTTGCGCGCCTTCGATCACGCGGCGCTGCATCATGCATTAACGTCGTCGAATAGCGTCTATTGCGCGTTCATTTACGATAACACAATCCTCGACAGTTTACCGCGTGCGGACCGCCGCGTCGAATTCATTCACGCCAGCCTGGCCGAACTCGATACGGAATTGCGTCAGATGGGCGGTTGCCTGATCGTGCGCCATGCCGACCCAGTGGAGCTAATTCCAACACTTGCCGCGCAACTTGGGGTGGACGCGGTGTTCGTCAACGGCGACTACGAGCCGCAGGCGATCGCGCGCGATGCGCAAGTGGCCGCGCGCCTTGAGGCCGACGGCCGGCGCCTGGTCAGCCACAAGGACCAGGTCATCTTCGAAAAGAGCGAGGTGCTCACGCTGGCGGGCCAGAACTTCTCGGTCTTCACGCCGTATAAAAACGCCTGGCTCAAACGCATGGCGGCCGAACCGGATTGCGTGGTGGCGTATGCGGTGGAGCCGCACGCGGCGCGCTTTGCGCCTCCCGCCGGCGACGAGCGCCTGCCGACCTTGCGCGAGATCGGCTTCGAACCGACCAATCTGTCGGCCTTGTCGATCCCAACCGGCATGAGCGGCGCGGCGCAGTTGTTCGACGACTTCATTGGCCGCATTGCCGATTATGGCGAGGCGCGCAATTACCCTTCGGTCAAGGGGCCGTCGTACCTGTCGGTGCATCTGCGCTTCGGCACCTTGTCGCTGCGCCACCTGGTGCGCACGGTCACGGAGCTCATTGCGCGCGGAGCCGGCGGCGAAGGCGCGCCGGTGTGGCTGTCGGAGCTGATCTGGCGCGATTTTTACGCCATGATTTTGTATAACCATCCGCATGTCGTCGAGCGCGCATTCAAGCCCGCCTATGACGCGATTGCGTTCGAGACCGGGCCCGAGGCCGACGCGATGTTCGCCGCTTGGTGCGAAGGGCGTACCGGCTATCCGCTGGTCGATGCGGCCATGGCGCAGTTGAACCAGACCGGCTACATGCACAACCGGCTGCGCATGGTCACGGCCTGCTTTTTGATCAAGGACCTGGGGATCGACTGGCGTCGCGGGGAGGCGTATTTTGCGCTGCACCTGAACGATTACGACCTGTCGTCCAACAATGGCGGGTGGCAGTGGGCGTCGTCGTCGGGATGCGACGCGCAGCCGTATTTCAGGATTTTCAATCCGGTCACGCAGTCGGAGAAGTTCGACGCCAAGGGGAACTTCATCCGGCGCTACCTGCCGCAGCTCGATGGCTTGTCGGACAAGGAGATCCACGCGCCGTGGACGGTGCCGCCGATGGTGCTGGCGCAGAAGAAGATCGTGCTGGGGAAGGATTACCCGGCGCCGCTGGTCAGGCATGACGAGGCGCGCGCGAAGACGTTGGAGCGGTATGCGGCGGTGAAGGCGGGCTGATACCGTCGTTCCCGGGCTCGGCGGCCCCCTTAGCGGGAACCCAAGCTCATTGCGTCGCCCCAGGCTACGGAACCAACTTGGGTTCCCGCCTTCGCGGGAACGACGGTTTTGAAGGTAGCGATCATAAAAAACGCCTTGCACCATTTAACCGGTGCAAGGCGTTTTTGTTTGTGCCACCTGGCGCTTAATGCGCTACCGGCATCTCGCGATTGAGCAAGCCGGCAATCGCCGCGAGCAGCATGTCTTCCTGGAACGGCTTACCGAAGTAGGCATTCACCCCCAGGTCCAGCGCGTAGTTGCGGTGCTTGTCCGCCGTACGCGAGGTGATCATGATGATCGGGATCTCGTTGGTGCCGCTGTTACCGCGAATATTCCGGGTCAAGTCGAAACCATCCATGCGCGGCATCTCGATATCGACCAGCATCAGGTCGGGCACGGTCTCTTGCAAATGCTCGAGCGCGTCCACGCCGTCCTTGGCCAGCACCACCTGATAACCCTCGCGCTCCAGCAGGCGCTGGGTCACTTTACGCACGGTCAGCGAATCATCGACCACCATGATCACAAAGTCGGCCGCACGCGTCTCGGGCACCGCCGCCACCGTTTCCACCACCACGCGCTGACGCAGTTGCGGATGATGGTCGAGGTGATGCGACAAGGCCACCGGGTTCAGGATCAACACGATATCGCCCGAACCGAGCACCGTCGCACCCGAAATACCGATCATGCGCGAGAGCTGCGGTCCGATATTCTTGATAACGACCTCGCGGTTGCCCTGCACGTCGTCGACCTGTACCGCCAGGCGGTCGGTGCCGCTTTTGAGCACCATCACCGGGCACGAACGCTGCGACATCGGCCGAGCTTCGGTATCGCCCAACAAGGTTGGCAGGTAATGCAGCGCGACCTTCTGGCCCTGGAATTCGACAAAGCCTTCGGCGTGCGCGGCGTTGACTGCCGCTTCCTTCATCTGCAATACCTGCTCCACCAGGATCGATGGCAGCGCAAACGTCTTGGTACCGCTGGTGGTCAGCACGACCTGGGTGACCGCAAGGGTCAGCGGCAGGTGAATCGTGAAGCGCGCGCCCTTGCCGGTTTCGGTGGAAATCGCCACCCGGCCGCCAAGCGCTTGCGCTTGCGAGCGCACCACGTCCATACCCACGCCACGGCCGGCCAGTTCGGTCAGCGCATCGGCGGTCGAGAAGCCCGGTTCGAAAATCAGGTCGGCCGCTTCGGCGTCGGTGACGATGGCATTCGGCGCCAGCAGCCCGTTTTCACGCGCCTTGGTGCGGATGCGGGCCAGGTCGAGACCCGCGCCGTCATCGTTGAACTGGATAACCACCTCGTTACCCTGCTGGCTGACCTGGATCAGCAGCTCGCCCGTTTCGGCTTTGCCGGCCGCACCACGACGGGCACGCGATTCGATACCGTGCACGATGGCGTTACGCAGCAAGTGCTCGAACGGCGCGGCCATCTGTTCCAGAACGCTGCGGTCGATTTCGACCGTGCCGCCCCGGATGTCCAGGTTGACCCGTTTGTCGATTTCTTTTGCGGTCTGGCGCGCCACGCGGAACAGACGCTCCGACAGGCTGGCAAACTGCACCATCCGAACCCGCATCAGATCCTGCTGCAGGTCGCGCGTCAGGCGCGACTGCACGTTCAAGTCGTCGGTGGCGCCGTCGACCGTGCGGGTCAGGCTTTCGTGGAACGACGCAACGTCGTTCACCGATTCAGCCATCATCCGCGTCAATTCCTGCAGGCGGGTAAAGCGGTCGAATTCGAGCGGATCGAATTCGCGTTCGCTGGAAATCGACATACGCGACGAAATCTGCGATTCCGCCTGCATCTCGACTTCGCGCAACTGGCGCCGCAAGCGACCCAGATTGTCCGAGAAGTCGCTCAGCGAGGCCTTCAGGGTCGACACCTGGCTTTCCAGCTTCGAACGCGTGATCGACACTTCACCTGCCTGGTTGACCAGGCGGTCCAGGATGTCGGCGCGTACCCGCACCAACGGCGTACGGGTCTGGGCTGCGTGAGCATCGTCCACGCTGCCGGCGGTTGCCGCGGCCAGGCCCGGCACCGGCACGAGGCCGAGGGCAGGCTGCTGCAGTTGTTCGAACAGCAGAAGCGCGTGATCGTAGTTGGCCATCAGTTCGTCGAACGCGGCTGGCGTCGACGTTCCGGCGTGGACCATGTTCTCGATCTGCGTTTCGATCTCGTGGGTGTGCTGGCCGAGGCGCATCGCACCGGCCATCCGCGCACTGCCCTTGACCGTGTGCAGGGTACGCAACAGCTGCTGTACCGGGCTGGTATCGGACGGATTTTGCTGCCACTTGCGCAGGTTGTTGCCGATTTCCGGCAGCAGATCGGTACCCTCTTCCAGGAACACTGGCAGCAGGTCGACGTCAAGGTCATCGGCGAAGGCCGTTTCCGGCGCCACCGGCACGGCGGCCGTGTCGGACTCCGGCTGCAGCAAGGCTTCGAGCAGCGGCACGTGCGCCGTCATCGGCTGCATCGGCGCCGGTTCCGGCGCCGCGGCGATCGACTCTTCGACAACCGGTTCTTCAACCACTGGCTCGGCTTCAAGCACTGGTTCGGCTTCGATGACCGGCTCTTCAATGACCGGCTCGGCTTCAAGAACCGGTTCGGCTTCGATGACCGGCTCTTCGACCACTGGCTCGGCTTCCAGCGCTGGCTCTTCGAATACCGGCTCGGCCTCGATCACTTCTTCGGCCTCGATGACTGCTTCGGCCTCGATGACTTCTTCAGCCTCGATCACTTCTTCAGCTTCGATGACTGCTTCGGCTTCGATGACTGCTTCAGCTTCGATGACTTCTTCGGCCTCGAGGACTGCTTCAGCTTCGATGACTTCTTCGGCGTCGATGACTTCTTCGGCTTCGAGCAATGGCTGCTGCGCTTCTTGCGCCACCGGCTGCGCCGGTTCAGGATTGTCCAGCAGTGGAATATCGAACGGATCGTCCTCGCCGAACAGGGCGTCGATGGCGTCGATTTCCGGTTCGGACGGGGCGTCGGCTACGGCCGCTTCGCGTTCCGGCATCACCGGTGGCGATGCCACCAGCTCATCGAGCGTTTCGGCGAACAGGCCGTCCAGACGGCGTGCCAGGTCTTCGTCGGCGCCCGCAAACACGGCGGCCGCTTCCTGCGCCGCAAGCTGCTCGCGCAGAACGTGCAGGCGCGCCACCAGGCTTGGCTCGGCCGGCGCAAGTTCGCCCAGCGCGAAGCGCTGCAGCATGTGGCGCACGCGCTCGATGGTTTCGTCGAGCAGGTCGCGCTGGGCTTCGTCGAACACCGGCGCGGGGCTCTTGAGCACCATTTCGACTTCGTAGGCGATTTCGCGCAAAGCGTGGAAGCCCACCGTGGCCGAGGTGCCGGCCAGGGTATGCGCGGCTTTTTCGGCTGCCGGCGTGACCTGGCGCTGCGGTTCGTGGCGCCATTCGGCGAAGTCCTGGCTTAACAGGCGAACCAGTTCGTCGGTCTCGGCGAGGTAAATGTTATACAGCGGCAGCGGGATTTCGAGTTCGCCAATGCGCTTGGTGTTGTCGTCGGCCGCGGCGATGGTGCCCGGAACCGGGAACTCGATCACATTGCCAGGCGCTGCGCTTCCGGCCGCAGGCAGGGCGATGATGTCGTCGAGGATCATCGGTTCGAACGAATCGTCGATCGCAAAGTGGTCGTCGTGATGCTCGTCCACGGGAGCGGCGGCCACGATTTCCTCGACCACTGGCGTGGCGACTGGCGCTTCATCCGGGGCTGCATCCATGGCGAAGGTTTCGCCATGCTGTACGCGTTCGGCGGCGGCGACCAGCGCGTCGCTGGTGCGCTGCGAGCTGCCGGTGGCGGCAAGCTGCTCGACCCAGGCGGTCATGTCGGTGGTGGCGCGCGTGAGCAACGCCAGCAGGTTGGCGTCGGCCGCGCGTTCTTCCGACAACCACAGGTTCATCACTTTTTCGACGGCGGCTGCGCCTTCGGCAAAGTTGTTCAGGCCCACCATGCGTCCACTGCCCTTGAGCGTGTGGAAGGAGCGCCGCAACATCGTCAGCGTCTCCAGGTTGTTCGGCATGCTTTGCGCCGCCGGCAGCGTCGAGCCCACAAAAGCGAGCACTTCCTGCGCTTCGGAGATGAAAATTTCGAGCAGTTCGGCTTCGATTTCGTCGTCGCCCGGCGGCGCGGGCGCTGCCACTACCATCACCGGCGCCTTGACTTGCGCTTCCGGCTCGGCCGGCGCGGCTGGCGCAGGCGTGTCGATCATCGGGACCGGCTCGATCTCGAGTACCGGTTCCTGGTCGAATTGCGATTCGCCGTGCGCCGGTTTTTCGAACGGGACGGCGCGCAGCATGCCCTCGACGCTGTCGAAGGTGAAGCGCTCGCGTGCCTCGTCGACGTTCTTGGCCAGCATGTCGACAAAAAAGCCCAGCGCGCCGATGTTCTGGGCGATGTTCTGCAGCGAGGCCGTTTCCAGTTCCGGATTGCCTTCGGCCGCGGCCAGGGTGCGGACCGCATCCTTGACGTGCAGGGCGGCGCGCATCGCGTCTTCCTGGTCGAGGATGGCGACGGCGCCCTGCAACTGGTGCAGGACCGGATCGATCTGGGCCAGGGTGGCGCGCTTGCTGGTGTCGGAATAATAGTCGTCGAGGACTTTTTCGACCTGGCGCAAGCCATTTTTCATTTCGGCGGCCAGCACGGCGACGGTTTGCTCGTGCTGGATGCGGCGCGACAGTTCGCCCTGCCATGGCGGCGCTTCCGGCGGCGTTTCGCCGGCGCCAATCGCGGCGAGGCGGGCGCCGATGATGTCGGCGTGGGCGTCGAAATCGTCAGGCAGCTGGCGAATTTTATCCAGGCTGTTCTCGATGAACAGCATGGCGGTCGCCATTTCGAGACTGAACACGCTGTTGTGCTTTGTGGCCGCCGTGGCGGTGGCCACGTGTACCATCTGCCGCTGCAGGCGCGCCAGCGCCGGGGCGCCCAGCTTGTCGCCAGCGGTGGCCATGGTGCCGAGCAGTTCGACGAATTCGGCTTCCAGCGCCGGCAGCGGTTCGACCGACAGGCGGTCCCAGTGGCTCTTGGCCTTGGCCAGGGCTTCCTTGGCGGTTTTCAGCGCGTCGGCGTCGATGCGGCCGTAGCGGCGCGTATCGTAATCGGCCGGCACCATGCCGTCGAGATGATAGGCGCGGCGCAGGGCCAGCGCCGTCGGCGGCGGATTGGGCACGGCGGCCATGAAGAACAGGGCGTCGCGCAGCATCGTTTCGGGCAGGCTGACCTGGCCTTGCGAGAGGCGGCGGATCTGCAGATTGATCAAGCCGAA
The DNA here is from genome assembly GCF_011682155.1 of Massilia sp. CCM 8734. NCBI lineage: Bacteria > Pseudomonadati > Pseudomonadota > Betaproteobacteria > Burkholderiales > Oxalobacteraceae > Massilia > Massilia sp. CCM 8734. The sequence goes on from NZ_WHJI01000006.1 coordinate 51,907, forward strand.
GAGCTGCTTGACATACAGGTCGCTGGCCAGATGGCCCTGGGCCACCAGTTCGGCGAAGCCCTGCATCGCCATCCAGAAGGTGCGCGGCAAAGGCTGGTCCTGGGCGTCGGCCACGTGGGCGATCGCCTCCAGCAACACCTGGGCGTGCTGCTGCCAGCTGGCCTTGTCGGCGCTTTTCAGGAACGGCAGCAGCGCTTTTTCGAAGCGCGTGCGGCAGGCCGCGTAGTCCGGCTCCGCATCGGTCGCCACGTGGCGCTTGAGCGACACCGGCGCCGACAGGTCGGCGAAAAACAGGTCGGCCGGGTGAATCCGGTCGGCGCCCAGCATTTCCTTGAGCGCGCGATAGTAAGGGAACAGGCGCGCCGGCTGCTGTGGCGCGCCCGAAAGCAGTTCTTCGAGATACTCGATCACCGCCTGGTAGGCGTGCGCGATGACTTGCGCGCGTTCGGGCGTGCAGTCGAGCAGGCCATCCTTGAAGCGGTCCAGCGCGCTCTCGGCGGCTTCGGTCATGGCGCCGGCGCCATCGACATCGACCATCTGCAAGGCGCCATGCGCCTGGTGCAGATAGGCTTTCGCATGTTTGAGCGAACTTGCCTGGGCTTCCGCCGTATGCTCCGCCGCCTCGGACAGCGCGGTGTTGGAGCGGCCCAGCGCATCGCGGATCTCGCTCATGACCCAGGACAGCGGTCCTGTGTCGAACTGCGGCACGTGCGAATTGTCAGTAGTGGTCATGCTTACCTTGATAAATCAACCGGGTTCTCAAGCCACCACGCGGAAGCGCGATACCGAGTTTTTCAGTTCCTGCGCCAGCAGCGACAGCTGGCGAATAGATTGGGCGGTTTGCTGCGTACCGTCCTGGGTATTTTCGGTCACCGACAGGATGTGCTGAATGTTGTGCGCCACATCGTTCGCCGATGTCGCTTGCAGCTCGGTTGCAAACGAAATGCCCTGAATCAGTTCCGCAAGACGGTTCGAAACGCGCGAAATGTCGGACAGTGCGGCACCCGCAGCATCGGACAGCCTGGCTCCCTCGACCACACCCTGCGTCGATTTTTCCATAGCGGCCACCGCGTCGTGGGTATCGGTCTGAATGGTACGCACCAGCGCGCCGATCTGTTTTGCCGCTTCCGCCGAACGTTCCGCCAGTCGCTGAACCTCTTCCGCAACCACCGAGAAGCCGCGTCCCGCTTCGCCGGCAGATGCCGCCTGAATCGCCGCGTTCAGCGCCAGTACGTTGGTCTGTTCGGTAATGTCGGAAATCAGTTCCGTGATCTCGCCAATCTCCTGGGACGATTCGCCCAGTCGCTTGATTCGTTTCGAGGTTTCCTGGATCTGCTCGCGAATTTCGTGCATACCCTTGATCGAGTTTTCCACCGCCGTCGAACCTTGCAATGCCGCCGCAACCGACTGGCGCGCAACCTCTGCCGATTCATTCGCCGACTTCGATACGTCGGTAATTTCGTTCGCCATTTTCAGAACCGTCTCGGACGCTTCCTGAATCTCGCGCGACTGCTGTTCGGTCGCCGCCAGCAGGTCGGTCGAAATATTCTGTGCGTTGGTCGATGCCGAGGTAACCTGCTCGGCCGTCGTCGTCACGCGTTCGACCAGCCCGCGCAGCTCTTCCACCGTGTAGTTAACCGAGTCGGCAATCGCGCCGGTAATGTCTTCCGACACCGTTGCGTGCACGGTCAAGTCACCATCGGCCACTTCCTGGAGTTCGTTCATCAGGCGCAAAATAGCTGCCTGGTTCTGGTCGTTGGTCGCTTTCGCTTCTTCTTCCTTCGTCTGCGCCAGCTGGCGCATCGATTCCGCTTCCTGGCGACGCACATCGGCGCCGCGAGCCCGGGTACGCGAGTCTTGCAGCATGACGCGGGCGATACTGACGCCGACGCCCAGCGTGAACATGGTGGCCAGGGCCATTACCCAGAACCAGACGTTGTTCGAATCCTGCTCGTTACGAAAGCCCACCTGCACCTTGGTCAGCAGCGATTTGAATTCTTCGTTTTCGTAGAAGATCGACTGTTCGGCGCCTTTTGCGGCCGTGAATTTCGGCAGGTTGTCGAGGATCGAGGCGACCAGTTTCTGGTAGGTGTCGAATTTCGATTTGATCTGTTCGAGCTTGACGCGCAGTTCCGCATCCTTGGTTGCGGACAGTTGCATCGTCTCGTTCCCGTTCAGGAAGCCTTCGACCGTGGTACGGAAGGTCGTGGTGTCGCGGCCCAGCTGGAACGCGGTTTCAGGACGAATACCGCCGGAGGTCAGGAACTCACTGGCGCTGCGCGAGAGGCGCTGGGTCAGCATCATCAAACGGCCGATCGCCGCCAGTTCACGTGGCGTGCCGCCGCGCTGGACTTTGTCGTTGAGCAGTTCTTCCGTCATCGTCAACAGCTCTGGCGAGAGGGTGTCGAGCTGGCGCAGGGTCTTTTCAAAGCCCGTCAATTCCGGCTTCATGCGCATGATGGTGCCGGCGGCGTTGTCGGTGCTGACCCACTTGGTTTTCGCCGCGCTGATCAGGCGGTTCATGCTGGCCGGTGGCGTCGGCAGCTGGACGCCGCCGATCTTGCCGCCGCGCTGGAGCGCGTCCAGGTCGGCCTTGAGCTGGCCACGGCTTTGTTCGAGCTGCACGAACGCTTCCTGGTTACCCTGGATCGCGTTAGGCGCCGCTTTACCGATACGCTGGGAGTGCATCAGGGCGTCGGACGCGATCTGCGTCTGGGCCGATGCGTCGGAGCTACTGGCCGCGTTGCGCCACAGCGCCACCACGGTGACCAGGATACCGGCCACGAACACCATCAGCAAAATACGCAGCTGGCGCGGCAACGACAAATGGCCGATCAGCGGCAGGCGCGCTTCGGCCTCGCCGTCGTCATCGTCGTCGCGTCGCTTGCGGCCCATGATATTGGCCAGGCGCAGTTCGTCGTGCTGATCGAGTTCGGCGCGATGGCTGTCGTCGATCACATTCTGCTCGCCGGCCAGCGCCGGCGCGTCGTCCTTGTTCAAGGCCGCAGCCTCCAGGTCGGGACCGAATTCAGTATCCGGTACCGGCTCACCCTTTGGCGTACTCTTCCATGCAAATCCCATTCCAGCTCCCAGTTTCTTAAGGTATGGCCACTTATGACTGCGGCTTAAAATCCAACGTGCAAAAACCGCGCATCGGTGACGAGGGCCGCCAGGTCGAGCGGGATCCATTCGTTTGCGTCGGTATCGCGTAATCTGTCGCCGGTGACTTCCATGTCACCTGCGTGGCGCAGGCCGTACACGCGGGCCACCAGCAGGCCGCAGTTAAAGCCCAGGTGGGTGGCCAGGGTGACGATGCGGCTGTCCGGGCCGGCCACCGTTTCGGAGCCTCCCTGGAAGCGCGCGAAATCGATCAGGCCAACCAGATTGCCCCGGATATTGGCCAGTCCCAGATACCACGGCTGCGTCAGCGGCACCACCGTCACCGGCGGCACCGGCACGATTTCGCCGGCCTGGGTGAGGTCGAGCAGGAAGCGCTCGGCGCCGATCAAGACCCCCAGCTGGTTGACGCGCGCGCCACTGTTGGTACGGGCCGCCTGCATGCGTTCGAGCAGCTGCACCTGGTACTGGCGCAGGCGGGTGCGGCGGCCGGCGCCATCGGTGGGCGCGGATGCGACTGGGGCGAAATCGACGTCGCTCACGGCTTAGGCGCCGCCGAGGGCGGCGATCTTCGCCAGCAGCAGTTCGGCGTCGACCGGCTTGACCATGTAGTCGCGCGCGCCCTGGCGCAGGCCCCAGACACGGTCGGTTTCCTGGTTCTTGCTGCTGCAGATGATGATCGGCACGTCGCCCAGCTCAGGGTCGCGCGCGATGGTGCGGGTGACCTGGAAGCCGTTCGCGCCAGGCATGACCACGTCCATCAGGATCAGTTCAGGTTTGTCGTCCTTGATCTTGAGCAGCGCTTCCTCGCCGTTTTCGGCGGTGGTCACGGTGAAGCCGGCTTTGACCAGGATGTCGGTCAGGTAGTAACGCTCGGTCGGGGAATCGTCGACGATCAGGATTTTTTGTATGGCCACGGGAGGCTCCAGTAATTATTTTGAAACGGTATCGGCAGTGTGCTCGCGCACCGCGCTAAGCAGACTGTCTTTGCTAAAGGGTTTGGTCAGGTAGGCGGAGGAACCGACCATCAGGCCGCGCGCCCGGTCGAACAGCCCGTCTTTCGACGACAGCATCAACACCGGGGTGGCGTGAAAACGCGCACTGCGCTTGATCAGCGCGCAGGTCTGGTAACCATCCAGGCGCGGCATCAGGATGTCGCAGAAGATCAGCGACGGATGATGGTCGTTAATCTTGGCCAGGGCATCGAAGCCATCTTCGGCCAGCAACACCTGATAACCCGCCTGGGTGAGGAAAATCTCGGCCGAACGACGAATCGTGCTGCTGTCGTCGATCACCATGATTTTCAGTACGTTCGGTTGCGGCAATGTCGTCATATTCAGTTTCACTCGGCATGAGCATGAACGATATCATAGGGCAACCCTTTTGTCCCCTTAATGTTGCGGCTGGTCAACATGTGTCGGCAATAAGCCTCATGCCAATCAGATAACTGTCATTTCGAAGTCATCTTTACGGGCGCCGCACTCGGGGCAGGTCCAATTCATGGGCACATCGGCCCAGCGGGTGCCGGGGGCGATGCCTTCTTCCGGGATGCCGGCGGCTTCGTCGTAGACCCAGCCGCAGATCAGGCACATCCAGGTCTGGAAAGCGGCGCCTGCTGCGCCGGTTGATTCATTGCTGCTCACGTTGGACTACCCTTCTATCTAGTAAAATGCCGAATCAGGCATCTTAATCTACCGGCCGTGCAAATCCAAACTTCTCCTCTGATCTTAACGTTCGGCGTGTCCGACCCCATAGGCGCTACCGGCATCCAGGCCGACCTGGCGTGTTTTTCGGCCCTCGGCTGCCACGGCCTGTCGGTCATGACCGGCATTCTCATTTCCGACACCGCGAGGGTCGAAGACGTGCAGGAAGTCGACGCCGACTGGGTCTGCGACCAGGCCCGCGTGGTGCTCGAAGACATGCCGGTGGCGGCCTTCAAGGTGGGCGCGCTGACCAGCATCGAGCAAGCCTCGGCGATTGCCGAAATCGTCTCCGACTATCCGGACGTGCCGCTGATCCTCGACCCGTTCTTATCGAGCCTGCCCGATTCGGGCCTGGCCGACGACGACATGCTCGGCGCGATCCGCCAGATCCTGGTGCCGCAGGCGACCGTGCTGCTGCTCACCCAGGTGGAACTGGCGCGCATGGCCGAGACCTGGCGCGACGGCGGCGGCGACATGCTCAAGGAAGACGTGCTTGAACTGACCGGCATGGGCTGCCAGTACGTGCTGGTCAAGTGCACCGCTACCCGCGGCACGGGCGCCGGGGCGCAGCTGGCCAACACCCTGTTCGACGAGAACGGCGTGATCGGCACCTTCAACTGGCAGCATTTTCCCGGCCCATTTGTCGGCGCCGGCAGCACCTTGTCGGGCGCGCTGGCCGCGTTCCTGGCGCGCCAGCTCGAACCCATCGACGCCATCCAGGCGGCCCAGGAGTTCACCGTCGGCGCGCTGGCCAACGCGCAGCGCTTCGGCATGGGCAAGCTGGTGCCCAACAAATTTTTCGCCCACCCTATTTCCTTATCGAGCAAGCCATGACCACAGACTCCCTGAATAACACGCTGTTCGCGCGCGCCCAGAAAACCACCCCGGGCGGCGTCAATTCGCCGGTGCGCGCCTTTAAATCGGTGGGCGGCACGCCGCGCTTCATCACCCGCGCCGAAGGTCCCTACTTCTGGGACGCGGACGGCAAGCGCTATATCGACTACATCGGCTCGTGGGGGCCGGCCATCGTCGGCCACGCCCATCCGGAAGTGGTCAAAGCGGTGCAGGACGCGGCCGCGCGCGGCCTGTCGTTCGGCGCTCCGACCGAAGGCGAAATCCTGATGGCCGAAGAAATCTGCCGCCTGGTGCCGTCGATCGAGCAGGTGCGGCTGGTCTCGTCCGGCACCGAGGCGACCATGAGCGCGCTGCGCCTGGCGCGCGGCGCCACCGGGCGCGACAAGATCGTCAAGTTCGAAGGCTGCTACCACGGCCACGCCGACTCGCTGCTGGTCAAGGCCGGCAGCGGCTTGCTGACTTTCGGTAACCCGACCTCGGCCGGCGTGCCGGAAGATTTTGTGAAGCACACCCTGGTGCTCGACTATAACAATGTGGCCCAGCTGGAAGACGCGTTCGCCTCGATGGGCGACACCATCGCCTGCGTGATCGTGGAACCGGTGGCCGGCAACATGAACCTGATCAAGGCCACGCCGGAATTCCTGCGGGCCATGCGCGCGCTGTGCACCAAGCATGGCGCGGTCTTGATTTTCGACGAAGTCATGTGCGGCTTCCGCGTCGGGCTGGGCGGGGCGCAGGCACTGTACGACATCGTGCCGGACCTGACCGCGCTGGGCAAGGTCATCGGCGGTGGAATGCCGGTGGCGGCCTTCGGCGGTCGCGCCGAACTGATGCAGAACATGGCGCCGATCGGGGCGGTGTACCAGGCCGGAACCTTGTCGGGCAATCCGGTGGCGGTGGCGGCGGGCATGACGACCCTCAAATTGATCCAGCAGCCGGGTTTCTACGAGAAGCTGACGGCGCAGACGGCAAAGCTGGCGGCCGGACTGGCGCAAGCGGCCAAAGAGGCGGGCGTGACGTTCTGCGCCGATTCGGTGGGCGGGATGTTCGGGATTTACTTCAGCGAAGAAGTGCCGGGCAGCTATGCCGAGATGATGGCGGGCGACAAGACGCGTTTCAATGCGTTTTTCCACGCGATGCTGGACGAAGGCGTGTACTTTGCACCGGCGGCGTTCGAGGCGGGGTTCGTGTCGGCGCAGCACGATGATGCGGTGATCGAAGAAACCATCGCAGCGGCGCGCCGGGTGTTTGCCAAACTGGCTTGATCAGTCAGCCGGACTGCAGCTTGCTGGCCCGGTGCGGCCAGCCGGCGAGCCGGCGAGCGGGGACGCCGTTAGAATGAAGACGCCGTGCGCCGGCGTTTGCGAGGCGATAAACCGCGCCGCTTCTTGATTGTTGCCGCTGGCCTGATCCTGATCAAGCGGCGGGTCTTGCCCATCCCAGATACAGTCGAGCCGGGATTCAAATCCCGGCGCATGCCAGATTCCGCCTTCCACCCGCGCGATGACCAAGCCCCTGTGGGCGGACTCGGCGCACACTTGCATCGCGGCAAGCGGCGACAGGCGCATATTGACGCTGCCGTTCAAATCAAAGAAGGCATCCGGCGATGCGTAAAGATGGCTTTTGTCGATGTTCATGGCAATGTCCTTATGACTCCCAAATGATGCGGCTATCAGGCTTCCAGTACGGATCGTTCTTATCGCTAACATGGACCACTTCCCCAGTGCGATCGTTCACGACGACATGTCCACCATCTTTGGAGCCATACACTGTAGCGGTGTCCCGCCGCGCCTGCCGATCTCCGGTTTTTTGAGGCGTCCGATGATCGATTGAGCGGCCAATTGGCTCGGTCTCGATCACATCGACCACCTCTTGTTCGGTCCAACCGCGATCCGCAAGTTGCCGTAGTATCCGGTCGCCAAGGATCATGGCAGCGCACTCGGACAATACTTGATCTTAGTATTGAGATGCGGGACACGCAAGCCCGCCATCATCGCTGTCCGCTCGATTGAATATATTGGGAACCGGCCAGAAGCGACCACAACGATGAAAATATCGTTGCGTCGCAGCTCGGTGAAAAGGGGCGAAAGAACAATCGCAGACAACATGGGCAGCGAAGGCATGATCGTCGATCCGGCTTGATTGAGGTCAAGCCCAGTCTACCCCTGCCAATGGCTGCGTTCAGACCTGACCACGCCATGACTGACTCCAGTCAAACATGCGAAACAAGGTCGGAACTAGTGAACTTTACTTCAACCACCCTCTGCGCAAGAACACCCACACCGGCGTAATCATCGAGGCCACCATCAAGCCCAAGGCAAACGGGTAGCCGTAATGCCACTCCAGCTCCGGGAAGGCCTTGAAGTTCATCCCGTAAATACTGGCGATCAGGGTCGGCGGCAAAAACGCCACCGAAGCCACCGAGAAGATCTTGATGATCTTGTTCTGGTTAATGTTGATGAAACCGACCGTGGCGTCCATCAGGAAGTTGATTTTGTCGAACAGGAACGATGTGTGGCCGTCCAGCGATTCGATGTCGCGCAGGATCTGGCGCGCTTCTTCGAACTGCTCGGCGTTGAGCAAGCGCCCGCGCATCAAAAAACTCACCGCGCGCCGTGTATCCATCATGTTGCGCCGGATCCGTCCGTTCAAGTCTTCCTCGCGCGCGATCGCGTTCAGCGCGTCGGCCGCGTCTTTATCGGTGAATTCTTTTTGCAGCACCAGCCCGCTGACTTCTTCCAGATGCTGGTAAATCCCTTCGAGCGCATCGGCCGAATACTCGGCGTCGGTGGCGTACAGGTCGAGCAGCACATCCATGTAATCGGCAATCGAGCCCGGCCGCGAGCGCGCGCGCATGCGCACCAGGCGAAATACCGGCAAGTCGTCGGTGTGCACCGAAAACAGCATTTTGCGCGCGAGAATGAAGGCGACCGTGACCACGCGCGAGGGGCCGTCGTCTTCTTCCAGCAAAAAGTCTGTGCGCAGATGCAAATCGCCGTTTTCCGCTTCGTAATAGCGGGCCGACGCTTCGATATCCTTGACTTCGTCTTCGCCCGGCAAAATCACGCCGTAGATGGTCTTGACCCAGGCCCGCTCGTCGTCGTTCGGATCGGTCAGGTCGACCCAGACCGGGTCCACGTTTTCGAGATCCGCCCGCGACTCGATCGGTACCTGATTGAGTCGGCCATTTTGTAGGACAAATACGTTGATCATGCGCTTTCTCGGCCGGATTCAAAACAGCGCAAGTGTACCCGTTAGCCCTGAGGCCGGCCACCCCGAAACACTTAAATTGGCTCAGCGCAGCTGTTTTTCGATCATTTTGTCGAGCATCGGGTTCGAGCCCGGCGCGGCCTTCTCCACCGGCGGCTTTTTCGGCGCTTCGAAGCCCTTGGTGTCATGTATCTGGATGAGCTTGCTGGTGCGGTTGTCAGGCGTGCAATCCGTGTTGGAAATGACCGTCTTGCCGTTGATGACGCACTTGCGCATGGCGCCGTCGCCCTTGCCGAGCGCGCCGCCGACCGACTCCTTGGCCGAGTCGATCACCTTGCCGGCCCCGCTGTCGGTGACTGTCTTGCCGAGTTTGGACGCCCCTTCGGCGAACAGATTGCGCTCGTAGCGCATGGAAAACAAGGCGGCCATGGCCAGCGCCGCCAGGGCGACCGATCCGGTGGCGACCCAGAACAGCGAAATGGCGCCTTGCTGGCGACGATAGAGCATAGGAATATTCCAGTAAACAATCAGGGCAAGTCTGCCGAACTCATACGGTTGACGATGAGGGTGGTGCGGCGCGCCAGGTAGCTCGAGCTGCGGTTGCGGTCGTAATACCGCGGATTGGGCAGCATCACGGCCAGCTTGGCGGCCTGGGCCACGCCCAGGTTGGCCGCGGTGGTGCGGTAATAATAGCGCGCGGCCGCCTCGGCGCCGAAGATGCCGCGCCCGAATTCGGCCACGTTCAGGTAAATTTCCAGGATGCGCTGCTTGCTCATGACCGTTTCGAGCATGAAGGCGATGATCATTTCCTGGCCCTTGCGCAGATAGCTGCGCGAGCCGGTCAGGAACAGGTTCTTGGCCAGTTGCTGGGTGATGGTGGAGCCGCCGCCGACCACCTTGTGGCGCCGGTTGTTGCGTTCGTAGGCTTTTTGCAGCGCTTCCCAGTCGACCCCGTCATGCTCGGAAAAATTGGCGTCTTCCGAGGCGATCACAGCCCGTTTCAGCTTGTCGGATATGCGCTCGTACGGCACCCACTGATGCTGCAGCACGGCCGTGGGTTTCTTTTCGCGCATCAGGGACAGTTGGTCGTCCATCATGTTCGTGCTCGACGGATTGAACTGGGCGTACCAGCACACCATCAGGAAGAAATACAGCTGGACCGCGATGAAAATCAGCAAGGGGCCGAGGAACAGCCACTTGATCCAGCGCCGGCGCGCGCCGCCATTCCTGGCTGGCTTGGCGGCCTTGCTCATAGCGCCAGGCGCAGGCGGTCCAGGATGGCCGCGGTGTCGGGACGGGCGCCACGCCACAGCAAAAAGGCTTCGGCGGCTTGCTCGACCAGCATGCCGAGGCCGTCGCGCGCGAGCGCGCCCTGGGCGGCGGCAAAGACCATGAAGCGGGTCGGAGCCTTGCCGTACATCATGTCCAGCGCCAGGGTGCCGGGACCGAAGGCGCCGGCCGGCACCGGCGGCATCGCATCAAGCAGGCTGGCCGAGGTGGCGTTGACGACGACGTCGTACCGGCCGCCAATGGCGTCGAAGGCGCAGGCGGCCAGGCGCTGATCCTGGGCCAGCTGCGATGCGAAGCGCTCGACCAGGGCGTCGGCCGTGGCCAGGGTGCGGTTGGCGATCATCAGTTCGGCCGGCAAGGCGGCCAGCAGCGGCAGCACGGCGCCGCGCGCGGCCCCGCCCGCGCCGAGCAGCAGCACGCGCTTGCCTGCGAGTTCGACGCCGGCGTTGCGGGTGATGTCGCCCACCAGCCCGGCGCCGTCGGTGTTGTCGCCGATGATGCCGCCGCTGCTGTTAAATACCAGGGTGTTGACGGCGCCGGCGGCGCGCGCGCGTTCGGTCAGGCGGTCGGCCAGGTCGGCGGCCTGCAGCTTGAACGGCACGGTGACGTTGGCGCCCTGGTAGCCGGCGGCAATGAGGGCGCGCACGGTGGCGTCGAATTCGTCCAGCGGCGCCAGGCAGCGTTCGTACACCAGCTCTTGCCCGGTCTGCAGGGCAAAGGCGGCGTGGATCTCGGGCGACTTGCTGTGGGCAATCGGATTCCCGATGACGCAGTAACGCTCGCTCATTTGGTCTGGCCGCGCAGCTCGGCTTCGAGCTTGTCTTCACGGGTGAACTTGAAGCTCGTGATCATGACCCACAAGTCATCGCGGTCATTGGAACGCATGTTTTTCGGGAAGTGGCTGAACGGCGCGGCACGGCGCACGATGGCCAGCGCCGCCTTGTCGAGCGCGGGATTGCCCGAACTCTTTTCGATGCGCACGCCGCCTTCCTTGGTGTAAATGGTGCCGTCCTGGAAGATCGGGATGTACACGATCAGCTCGCCGTACAGTTTCTTGCCGTCTTTCTGTGGAAAGTTCAACGTACCGACATCTTCGATCTTCTTCTGCGTCGATTTGTAGTAAACGGCGTAACCGACTTCCTGCGTGCTCGGCGTGAAGAAGGTCTTGCGCGGACGCTTGTTCTGGTCTTCGATGCGCTGGGCGATCTCGGCCTTCTGGCGCGAGAGCGGCTTGGTGCTCTCGATCAGGTCGTTGCCGTCGCGCTCGGGATCGGGCGCTTCCTTGTCCGTCACCGGAGAAGCGTGCAAGGACGAATCGTTGGCCTTGGTCAGCAGGTTTTTCTGCATCTGCTCCAGTTCGGTGATGCGGCGCAGGGTCGATTTGACGCTTTCGCCGGTCTCGTCCTTGCGCATGTCGGGCAGGGGCGAGGCGGCGCGGCCGTCCTCGGCATTGCCGCCTCCATCGAGATTGGCCTGGGCCAGCGCGTCCGCTTTCAACGGTTTATTGGCGTGCTTGGCATTGACCAGGATGACTTCAAGGCCGGGATCGGTCGGGGTCAGGTTGAATGCCTCGGGCGCGACGAAACGGACCGCCAGCAGGGCCGCGTGCACCGCGACCGAAACGGCCACGGCGATGGACAGGGAGCTTATATTTTGCAAGTGCTTCACACGATACCGGGAAGAATTTTGTTGAATTAGGGAACGGCCATTCTACATTCTAATGGCCGCCGTGGCGATGCTGGCAAGCTCAGCCGGCTGTCGGTTCGCTGGTCACCACCGTCACCGAACCTTCGGCTTCCACCGCTTCGGTGGCGGCCGCTTCGCCAGTGTCGGCCGGCGCTGCAGTCGCGGTCGCCTCTTCTTCCTCGTAATCGAGGTCGGCATCGGCGGCGATCTCGTTGTTGGAAGGCAGTTCGAGCAAGCGCGCTTCGATCGTCAGATCGAGCTCGTCCCAACGCAGGATGTCGAGTTTGACCTGCGCCCCGCGCGCCACCTGCGGCATGCCGGGCAGGCGAATGATCAGCGGAATGTCGGCCAGGCGCAACACTTCATCCTTGAGCACGACCGCTTCGACCTGGCGCTGCTCCTGCTGGCCGAGCCAGCGCAGGCACCAGTAGCGCTCCATATTTTGCTGATGGTCGTTGTAGGCGGCATACGCGGCGTCGAAGGCCGAGACGATGGCGAACAGGTTGGCGTCGCGCGGCTTGAACGGCGCCACCAGCGGGGCCGTGACGCCGTGCTCGGCACAGGCCAGGATCTGCCACTGGTTGACCAGGTCGGTATACCGGCGCAGCGGCGAGGTGCTCCATGCGTACTGGTCCACGCCGAGGCCCTGGTGCGGCGCGGCATGGGTGACCATGCGCACCTGCATCTTGGCGGCCCAGCCGGCGCCGCTGCCGGCACCTTGCGAACGGTAAATGCCCGGCACGCCCGAGTCGTGCATCAGCTTGCCCCAGGTGCTGTTGGCAAAAATCATCAGCTCGGCCACGATCTTGTCGAGCGGCGCGCCACGCTTGCGGCGCAGCACCGTCACGACGTCGTCTTCGACGTAGAAATTGAAATCGACCCGGTTGTTTTGCTCCGGTTTCAGGCCGAAACCTTCGCGCTTGACCATGCGCGCCGCTTCCAGGGTGAGCGCCCACTGCCACAGCACGGCCATCTCAGCCTTGTGCGGATACTCGCCGGTGCCGGCGGCCAGGGCTTCTTCGCTGACCACGTCATCCAGGTCGTTGTTGCGCAGGTTGCTCTTGATCGGCACCAGTTCGGCGCGGGTGACGGTCGACTTCACGCTCCAGTCGGCCGGATCGATGGTGGCGTACAGCGACACCGCCGGGCAGGTCTTGCCTTCGGCCAGGGTGAAGGCGGCGACCAGCTCGTCCGGCAGCATGGTGATTTTGTCGCCCGGCATGTAGACGGTGGACATGCGCGCACGCGCCATTTTGTCGATCGCGTCGTCGGGGCGGATGCCCAGGCCCGGCGCGGCGATGTGAATGCCGACCTGCAGCATGCCGTCGGCCAGGGTCACGACCGAGAAAGCATCGTCGATTTCGGTGGTGGTCACGTCATCGATCGAGAACGCGGCCACGTTCGCCACCGGCAGATTGGCCGGCATCGACGGCACCGTCACGGCCGGGAAACCAGCGCCGCGCGGGAAGTTCTCGAACAAAAAGCGCGCCATGTGCAATTGCCTGGGCGAGCCGATGCCGCCGGCGGCCAGCATCAGGCGCTGCGGCGTGGTGTGCAGTTCGTTGCAAGCGGCGTCGAGCGCCTTGAATTCGATGCTGTTCTTGTCCGGTTTGAACAACAGTTGCTGCACCAGCGGACGCATGGACTCGGGCAGCGTGTTGGCCTTGAGCTGGTCCACATAGCCGGCCTGGATCAGGCCCTGCTGTTTCTTTTTCTCGATGCCGGCCTGGGCCGCGCGCAGCGACGCTTCGGGCGCGGCCTTGTAGCGCCCGCGTCCCTTCTTATAGAAGTAGATCGGCGCGCCATGCAGCGCCAGGACCAGCCCGGCCGCTTCGGATGGCAGCGGGGCGTGGCCGAAATACTCGGCGCCCAGCTCGGCGAATCCGAACTCGTCCTGGCCGGCGACTTCCCACAGGAACTCGAAATCGACGTCGGCGGCAACCGCCTTGGCCGCTTCCAGCAGGTCGGCCGCGGACGGCTTTTCGTACTGCAACAGGACGTCCTTGACCTTGACCTTGGTGCGCTTGCCGCTTGGCATTTCAACTTGATAGGCTTCGCCCGCTTGCGACAACACGGTGCCAACCTTGAAATCGCCGGATTCTTCAAAAAATAGATTCATGTGAACGCTTTGTCTTTGCTTTGATATTTTTACTTACTATGTTTACTTGGTATTGTTCGTTGGCGCAGGGGTCAGGTCGCGCCTGGCAAGTGCCAGGACCGGGGGCAGAAACACCTCGGTCACGAGCAAGATGCCCCGGTGGCGGCGATACAGGCAGCGCCGCGCATATAAAACAGGGTCGCCGTCCATGCCGAGCGCCGCGCGGACGCGCGTCATCAGGGGGTGGCCGGCGCGGATGCGCGCAAATTCCAGCTCGCCGCGCGCCACTTGCGGGTCGTAAAACAAGGTGCTGCCGAGCGAGCGTTCGCCCAGGCCGCCGAACAGCGGCCAGTCGCTGGCGTTGGCCGACAACGGCACCACCGTGTGCGCGAACACCACCGGCGTATCGTCGCAGCGCAGCAACACTTCGCGCTCCAGCACCTGGACCGGGCGCGGCAAGCCCAGCGCGCCGGCTTCGTCGGTCAGGCACGGGGCGCGCCGCTGGTGCAGGCGCTGCACCCGAAACGCCGCGCTGTGCGCGAGCAGGCGCGCCGTCAGCGAACCGCCGCTGGCGAGCCAGTCGCGCAGCGCCGGCGGCGCGTTGACCCGGTTCACATGCCGATGCCACAAGGCCTGGCGCAGCGAGGCGCCCCTCACCGCGCCGGGCTCGCGGCGCCGTCCAGGCAAAACGCCAGGACTTCGTCCACGTAGTGCCCGAATTCGGCGATGGCGTGGTCGCTGCCATCGATCACATGCTGGCGCGCGCCGGCGTAGTGCGCCGTCATGTCGCGGTAGTCGAGCACTTCGTCGCCGGTCGCAGCTAACAGGAAATAGCGCTCGGGACGCGTAATGGCGGGCACGGCCAGCGCGCCCAGTTCCTCGATATATTCGCGCTTGAATTCGAAAACTTTGTCGGAATGATACTCGGTCGTGACGCCGACATGCTTGTCGAGGTCTTTCAGGGGGTACACCGCCGGATTGAGCAGCGCCGCGCGGCAGCCCAGATGCTCGGCCAGCCAGGTGGCGTAGTAACCGCCCAGCGAGGAACCGATGATCGCCAGGTCGGCCGCGTCGTAGCGCTCGACCAGGGTCAGGGCCAGCGCCATCGCCTCTTTCGGCGAGGCCGGCAGTTGCGGGCAGATCAGTTCACGCGCACGCCCCAGCGCCGCCATTTTCTCGCCCACCACGCGCGCCTTGTACGAACGGGGCGAGGAACGGAAACCGTGCAGGTAAAGAATCATTGGGCCAGCGCCTCAAGCAGTTTCTGGTGCACCCCGCCGAAGCCGCCGTTGCTCATGACCAGGATATGGTCGCCCGGCTGGGCCGCGTCGACCACGGCCTTGACCAGGAAATCGAGATGGTCGAAGCTGTGCGCGATCGCCCCCAGCGGAGCGAGCGCGTCGGCCAGGCTCCAGCCCAGCGCTTGCTGGCTGCCGAAGCCGAACACCAGGTCCGCTTCGCGCAGGCTGCCCGGCAAGGCGTCTTTCATCGAGCCGAGTTTCATGGTGTTCGAGCGTGGCTCGAGCACGGCCAGAATGCGGCCCTGGGCCTTGTCGCCGCTGCCAATCTTCTGGCGCAGGCCGTTGACGGTGGTGGCGATCGCGGTCGGATGATGGGCAAAATCGTCGTACACGGTCATGTTGCGCACCACGCCGCGCACTTCCATGCGCCGCTTGACGCTCTCGAAACGGGCCAGCGCTGCGGCCGCCTGCGCCACCGGCACCCCCACGTGGCGCGCCGCGGCGATGGCCGCCAGCGCGTTCAGGCGGTTGTGCTTGCCGGTCAGGCCCCAGGCCACGGTCGCCACGACGGCGCCCTTGAAGACCACATCGAAGTCGCCGCCGGCGTGTTCCGTCATGGTCCAGTCGACCCCGTCGCTGGCGCCGAACATTTCTTTCTCGCTCCAGCAGCCGCGCTTGAGCACGCGGCCCAGGGACGCTTCGTCGCCGTTCACGATCAGGCGGCCAACGCCGGGCACGGTGCGCACCAGGTGATGGAATTGGGTCTCGATGGCGCCGATATCGGGGAAGATGTCGGCATGATCGTATTCGAGGTTGTTCATCACGGCGGTTTTCGCGTGGTAATGAACGAACTTGCTGCGCTTGTCGAAAAACGCGGTGTCGTATTCGTCCGCTTCGATCACGAAGTAGCCGGACGGCTCGCTGCCGGCCAGGCGCGCCGAAATGCCGAAATTCAGCGGTACGCCGCCGATCAGGAAGCCCGGCGAATAGCCGGCGTCTTCCAGTATCCAGGCCAGCATGGCCGAGGTGGTGGTCTTGCCGTGCGTACCGGCCACGGCCAGCACCCATTTATCGTGCAGGATGTGTTCGCCGATCCACTGGGGACCGGACATGAACGGCAGGCTGCGGTTCAGGATTTCCTCGACCAACGGATTGCCGCGCGCCACCACATTACCGATCACATACAGATCGGGGTTGAGCTTGATCTGGTCCGGGCTGAAGCCCTGGATCAGTTCGATGCCCTGGGCTTCGAGCTGGGTGCTCATCGGCGGGTAGACGTTGGCGTCGCAGCCGGTGACCTTGTGGCCGGCTTCTTTCGCCAGGACCGCGAGGCCGCCCATGAAGGTGCCGCAAATGCCGAGGATGTGAATATGCATGGTGTCGTGGCCAAATGAATGAATACGCGATTTTACCCGACCCAATGGGATGGCTCGAAAAACCGTAGCGAGCGGTGCGAGTTTGGTGCAAGAAGCGCAGCCGTACGAAGGTACGGTGAGCATCGCAGGACTTTCGTGTCGCGCGCCAAAATCGCGCCGCGCAGTAGGTTTTTCGAGCTATCCCATGGGATTTGCCGTTCCAGAGTATTATCTCGCTCATGATGCCTACCCCGATTGACGATCTCTCCCTGCTGCGCACGGAAATCGCCGCCGTCGCCGCGCGCCTGATTGCCCGGGACGGCGCCGACTACGCCAGCGCCAAGCGCAAGGCCGCGCTGCAGGTGCTCGGCGAGCGCGCCGACAGCGCCAACCTGCTGCCCGACAACGCGCAGATCGAGGCGGCCGTGCGCGATTACCAGGCGCTGTTCTTGGCCGACAGCCAGCCGGCGCGCCTGCTCGCGCTGCGCACGGCCGCCCTGCAAGTGATGGATGCGCTGGCCGAATTTTCGCCCTACATCACCGGCGCGGTATTGAACGGCACCGCCGGCGAGCACGACGACATCGAGCTGCAACTGTTCGCCGACAGCGCCAAGGAAGTGCAGATTTACCTTTTGAACCGCAACGTCGCGATCGACATTTCCGAAACGCCGCACTTCAAGGGTGCGCGTTTCGACCCGGTCGAGACGGTCAGCTTTTTGTGGCATGGTGAAGGCGTGCACGCCGAACTGTATGAAAAGCACGACCTGCGCGGCGCCCTCAAGGCACGCGCCGACGGCCGCCCCCAGCGCGCCGACGCCGCCGCCCTGCGCAGCATGATGACCTCTTCCGCAACGACGCCGACACCCCTTCAGGACCCGACATGAACAAGCAAACCATTTTCACTTTCGCCGGCATCGCCGTGCTGGCCGGCGCGCTGGGCGCCTGGGCCGGCACCCGCAACAAACAAGCGCCCACGGTGGCCTCGAGCACCCCGGCCGCCGAACAGCACCCGGCCGGCCACGGCCCGGCCCCGGTCGAGGCGCTGTTCGCCGAAACCCTGAACAACCCGGCTGGCACCCCGCAAGCCCTGGCGCAATGGAAGGGCAAGCCGCTGGTGGTCAATTTCTGGGCGCCGTGGTGCCCGCCCTGCGTGGAAGAAATGCCTGAACTGGCCGAAGTGGCGCGCGAACACAGCGCCAAAAACATCAATATCATTGGCATCGGCATCGATTCGCCGACCAACATCGCCGAATTTACGAGCAAATTCAACATCAGCTACCCGATATATGTGGCCGGCATCAGCGGCACCGAACTGTCGCGCAAGCTGGGCAACAGCGCCGGCGGCCTGCCCTACACCGTGCTGATCGGCGCCGATGGCCAGGTCAAGAAAACCTATCTGGGACGCATCAAGTTCGACGAGCTCAAGGCCGACCTGGCCGCACTCAAGTCCTGAGAGGCTGAGAGTCTTTCGATCATGCCCGCTCATCACGCCAGAAAAACGCTCAAGCTCTGAGGCACAAACCCTTGTCAAGACCGTGCTTCACGGTACGGAATGCACCAGTCAGTAACTTTTAGCAATTTTTTTCGCTTGCCAATGCCCGCAGTTGGCGGCAAAATGCGTGACTTTCGCGTGATAACGACCCTTCAACCATGGCAAAAAAGCTCCTTCTGCTGAACGGCCCCAACCTGAATCTGCTGGGGACACGGGAGCCTGAGGTGTACGGCACAGCAACATTGGCCGACATCGAGAACGCTGCGACGGCCCAGGCTGCTGCGGCGGGCGCCACGCTATCTTGCTTTCAGAGCAATCACGAAGGCGCCCTGATCGATGCCATCCATGCCGCCCGCGGCGAGGGCGTGGACGCGATTGTCATCAATCCGGGCGGGCTGACGCACACCAGCGTGGCTTTGCGCGATGCGCTGGCCGGAGTGGCGATTCCGTTTGTGGAAGTCCATATTTCCAATGTTTACCAGCGTGAAGCGTTCCGCCATCACTCTTTTTTGTCCGCCATTGCGCAGGGCACCATTTGCGGGCTCGGCATTGATGGATATCGCTTTGCCATCGACTTTGCGCTTAAAAAGCGTTAATCTACTGGCATCTTCAAGCATTATGCGCGGTTTTGCTTTTATGATAAGCACGCCGCATACTCTTAAAACACAATAATTCCAAGGGGTTTCACATGGATTTACGAAAACTCAAGACCTTGATCGATCTCGTCGCCGAGTCGGACATCGCTGAACTCGAAGTAACCGAAGGCGAGAGCAAGGTCCGCATCGTCAAGTCATCCGCAATCCCGCAGAATCAGATGGTCATGATGCAGCCGCAAGGCATGCAGCAGCACTACGCCGGTGGCCAGGCCCCGATGCCGGCCCCGGTCGCCCCGCCTGTGGTCGTGCCAGCCGAGCCGACCGGCCACATCGTCAAGTCGCCGATGGTCGGCACCTTCTACCGCTCCTCGGCCCCGGGCTCCCCGGCCTACGTCGACGTCGGCTCGAACATCAAGGAAGGCGAAACCCTGTGCATCATCGAAGCGATGAAACTGCTCAATGAAATCGACTCCGACTTCTCCGGCGTCGTGACCAAGATCCTGGTCGAGAACGGCCAGCCTGTCGAGTTCGGCCAACCGCTGTTTGTGATTGGCTGATCGACCACTATGTTTGAAAAAATTCTCATTGCCAATCGTGGAGAGATCGCGCTACGTATCCAGCGCGCCTGCCGCGAGATGGGCATCAAGACCGTGGTGGTTCACTCGGAAGCCGACAAAGACGCCAAATACGTGAAGTTGGCCGACGAATCGGTGTGTATCGGACCGGCGCCCTCGGCGCTGAGCTATCTGAACATGCCGGCGATCATCAGCGCGGCCGAAGTCACCGATGCCGAAGCGATTCACCCCGGCTACGGTTTCCTGTCCGAAAACGCCGACTTCGCCGAACGAGTCGAAAAATCCGGCTTCGTCTTCATTGGTCCCCGTTCCGACTCGATCCGCCTGATGGGCGACAAGGTCTCGGCCAAGCAAGCCATGATCCGCGCCGGCGTGCCGTGCGTGCCAGGCTCGGACGGCGCACTTCCGGACGACCCGAAAGAAATCATCCAGACCGCGCGGCGCGTGGGCTATCCGGTGATCATCAAGGCAGCCGGCGGTGGCGGCGGACGCGGCATGCGCGTGGTGCACACCGAAGCGGCCTTGCTCAACGCCGTGTCGATGACCAAGACCGAAGCCGGCGCCGCGTTCGGCAATCCGGAAGTGTATATGGAGAAGTACCTGGAAAATCCGCGTCACGTGGAAATCCAGATCCTCGCCGATGAACACAAGAACGCTGTCTGGCTGGGCGAGCGCGACTGCTCGATGCAGCGCCGCCACCAGAAAGTGATCGAAGAAGCGCCGGCGCCGGGCATTCCGCGCAAGCTCATCGAAAAAATCGGCGACCGCTGCGCGGAAGCCTGCCGCAAGATCGGCTACCGTGGCGCGGGCACCTTCGAATTCCTGTACGAGAACAACGAGTTCTATTTCATCGAAATGAACACGCGCGTGCAGGTCGAGCACCCGGTCACCGAAATGATCACCGGCATCGACATCGTGCAGGAACAGATCCGCATCGCCTGCGGCGAAAAACTGCGTTTCCGCCAGCGCGACATCATGCTGTCGGGCCACGCCGTCGAATGCCGCATCAATGCCGAAGACCCGTTCAAGTTTACGCCATCGCCGGGACGCATCGTGTCCTGGCACGCGCCGGGCGGGCCTGGCATCCGCGTCGATTCGCACGCTTACGCCGGTTATTATGTGCCGCCGCATTACGATTCGATGATCGGCAAGGTCATCGCTTACGGCGCCACGCGCGAGCAAGCCATCCGCCGCATGCAAATCGCGCTGTCGGAAATGGTGGTTGAGGGTATCCTGACGAATATCCCGCTGCATCGCGAATTGATGATCGATGCGCGCTTTATCGAAGGCGGCACCAATATTCACTACCTCGAGCAGAAACTGGCCGACAAGCCGGACCTGCCGAAAGGCCCGACCAGCCCTAATAAATCGGAAACGAAGGCAGACGCATGAGTTGGACAGAAGTTGTCATTGAAATTGCACGTGAACACGCCGAAGCCTTGTCCGACGCGCTGATGGAAGCGGGCGCCCTGTCGGTGTCGGTGGAAGACGCCGACGAAGGCACCGACCAGGAAAAGCCGCTGTTCGGCGAACCCGGCATGGAACCGACCGAAGCGGCGTGGGATCACAGCCGCGTGGTGGCCCTGACCGACGTTGACGCCGACCAGGCCGCCATCGTGGCCGAAGCGGCTGCCGCCATTGGCATCGACACCACACCAACGTTCACTACGCGCGCCGTAGCCGACGAAGACTGGGTGCGCCTGACGCAATCGCAGTTCGCGCCTATTCATATCGGCAAGAACATCTGGGTGGTTCCGAGCTGGCACGAAGCGCCGGACCCGGACGCCCTGATCCTCGAACTCGATCCGGGCCTGGCCTTCGGCACCGGCAGCCATCCGACCACGCGCTTGTGCATGGAATGGCTGGAGGCGCATCCGGCCCCCGGCAAGACCGTGCTCGACTACGGTTGCGGCTCGGGCATTCTGGCCATGGTGGCCAAGAAAATGGGCGCGGGCGACGTGGCCGGTGTCGATATCGATCCGCAAGCGATCGAATCGGCGCGCGACAATGCCGCGCGTAACCAGTGCGAGATCGACTACTACCTGCCGGACAACTTCGCCACCTCGGCCAAGCCGCATCACGCCAGCGGCAAGTTCAACACGGTCGTCGCCAATATTTTGTCGAGCCCATTGAAGCTGATGGCGCCGATGCTGGCCGGCCGGGTTGCCCCGGGTGGTTCGCTGGTGTTGTCCGGCGTGCTGGCGCGCCAGGCGGAAGAAGTGGCCGAGGCGTATGCGCCGTTCATCACGCTCGGCGTGTGGGCGGAGCAAGATGGCTGGGTAGCACTCCACGGCCAGCTTGGCAGCAACGTTCCACCTACCCCTCGCGGTCAATAAAGGCATGGCGCTCGCCACTCGATGCCCCCATTGCAGCACGACTTTCCGGGTCGCTTCAGACCAGTTGAAGTTACGTGGGGGCATAGTGCGCTGCGGCGCCTGTAATGAAATCTTCGACGGCAACGCGGCCCTGGTCGAACTCGACGCGCTGCCGCCAGCCATCCCCTCCCCTGTTGCACCGCCACCTGCCGCCGCGGCGACGGGTGCGCCCGTGGACAACGGCAATGCCGTCTCCACGCTGCAGATGGAGAGCTCGTTCGAGCCGGCTTTCGTTCCGGTGTGGCTCAGGCCGCAGCCGGTTCCCGAGCCTGAACCCGAACCGCTTCCCGAGCCAGTGTTTGTGGCGGAGGCGGAGCCTGATCCTGTGCCCGCGCCCGCGCCCGCGCCCGAAGCCGAGCCTGCTCTAGAGATCGAGCATGTCCAAGAGATCGAGCCCGCGCCGGAACCCGAGCCGCCGCCCACGAAACCATTCATCCCGCTCTCGATCGCGATGTTCGTCGAGCCCGAGGATATGTATGACGAGCCGTACGCGGCTCCCTACGTCGAGCCCGAACCGCAAGCGGCCGCCTGGCGCGGCAAGTCCAAGACGCCCTGGCCGACGATCGATATCGGCGAGCGCGGCGACGCAACGCCTGGATCGAGCCCGGCGCCATTTTCGATCGACATGCCGATCGATGAAGAAATCGTCGCGATCGCTCCTCCGGAAGATTCGTCCGAGCCTGACTTTGGCGAACTGAGTTTTAACGAGCCCTTGCTCGATCTGAACTATCCATCGGCCCCGGTGCGCGATGCGAACGCGCGCATCGAGCCGGTGTTCTTCGAGCTGGAGCGCAAGGAGCCGGCGTTTGTCGAGCCGCTGTTGGAAGAACCGCGCTTTGCCGAGCCGGCCTTCGCGGAGCCGAGCTTTGCCGAACCGGTTTTCCCGGAAGACGTCCCTGCCGAAGCAGCGCAGGAACCGGGGCCGGCGCCGATAGTTGCCGCGCCCGCGCCGACCGAGGATGAACTGCCGCCGCTCGAGCCCGAGTTCGACGAGCCAGTCCATGTCGAGCCGGTCGTGGCCGAGCCAGATCAATTCCTGCCGCCGCTGGTCGAGCCTGTGTTCGACGAGCCGGTCGAGGTTGCGCCGGCCGTGGCCGAGCCAGATCAATTCCTGTCACCGGTTGAACCCGTGTTCGAAGAGCCGGTCCAGGACGCGCTGGCCCTGGCCGTGGCCGAGTCAGATCCATTCCTGCCGCCGCTGGTCGAGCCTGTAATCGACGAGCCGGTCCAGGTTGCGCCGGCCGTTGCCGAGGCCGCCCCATTCCTGCCGCCGCTGGTCGAACCCGTGTTCGACGAACCGGTCCAGGTTGCGCCCGCCGTTGCCGAGCCAGATCCATTCCTGCCGCCGCTGGTCGAACCTGTGTTCGACACGCGGACGACCGAGCCATCCTTCGACGCACCAGTGCGCGTCGAGCCAGCCACGACCAAGCCGGCCCGCATCGAGCCGATGCTGGTCGAGCATGCGTATGACGAGCCGGGTCACACCGTGATGGTGCTGTCCTACGCCGAAGAAACGGACGACCACGCGCGCAGCGACGCCTTGCTCAACCCGAACACCGAACCGCTGGTGCGCGACCTGGAGCATGCGCCGCTGCCGCTGCTGCGCCAGTCCTCGGGCGACAAGCCGGCCAGCGCGCCGGTCGCGCCACCGCCGCCGCCGGCGCCCGTCATCCCCGAGCCCGAGAACGACGAGCCCGATTTCCTGCGCCGCAGCCGCGAATTTGAAGAAAAGCAAGGCTCGCGCCGGATTGCGTTGCTGATCGGCTCGCTCATACTGGCAATCCTGCTCGTGGCCCAAGGTGTCACCACCTTCCGCAACATCCTGGTGGCCAAGTTTCCGGCCATCGAACCGGTGCTGGTCATGGCCTGCGCCACGCTTGGCTGCAAGCTCGAACTGCCGGCCCAGATCGACAGCCTGAGCATCGAAACGGGCGAACTGCAATCGCTCGGCGCCAATGCCTTCAACCTCTCGACCCTGCTGCGCAACCAGAGCGACCTGACCCAGGGCTGGCCGAACATCGAACTGGCGCTGACCGATGGCAACGACAAGACCTTGCTGCGGCGCGTGGTCGTGCCGGCCGAATACCTGCCCAAAGGCACGGTCATCGCCAAAGGCTTCAGCGCGCGATCCGAACAAGCCATCAAACTGACTTTTGAAGTAAAACAGATCAAGGCGTCCGGCTACCGCATCGCCATCTTCTATCCATAAGGCACCATCATGACCAAGACCACCCTGATCTGCGGATCGCTCGCCTTCGACAAGATCATGCAATACAACGGCCGTTTCGGCGAAACGCTGCTGGCCGACCAACTGCACAAGGTCAACGTCTCCTTCCTGGTGCCGACCTTGCGCACCGAATACGGCGGCTGCTCGGCCAACATTGCCTACAATCTCAAGATGCTGGGCGGCCAGCCGCTGATCATGGCCACGATCGGCCAGGATGGCGGCGAATACCTCGAACGCTTCGACAAGCTCGGCATCGAGACGCGCGCGATCCGCAAGATTGCCCACTCGTACACCGCGCAATGCTTCGTCACGGCCGACCTCGACAACAACCAGATCAACGCCTTCCATCCGGGCGCGATGGAATTCGCGCATGAAAACAATGTCGGCGACCAGGGCGCGCTGCGCGTGGCGATCATCGCGCCGGACGGTCGTGGCGGCATGATCAAGCACGCGCGCGACTGCGCGGCGCTGAAGGTGCCGTTCATGTTCGACCCGGGCCAGCAATTGCCGATGTTCAGCGGCGACGAATTGATCGAATTCATCAACCAGGCGACCTATGTGGCCGCCAACGACTACGAATTCGAAATGTTGATGGACCGCACGGGCCTGAGCCTGGCCGACATTGCCGGGCGCCTGGAAGCGCTGATCATCACGCGCGGCGAAAAAGGGTCGGAGATCCACACCGGCGGCAAGCGCCACGAGATTGCCTGCGTACAAGCGGCGGCGGTGGTCGATCCGACCGGTTGCGGCGACGCCTACCGTGCCGGCCTGCTGTTCGGCATCACGAACGAGCTCGACTGGCCTACCACAGGGCGCCTGGCAAGCCTGATGGGCGCGATCAAGATCGCGCACCAGGGTGGCCAGAACCACGTCGTCACAGCCGCCCAGATCGCCGACAAGTTCGAAGCCGAGTTCGGCTACCGCTTCTAAGTCGCTTCACCGGGGTCTGACCTCTGATTCGAAATCTTTCGAATCAGAGGTCAGACCCGGAATGACTAATCCCGTTAACCTAAGCTCCGTCATTCCCGCGCAGGCGGGAATCCAAGTTCGCTGCTATGCCACGGAATCGGATTCCCGCCTGCGCGGGAATGACGGATAAGAGTCTACCGCCTAGCGGTGATTTTAGCGTTTTGAGACAGCCGCCTGCGCGGTAAGGCATTTCTGCCAATGGCAGGAATGACGGTTTTGAAGTTTGTGGTCATAAAGCCTGCTAACTTAACGGCTTTAGCTCAGACCCCGGTGAAGAAATTGCTGGCTTCATTTCAACAGGATCTGCGCGACTTGCTCGGGCGTGAGCTTGCTTGACACCACTTCGATCAGCTTGCGCTTGTTGCTCAGGCCGTGCGTGATCGTGAGCGCGCTTTTCGGCACGCCCAATTCTCCCGATAAATATTTGATCAAGGCCTCGTTGGCCTTGCCTTCGATCGGCTGCGCCTGCAACTTGAGCTTGAGCGCG
Source organism: Massilia sp. CCM 8734 (assembly GCF_011682155.1). Classification (NCBI taxonomy): domain Bacteria; kingdom Pseudomonadati; phylum Pseudomonadota; class Betaproteobacteria; order Burkholderiales; family Oxalobacteraceae; genus Massilia; species Massilia sp. CCM 8734. The sequence continues at coordinate 77,183 of NZ_WHJI01000006.1, forward strand.
TCGTCGTGCACGCCGATCACCTCGGTCTTCTTGGCGTTCGGCGTGATCTGCACCGCCAGCCGCAGCGCGCCCGGCAGCGCCGAGCACCACGCACGGCTCATCGCAGCCCGAACAGCATCTGCACCAGAAGATGCACGATCTTGATCAGGATCAACGCCACCATCACCGACAGGTCGATCCCGCCGATCGGCGGCACCACCTTGCGCAAGGGGCGCAGCAGCGGGTCGTTGAGGGCCTGGACGAAGGGCGCCATCGGCGCCTGCGGGTTGACCCAGCTCAGCACCACCTCGATCAACAGCGTCCCCATGAAGCCGTACAGTATCCAGGTCAGGAAGGTGTACAGGGACATGATGGCCACCAGCTCGAACGAGGCGCCAAAAAACAGGATCACCGACGTCGCCAGCGCCACCACCAGGAAAGCGCCGATCAGGCTGGCCCAGTCATAGCCGCCCACGCCAGGAATGATGCGCCGCATCGGCAGCACCATCCAATCGGTCAGGGTAAAGATAAATTGCCCGATCTGCGGCGGCGGACGCACGCGGATCGCCTGCATCCAGAACCGGAGTAACAGGACCCCACCAAGGATGGTGGCGATGGTGTCGACGATCAACTGAACAATACTGTACACGTGCTCTCCTTAAAAAAAAACCGCTGTGTGAATCAAGTCACACAGCGGTATTTTGCCTGATCCAGGCCCAACAACCTGTTACGGACGGCTGCTGGTCGGGAAAGGCCATGCTGCTGCCGGAGCCAACACAGTTTTCGCCGCTGGCGCCGGAGCCGGTGCCGCCGCTGCTGGTGCAGGAGCTGCCGCTGGCTTCGATGCTGCGTCGGCTTTCGGTGCAACTGCCTTCTTAGGCGCTGCTGCTTTCTTTACGACCGGCTTGGCTGCTGGCACGGCAGGAATTGCCGCTGGCGCTGCCGCTGGCTTGGCTGCTGGCGTTGCCGCAGCCTTAACCGGCTTTTTTGCTGCTGGCTTAGCCGCCACCTTTTTTGCTGCTGGCTTTGCTGCTGCTTTCGCTGCTGGCTTTGCTGCTGCTTTAGTTACTGCTGGTTTCTTGGCGGTCGACGTCGCTGCTGCTTTTTTGGCGGCTGGCTTGGCTGCGGCTTTGGTGGCTGCTGGCTTTGCTGCTGCTTTCTTGGCGACAGGTTTGGCGGCCGATTTAGCGGCGGCCTTCTTCGCTACCGGCTTGGCCGCTGGCTTCGCTGCCGACTTGGCTGCTGGCTTGGCCGACGATTTCGCTACGGCTTTTTTCGCTGCTGGCTTGGCTGCTGCCTTTTTCGCTACTGGCTTGGCCGTGGCTTTTGCCTTGGCTGCCGGCTTGGCTGCTGCCTTGCTTGCTGCTGGCTTGGCTGCCGCTTTTTTGGCGACTGGCTTGGCGGCCGCTTTTTTAGCGACTGGCTTGGCTGCCGACTTGGCTGCGGCTTTCTTCGCTACCGGCTTGGCGGCCGACTTGGCTGCTGGCTTGGCTGCAGTTTTTGCCACGGCTTTTTTCGCTACTGGCTTCGCTGCTGGCTTGGCTGCGGCTTTTTTAGCTGCTGGCTTCGCTGCTGGCTTGGCTGCGGCTTTCGCTGCAACCTTTTTCGCTGCCGGCTTGGCTGCAGGTTTCGCTGCGGCTTTCGCGGCTGGCTTGGCTGCGACTGCTTTCGCTGCAACTGCTTTCGCTGCGACTTTCTTCGCTGGTTTCTCGGCAGTGGCTTTCGCGACTGGTTTCTTTACTGCGGGTTTCTTAGCGGCTGTTGCCATTTGGGTTCTCCTTCATCTGCGATGGGAAAAAATCACGCTACAAGATGTAAAACCCGTCCGACCCGTAACTGGAGGTCAGGCGAATTATTCATCGGCACAAACGTGTTCGGTGTTTATGCTAATGAATTCGGCACCAGCTGAACTGCTGCAACTCCTCAAGTTTGCAGCGCTTCAGCTATGGTCGTTTCTGAAAACAGAGACGACGGATACGGTGTTCATGGTTCGCTGTCCGCATCAAGAGCCCACAACCGTAAAAGAAAAAGCCGCCATGCCTGAACCGGATCAGGCAGTGCGGCTTTGTCTTTTGCAGAAGTTTAAGCGCATATCTGTTTGAATCAGCGTCCCATTTTGATCGATGATTTTGTCGTCACGCGCGGCTTGCATCGTCGCGTTCACGTTTTGACAAATTCAATCACGTAAAGTACACGAAAACCTTGTCAGTGCGCAACTGGCACACAGCATTTGTTTGACTTTTTTTTTCGCGTGGCGCACGCGTCTGCGCATCATCATGCCGCGCGCCGGCGCGCCGGTGCGCGCGGCATCGCCTGTCGATGCAGCCCGAGGGCTGCGCTCGCGCACCACCGCGCAACGCAGACATGCCGTACCTAAAGGCGCTATGCGATGCGCGGCGACGCCGGCGCGGATCGCGCCGAGGCCGCCGGCGCCATGCGGCGCGCACCAATGCGCGCTGCGCGGCGGCGCACGCGCGCGAATGCGGCAGGCGCGCCGCGACGCGCGCAGCACACGCTGTTCGTTGCTACTGCGAGACGTATTCGCGCAAACGCACACGCGATGACCGCGCACGCGCACGCACCGTGTCGCTTGATGTAAACGATTTGGCGCGCGCCGTGGCGCGCCCCGGCGCGCATACCAAGACGGGCGAAGATCGATGAACGAACTAGTCAGGTGGCTCGCCATCGCCGGCATGGCAACGCTGATGGCGGCGGCGGGAGCGGCGCAAGCGGCACCAGCGAGGAAGCGGTGGCCCTCGTGAAAAGGCGATCGCCTATTACCAGGCGAATGGCATGGACAAGACCGCCGCCGAGATCAACGGCAAGACCGGCATGTTTGAAAGCAAGGACTTGTATCTGTTCGTCGCGCCCGTCCCACCGGGACCGGTGACGGCGCATGGCGCCAACGCCAAGCTGGTCGGCAAGGAGCTGGGCGACCTGCGCGACGTCAACGGCGTGTATTTCACGCGCAGCTTCCGCGAAGTGGCCGCCAAGGACGGCAAGGGCTGGGTCGAGTACAAGTGGCCCAACGCCAAGAGCGGCGCGCTGGAATCGAAGAGCACCTATATCGAGCGGGTCGACGATGTGTACTTCGCTTGCGGCGTGTACAAGGCCGGCAAGTCCTGAGGCGAGGGCGCGCAAATGCAAAAAGCTCCCCGAGGGGAGCTTTTTTACTGGGCGTACGGGAGTCTCGCCCGCCTGGCGGCGTGCGCCGCGTTCCCGGTGTTATTCCCAGTTCAGCGCGCCGCCGGTCTGGTACTCGGTCACGCGCGTCTCGAAGAAGTTGCGTTCCTTCTTCAGGTCGATCATCTCGCTCATCCACGGGAACGGGTTTTCCTCGTGCGCGAACAGCGCGTCCAGGCCGATCTGCTGGGCACGACGGTTGGCGATGAAGCGCAGGTAACCCTTGAACATGGTCGCGTTCAGGCCCAGCACGCCGCGCGGCATGGTGTCTTCGGCGTACGCATACTCCAGGTCGACCGCTTGCAGGAACAGCACCTTGATCTCTTCGCGGAAGGCAGGCGTCCACAGCAGCGGGTTTTCCATCTTGATCGTGTTGATCAGGTCGATGCCAAAATTGCAGTGCATCGACTCGTCGCGCAGGATGTACTGGTACTGCTCGGCCGCGCCCATCATCTTGTTCTGGCGGCCCAGCGCCAGGATCTGGGTGAAGCCGACGTAGAAGAACAGCCCTTCCATCAGGCAGGCGAACACGATCAGCGACTTGAGCAGCTTCTGGTCGTTTTCCACGGTGCCGGTGGTGAACGCCGGATCGGTCAGCGTGTTGATGAAGGGAATCAGGAATTCATCCTTGTCGCGGATCGACTTGACTTCGTTGTAGGCGTTGAAGATCTCGCCTTCGTCCAGGCCCAGCGACTCGACGATGTACTGGTAGGCGTGGGTGTGGATCGCCTCTTCGAAGGCCTGGCGCAGCAGGTACTGGCGGCATTCCGGCGCCGTGATGTGGCGGTAGGTGCCGAGCACGATGTTGTTGGCGGCCAGCGAATCGGCGGTCACGAAGAAGCCCAGGTTGCGTTTTACCAAACGGCGCTCGTCGTCGGTCAGGCCGTTGGGATTTTTCCACAACTCGATGTCGCGCTGCATGTTGACCTCTTGCGGCATCCAGTGATTGGCGCAACCGGCCAGGTACTTGTCCCACGCCCATTTGTACTTGAACGGGACCAGCTGGTTCACATCGGTCTTGCCGTTGATGATGCGCTTGTCGTCGGCGTGGACGCGCTTGGCGACCAATGCGGCGTCGGCGACCGGTTCTGCGGCGGGTTGGGCGCCATTCGGCGGCACGGGGCGCGCGGCTGGCGCGCTGGCTGTTTCATCGTCCCAGGACAACATGGTGGATTCCTCTTTTCGTCAATTCGTCTGTGTTCAATTCGGTCTTGCCGGAGCGCCGCAGCGCTCCTTCCCGCTATTAGCTGTTACTGGCAGGCTTCGCATTCCTCGAAGCCATCGTCGCCCGGACGCAGGTAGCACGCCGCGCCCTCTTCCTCGGCCGCCGCGGCGGCTACCGATGCCGCCGTCGCCGCCGCCGCCTTGGCCGCCGTATCGGCCGCCGCACCCATGGCGTGGGCCGACATGCCGCCGTCCACCGCCACCGCGTTCAGCGCGCCGGTCTTGGAGGTCGACTTTTCCATGTGGGTCGCCGCGATGGTGCGCAGGTAATACGTGGTTTTCAGGCCGCGCAGCCAGGCCAGCTTGTAGGTTTCGTCCAGCTTCTTGCCCGAGGCGCCAGCCATGTAGATGTTCAGCGACTGGGCCTGGTCGATCCACTTCTGGCGACGCGAGGCCGCTTCCACCAGCCAGCTCGGCGAGACTTCGAACGCGGTGGCGTAGATGTCGCGCAAGTCTTGCGGGATGCGGTCGATCTTGGCCAGCGAGCCGTCGAAGTACTTCAGGTCGGCGATCATGACTTCATCCCACAGGTCGCGGGCCTTGAGGTCGCGCACCAGGTACGAGTTGATCTCGGTAAATTCGCCGGACAGGTTCGACTTCACATACAGGTTCTGGAAGGTCGGTTCGATGCAGGCCGACACGCCGATGATGTTCGAAATGGTCGCGGTCGGGGCGATCGCCACGCAGTTCGAGTTGCGCATGCCGAACTGCTTGATGCGCTCGCGCACCACGGTCCAGTCCATGGCCGAGGACATGTCCACTTCCAGGTAGCCGCCGCGCTCGTCGGCCAGCAGCTTGACCGAATCCTGCGGCAGGATGCCACGGTCCCACAGCGAGCCGCTGTACGACTCGTAGCGGCCGCGCTCTTCGGCCAGCTCGGTCGAGGCCAGGTAGGCGTAGTAGCACACCGCTTCCATCGACGAATCGGCAAATTCCACGGCCTGGTTCGACGAGTAAGGCACGCGCATCATGTGCAGGCAATCCTGGAAGCCCATGATCCCCATGCCCACCGGACGGTGGCGCATGTTCGAATTACGCGCTTTTTCGACGGCGTAGTAGTTGATATCGATGACGTTGTCGAGCATGCGCATCGCGGTGCGCACAGTTTTCTGCAGCTTGACCGGATCGAGCTTGCCTTCTTTCATGTGCGCCGGCAAGTTCACGGAACCCAGGTTGCAGACCGCGATTTCGGACTCGTTGGTGTTCAAGGTAATCTCGGTGCACAGGTTCGAGCTGTGCACCACGCCCACGTGTTGCTGTGGCGAACGGATGTTGCATGGGTCTTTGAACGTGATCCATGGGTGGCCGGTTTCGAACAGCATCGACAGCATTTTGCGCCACAGGTCGAGCGCGGCGATCTTCTTGAACACGCGAATCTCGCCGGCGGCCGCTTTCGCTTCGTAGCCGGTGTAGGCCGCCTCAAAAGCCTTGCCGACCTTGTCGTGCAGGTCGGGCGTTTCGGATGGCGAGAACAGGGTCCAGTCGCCCTTTTCCATCACGCGCTTCATGAACAGGTCGGGAATCCAGTTGGCCGTGTTCATGTCGTGGGTGCGGCGGCGGTCGTCGCCGGTGTTCTTGCGCAGGTCGAGGAATTCTTCCACATCCATGTGCCAGGTTTCCAGGTAGGCGCATACCGCGCCCTTGCGCTTGCCGCCCTGGTTGACCGCCACGGCGGTGTCGTTGACCACTTTCAGGAACGGCACCACGCCTTGCGACTTGCCGTTGGTGCCCTTGATGTGGGCGCCGAGCGCGCGCACCGGGGTCCAGTCGTTACCCAGGCCGCCGGCGAACTTGGCCAGCAGCGCGTTTTCCTTGATCGCGTCGTAGATGCCTTCCAGGTCGTCCGAGACGGTGGTCAGGTAGCACGACGACAGTTGCGAGCGCAGGGTGCCGGAGTTGAACAGGGTCGGGGTCGAGCTCATGAAGTCGAACGACGACAGCAGGTTGTAGAACTCGACGGCGCGCGCTTCGCGGTTTTCTTCGCGCAGCGACAGGCCCATGGCGACACGCATGTAAAACGCCTGCGGCATTTCGATGCGCACGTCGCGCACGTGCAGGAAGTAGCGGTCGTACAGGGTTTGCAGGCCGATGTAACCGAACTGCAAGTCACGGTCGGCGACCAGGGCTTTGGCCAGCTTGGCCAGGTCGAAAGTGGCCAGCACCGGGTCCAGCAGCTCGTTTTCGATACCCTTGGCGATGTATTTCGGGAAGTACTCGATATAGTGCGCCGCCGCTTTGGCTTGCGGCACTTCTTCGCAGAACACTTCCTTGCGGATGGTGTGCAGCAAAATGCGGGCGGTGACCTGCGAGTAAGCCGGGTCCTTTTCCATCAGCGCGCGCGCAGCCAGGATGGCGGACTTGTGCAGCTCTTCGACCGGCACGCCGTCGTATAGGTTCTTGACCGTTTCGGCCAGGATGGCGTCGGCGTCGACGTGTTTTTCCAGGCCGACGCAGGCGGCGGCGATCAGGTCGCGCACCTGGTTCATGTCGAGCAGGCGGCGCTGGCCGTTTTCAAGCACGTGGATTTGCGGGGCGGCCACGTCGGCCGAACCGCCTTGCGCCTCCTTCTGCAGGCGGCGCTCTTCCATGTGCTTGGCGCGGTACAGCACGTAGGCACGCGCCACGTCATGCTCGCCCGAACGCATCAGCGACAGTTCGACCTGGTCCTGCACGTCTTCGATGTGGAACGTGCCGCCCGATGGCTGGCGGCGGATCAGGGCCGACACCACGTTCTCGGTCAGTTGCTCGACCAGTTCGCGCACGCGCGCCGAACCGGCGCTCTGGCCGCCGTTCACGGCCAAAAAGGCCTTGGTGACGGCGATCGAGATCTTCGATGGTTCAAATGCGACGACGGCGCCGTTGCGGCGGATGATGCGATAGTCGCCGCGGGAGGCGACAGCGGCGGCGCTGGTGGCCGAGGCCGGAGCGGCTGCTCCAGGTGTGACGTGCAATTGGTTAATCGAAGAATCTTGGGATGTTTGCATGTGGGACCTCCTGGAGCGGCGGGCTTTGGTCTGCCGCCGGTTGTTATCAAGTGGACGGCGTCGATCAACCGTCCCCAACAAATGTAAAAACAAAAAAACTACCCCGCCGGCCTGGAATCCGAGGCCGGCGTCGTGACGCGCGATGGTGGGTTGAGTGCGTTAAGAACTAGACTTGCCGTGCTGCGTGCCGTACTGTATTAAGGGGCCGACCAATCGGTGGCAGAGCGCTAAAAACCACTATATCTAGTCGATTGCTCGATTCTGGGACTAATTGTAGTACCTCACTCCGGGAGTGGCAATAGAATTAAGTAGCAATATTTTCCTGTGCTTCGCTTGACTTTTTTGAGTCAGGCCACAGGAAGGACTGCCCGGTTAGCAGGTACTAACGGCTGCCATTTTTTGCGGCAGCCGCACGCCCGCACGCTTGCCGTTTTCGGGTCGCGGGGCAGTATTATAAACCGTGGGGGGGAGCGGGCGTCGGAATCGGCGGGAACCCAAGTTTGTCGCTCGCGAGCGCTTCACCGGCACATTCACCGTCTCCCCCGCGCAGGCGGGGGTCCATAGCACCTCTGCTCATATGTGGTATAGGCCCCCGCCTGCGCGGGGGAGACGGCTCCGAGTTCGCCAGGTAAAGTTGAACTGGTGAGGCGCGAACAGCGATGCACCTGCAAACAAGGCAATTCGGGGCCGAGCCGCCTACCCCTCCGGCTCCTGGATATCGAGCTTCTGCATCTGGTAGCGCAGCTGCCGGAAACTGATCCCCAGCAGCATGGCCGCCTGGGTGCGGTTGAACTGGGTCTGGGTCAGCGCGCGCAAGATGATCTCGCGTTCGACCTGTTCCAGGTAATCGGGCAGGCTGCTGGGCAGCTCGGCCGGGGCGCCAGGGCTGAACCGGGCCAGCGGCGCGGCGCCTTCCGGCGGCGCCGGCGCCACCTGCGCCACAGGCGCGGCCAGCGCCTCGGCCGCCGGCGCCTGCTCGGCCACCCGCGCGCCCTTGAGCGACAAGTCGCCCACCTCGATCACGCCGTCATTGGCAAACGCCAGCGCCCGTTCCAGCACATTTTCCAGTTCGCGCACATTGCCCGGAAACGAATACGTGCGCAAGGTGTCGAGCACCTGCGGCCCGAGCGCGGCCGGCTGCCCCGCGCCCGCCAGGCGCGCCAGCATGCCGCCGACCAGCACGCCCAGGTCGTCGAGCCGCTCGCGCAACGGCGGCACGCTCAGTTCGATCACATTCAAGCGGTAAAACAGATCCTGCCGGAATTTGCCGGTCTCGACGCACTGCGCCAGGTTCTGGTGCGTGGCGCTGATGATGCGCACGTCGACCGGCTCCTCGCTGGTGGCGCCGATCTTGCGCACGCGCCGCTCCTGGATCGCGCGCAGCAGCTTGACCTGCATCGCCAACGGCAGGTCGGCCACTTCGTCGAGCATCAGGGTGCCGCCGTTGGCCGCATGGAAAAATCCGTCGCGCTCGTCGGCCGCGCCGGTAAACGCGCCCTTGCGGTAGCCGAAAAACTCCGCTTCCATCAGCGCTTCGGGAATCGCGCCGCAGTTGACCGCGATAAAAGGCTTGCCCGCGCGCGAGCTGCGCGCGTGGATTTCGCGCGCCACCAGTTCCTTGCCGCTGCCCGACTCGCCGGTAATGGCGATCGGCGCCATCGAACGCGCCAGCCGCTCGATCTGCTTGCGCAGCGACTGCATCACGGCCGATTCGCCGATCAGGCGCGAGGCGGTGCCGGCCGCCGCCGGGCTGCCGGCCTGGCTGGCCGGCGCCGACAGGCGCAAGGCCGACTGCACCATCACCCGCAAGTCGTCCAGCACCACCGGCTTGGAAACGTAATCGAAGGCGCCCGCCTTGAGCGCCACCACCGCGTTTTCGGCGCTGCCGTAAGCGGTGACGACCGCGATCGGGGTCGACTTGTTGGAGGCGCCCACTTCCTGCACCAGTTCCAGGCCCAGGCCGTCGGGCAGGCGCATGTCGGTCAGGATGAGGGCGTAATCGTTCTGCGCCAGGAAGGCGCGCGCCTCGCGCAGCGTTTCGGCGCTGTCCACATCGAGCCCCATCCTGACCAGCGTGATTTCCAGCAGTTCGCGTAAATCGGCCTCGTCATCGACGACCAGTACGCGGGGTGATGTCATGTTGTTGCCTTTCTGTTAGCAGTAGCGCCGCGCGCGCCCAGCGGCTGCGCGAACGAAATCACAAAGCGGCCGCTGGCCGCCCGTACGCCGGCGCCGCTGGCATCGAAGCGGTATTCGTAATCGAGCATCGCCGCGTTGTTCAGGCACAGCTCGCGCGCCAGATATAACCCCAGCCCGGTCCCCTTGCTCGAGGTCGTATAAAACGGCTCGAACAGGTGCGCCCGCACGTCCGGCGTGATGCCGGGACCGTCGTCCTGCACGTGCAGCTCCATGCCGCCGGCCGCATCGGTGACGACGTACACCCGGATACTGCCCACCCCGCCACTGGCGTAGCGCAGCGCATTGGTCAGCAGGTTGATCACCACTTCGCGCAGGTGCAGCGCGTCGAAACGCACTGGCACGGCTCCGGTGTTGCCTAGCCACACTATATCATTGGCAACCCCTTGGGTTTCATCAAATTCGGTCTTCAACTCACTCAAAAACGGGCCAAGCAACAACGGTTCGCTATTGGGCTGGACCTTGCGCGACAGTTGGAGTATGTCTTCCACCATGCGGTTGACCCGCGCCACATTGTCGCCGACGATCTTGAGCAGGCGCGCCTGGCCCGGCTCGTGCAAGTCTTCGGCCAGCAGGGCGGTGGCGTGGCCGATGGCCGAGAGCGGATTACGCACCTCGTGCGCGATGCTGGCGGTGAGCCGTCCCATCGAGGCCAGTTTCAGTTCCTGGGCCTGGTTTTCGATGGCGGTGACATCCTGCAGGAAGATCACGCAGCGCTCGGAGGCCTCCTCGACCGTGTCGACGCGGGCAAAGCGCAGCTTGAGGTGGGCCGCCAGGTCGCGCCGCCCGCTCCAGGCGGCCGTGCCGGCGTGGCCGCCGCCGCTGTCGCGATACGGCTTGACCGTCACGAAGGCGGCGCGCGGAGCCCCGCTCACGGTAGCCGGCCCGACTTGCTGCTGCCACTCGGAAAACGCAAACGCGACCGGTTCCAGCGCCGCCACCTCGGACAGGGAAAAACCGCTGTCGCCGTTGGCCAGCCCCAGCATCTGCTGGGCGGCCGGGTTGCCGGCAAAGATGTGGCCGTCGCGGTCGACCACGAGAATGCCGTCGGCGACGTCGGCGATGACGATCTGGTTGATCGCCAGCTGGATCTGCAGATCGGCGCCGTGGCGCGCGGCCAGTTCTTCCTGCCGGATCAGCTTGGCGGCGAGGCGGCTGACCACCATCACGATGGCGAAGAAGGCGCCGCCGTACAGGCCGGCCTGGGTGACCGGCATGCCGTTCGTGCCCATGAACATCTGGTACACCGAGTCGAGCAGCAGGAACATGGTGACCAGCGCGGCCGAAAACAGGGCCAGCACGCGCGGCGCCAGGATCGCGGCCCCGGCCAGCGGGAACAGGTACAGGATCACCAGGCTGCCGCGGCCCTCCTGGCCGGCCATGTACAGTACCGAGATGACCGCGATGTCGACCGCGATCTGCACCACCACCTGCGCCAGGAAGCGGGTGCGCACGTACAGGCAAGCCAGCGCAAAGGCGCCGGACATGACCAGGTAGGCGATGCAGGTTTCGGTATACAGATAGTGGCCGGCCGTCGGCGCATCGCGGCGCTCGAACATCAGGTAGGCCAGCAGCACCAGCGAAATGACGATGCGGGTGGCGGAGAGCGCCTGCAGCGAGCGCCAGAATGTCTCGCGCGACTCGGCCGACAAGCCGCTCCAGAACGACATCGGTCAGGCCGGCGGCAGGTTGGCGTGCTCGGGGCTGCAGTACGCGCGGCCGTTGGCCGTGACCGCTTCCGACTCCGGGAAATACACATGGCAGTGCGCGCACTCGACGGTGGCGCCCAGTTCGCGCATCAAAGGCGCCTGCGGGCCGGCGCCGGGGTAGCCGGGGTGCCCGGGCGGCGGCGTCATCTCGCGCAGCTTGCCGCGAATCTTGCTGCGAATGGCCGCGATGACCAGCACGATCAAGCCGATCCAGAACAGAATGCGCATCATGCCAGGCCCCGGTGCAAAATTACTTCAAGAACGAAACGGCTGCCGACATAGGCCAGCACCAAGGTGGCGAAACCGGCCAGGGTAAAGCGCAGCGCGGTCTTGCCGCGCCAGCCGCGCCAGCGCCGCCCGGCCAGCAGCGCGGCGAACAGGAACCACGACAGCAGCGCAAAGACGCTCTTGTGATCCCACTTGAGCACGGTGCCGAACAACTGTTCCGAGAACACGATCCCCGACAGCACGGTCAGGCTGAGCAGCACGAAACCGATCCAGATCAGGCGGAACAGCAATTTTTCCATGGTCAGCAGGGCCGGCAGCTGGTCGAGCGCGCTGGCCAGCCAGCCGGCTTGCGGGTTGCGCGCATGCAGGCGCGTTTCCTGCAGCGCCATCAGGACCGCGTGGAAGGCGGCGATGGTCAAGGTGCTATAGGCCAGGATGGCGACCGCGATATGCCAGCCGAACGCCGGCGCGCGCCCTTCGAGCAGCAGCACGCTGCCCGGGAACACGGCCGGCAGCAGCGCGGCGGCGGCGGCGCACGGCATCACCAGGCGGCGCAAGCCGTCGAGCGCGAAATTGCGGTTTTCGATCCAGTAGGCCGCCACCGAGATCCACAGCGCGGCCGAGATCATGAGCGCGAAGCCGATCCGCACGCTGCCGGGCGCCATCATGTCGAGCCAGAGGGCGGCGCCATGCAGCAGCCAGGCCACGGCCGTGACGGCGGAGATGAGCGAACCCCGGGGCGAGGGAAGAAGGGCGCACACCGCGTACAGCAGCGCCGCTGCGATAAGTAAGTAAGTCTGCATTGTGCAAGTTTACACTATCGGCGCCTGCCGGCGGGGACGGCGTTTGAATCGATGGCGGCCATGCGTAACGCGGCGTCGGGCGCCGACCTTGGACGCCGACCTTGGACGCCGGCCTTGGACGCCGGCCTTGGACGCCGGCCTTGGACGCCGACCTTGGACGCCTGCGTTGGGCCGCTACTTCATGCCCGCGCTTTTCTTGGCCGCCTCGAGCAGGTCGGTGCGCACCCAGTCGGTCGCCAGCGGCGGGCGCGCCATGCGTCCCACCCCGGTCTTGAGCATGGTGTCGGTGGTGACCTGGATGTGGGCGGCCGTCACATCGAACGCATACGGCGAATTGGCGATCGCGTCCGCGAAGTCGTCCTTGCTGATCTGGCCCTTGAACATCGTTTCGCGCACATACTTTTCGGCCAGCGCCGGCTCGCCGATGAAGGTGCGGGTGGCCTGCACGAAGCAGCGCATGAATTTGCCGGCCAGCGCCCGCTTGCCGCCATAGAAAGCTTCGGTCATCACCATGGTGCGCACCGGCTCGCCGATCGGGGTATCGTAGGGTTTCAGCACTTCCACCCCGAAACCCTTGTTGATCGCTTGCGAGGATTGCGGTTCGGACTGCATCATGGCGTCGATATTGCCGCCCATCAGCGCCTGGTTCAGGTCGGCGAACGGCAGGTAGATCAGCTGCACATCCTTGCCGGGGGCGCTGTCGGCGCTCATGCCGTGCTGTTGCAGCTTGGCCATCAGCAGCACTTCCTGGATGGCGCCGCGCGTCACGCCCACCTTCTTGCCTTTCAGGTCGCGCATGCCCTTCACGCCCAGCCCGGCGCGCGCCCCCAGGCGCGCGCCGCCCCTGGCGAAACCGGCCACCACCATAATCGGCGCCCCGCTGGCGCGCCCCGAAATAGCGGCCTCGGACGCCGTCGCGCCCACGTCGAGCTCGCCGGCGATGATGGCCTGCATCACGTCGAGCCCCTTGGCGAAGATTTTCTCTTCGACCCGGATGCCGCAGGTGGGCGCGATTTCCTTGATGTACGAAACGGCGCCGAAATGCGCAAGTTTGAGGTTGCCGAGCCGGACCACCTCCTGCGCCTGGCTGCCGGCGGCGACGCACAGCGCCGCCAGTGCCAGGGTCGTGCGAACGATGTTGCAAATCAGCTTGCCTGTCATGCCAATCTCCGGTCAATAGTGCAGGGTCGATGGAAGCGGGTTTGATTTCCCTGTGGAAATATATCGCGACAAGCCATCGCGCTCCAACGACTGGCGCAAGCTTGCTGCCGAGAACCCACGCACACGCATGGGAATGAGACAGGGGCGCCCATGTCGCCCGCGCATCAGCAAAGGACAGGCGCTACAACAGTTCCTCAGAAATATTACGTATCGATAAATATTAACTGAATATAATGAACGAACTTGCCCACGAGGATTTCGTCATGACTGTACGCACCTTCAAATTACGCCGGATGACGCTCCAGATGGGTGCCGCCACATTGCTGGCCGCCTGCGGCGGCGGTAGCGACCCCGCCGCCGCGCCCGCCCCTGCGCCGACGCCCACGCCCCCCGTCCCACCGCCAGCGCCGGCCCCGGTGCCCACGTTGAGCCTGATTGCCGGCGAGCACGGCAACACCGGCCGCGCCGACGGCGCCGGAGCGGACGCGCGTTTCAGCCGCATCTTCGACGCCGACATCGACAGCAAGGGCACGATCTACGTCAGCGAGCCAAGGCGCCTTGGCAGCGGCGCGGACTATTACTCGGGCTATGCGGTGCGCAGCGTCGAGCGCGGCGGCATGGTGCGCACCATGTATGCCGACCCTGTCGACGATCAACACGACCCCTGGCACGACTATGACGGCCCCCGGTTGTCCATCGACGCGCGCGACCAGGTCTATTGCACGGTCCTGAGCCAGACGCTCGCGCTGGGCAAGGATGGCACGGCGACGCCCCTGCCATTCGGGCGCGGCGGCGGGCGCCGCGTCACCAGCGCCAGCGGCATCGGCTACCGCATTACCACGCATGAAATCCTGCGCGTCGAGGCCGACGGCAAGGAAACCCTGCTGGCCGGGTGCTCGCCCTATTCCGCCCCGGACGCCAACGACGTCACGCCGCCACCGCGCCCGTGCGCGACGGAAGGCCCGGGCGTGGGCGTGGGCGTCGAGTGGATCCGCGTCGACACCGTCACGCTCGACCCCGCCGGCAACCTGTACTTTGCCGATGAGACGCGGATCCGCAAGATGACGCCGCAAGGCATGATCAGTACCGTGGCCGGCGTCGACTGGACGCCCGAGCGGCAAAGCGCGCGCGACGGGCAAGGCGGCGCCGCGCGCTTCGCCAATCCGGCCAGCATGGCCTACCACGACGGCCAGTTGCTGGTGATCGATCATTTCGTGCTGCGCCGGGTCAGCCTGGACGGCGTCGTTACCACCAGCGCGATCGCCTTGCCGGAGGCACGCGCCCTGCTGGCCGATCGCGAGGGAACGCTGTTCGTGGTGTTCAACCAGCATATCTCCATCCTCGGCGCGGACGGCAAGTTGACCTTGTTTGCCGGCAAACCGAACCTGTCGGAGACCGCGGTCGACGGCATCGGCGCGGCGGCCCGCCTGCGCGGCCCGCATGGGCTGGCGCTCACGCCGTCCGGCACCCTGTACGCCATCGAGCGTCCCGTGCTGCGCCACGACACCCTCGGCGCGTTTCCCGTCAGCGGCATCCACCTGCGCAAGATCGCGCCCGACGGCAGCGTCACCACCCTGTTCCGGGCCGGCGGCATCGCCAGCGGGATCGCCGCCGACAAAGCCGGCAATATCTATATCTCGACCGTGGCCAGCTACCTCGAAGCGTCGCCGTCCGGCCAAGAAATCGTCATGCTCAGCCCGGAAGGCGAATGGCGTGCGTATGTCGGCACGACCGCTAACGGCGCCAGCAGGGGCGCCATCTTCCAGGCGCCCTATATTCTCGGCTTCGACAAGGAGGGCGACTTGTATGTCCGGGATGCGCACAAGGTCTTGCACCGCGTCACGCCGCAACGCTATGTCATCCCCGTCAAAACCGGGGTACCGCCCGAGGTCGGCGCGGCGTTCGACGAGGCCGGCAACCGCTATGTGACCGACGCCGCCGCCAACACGGTCACCCGCATCACGCCGGCGGGCGTATCGACCATCGTGGCCGGCAAGGCCGGACCGGCGCTCGCCATCCCCGGCGCCGCCCCCGTCACCCTGGATAATCCCCGCGGCATCGTGCGGATCGGCGCCAACAGCTACGCGCTTATCTCGGGCAACGCCATCGTCAAGCTGACCTTGCCGTAAAACGGCGCGCGCGCAGCCTTCCCCGGAGCGGCCCGGCGCCGGTCTTTTTTCCTTCGGACATAGGGTAAAATGACGCCACAACCGGCGCGTGCCGGCATCGCCCTATATATTAGTCAGGTCTGCCATGCTAGATAACTTAACCCAACGCCTTGCCAAGGTCGTCAAGACCATGCGCGGTGAGGCGCGTCTGACCGAATCGAATACCGCCGAGATGCTGCGCGAAGTGCGCCTGGCCCTGCTCGAAGCCGACGTGGCGCTGCCCGCCGTGCGCGAGTTCATCAGCCGGGTCAAGGAAAAGGCCCTCGGCGAAGAAGTGCTGGCCTCGCTCAGCCCGGGCCAGGCCTTGGTCGGCGTGGTCCAGCGCGAGCTGGGCGCGCTGATGGGGGCCGACCTCGGTCCCGAAGCGTCGCAGCTGAGCTTTGCCCAGCAGCCGCCGGCGATCATCCTGATGGCCGGTTTGCAGGGTGTGGGTAAAACCACCACCGTCGGCAAACTGGCCAAGTACCTCAAGGAAGAGAAAAAGAAAAAGGTTCTGACCGTCTCGGCCGACGTCTACCGTCCGGCCGCGATCGCCCAGCTCGAATCGGTGACCAAGCAGGTCGGCGCCGACTTCTTCCCGTCCGCCGCCACCGACAAGCCGGTCGACATCGCCCTGGCCGCGCTCGACTGGGCCAGGAAGCACTACCACGACGTGCTGATCATCGACACCGCCGGCCGCCTGGGCATCGACGAAGCGATGATGCAGGAAATCTCGGCCGTGCACGCCGCGGTCAACCCGATCGAAACCCTGTTCGTGGTCGACGCCATGCTGGGGCAGGATGCGATCAACACCGCCAAGGCCTTTAACGACGCGCTGCCGCTGACCGGCATCGTGCTCACCAAGCTCGATGGCGACTCGCGCGGCGGCGCGGCGCTGTCGGTGCGTCACATTACCGGCAAACCGATCAAGTTTGCCGGCGTATCCGAAAAACTCGACGGCCTGGAAGCGTTCGACGCCCAGCGCATGGCCAACCGCATCCTGGGCATGGGCGACATCCTGGCGCTGGTGGAAGAAGCGCGCAAGGGCGTCGACAGCAAGGCCGCGGCCGACCTGGCCAACAAGATCAAGGTGGGCGGCCGCTTCGACATGAACGACTTCAAGTCGCAGCTGGGCCAGATGAAGAAGATGGGCGGCATGTCGAGCCTGATCGACAAATTGCCGGCGCAGTTCCAGCAAGCGGCCGGCGGCGCCAACATGGACCAGGCCGACAAGCAGGTGCGGCGCATGGTCGGCATCATCGACTCGATGACGCCGGCCGAGCGCGCCAAGCCGGAACTGATCAAGGCCACGCGCAAGCGCCGCATCGCCGCCGGCGCCGGCGTGCAGGTGCAGGAAGTGAACCGCATGCTGGCGCAATACGACCAGATGCAGGCCATGATGAAGAAATTCAAAGGCGGCGGCATGATGAAAATGATGCGCTCGATGAAGGGCATGATGCCGGGCGGGATGCGCTAAGCAATCTGCATCCAGGACTGTTCCCGCCAGCCCCGGACCGTCAAGCCGTCGCCCCCGCGACGGCGGGGGCCCAAGTTGGCTGCGCAGCGAAGAACTTGGGCCCCCGCCTGCGCGGGGGCGACGGTTCAACGGTTCTTCTCCCCGATCCGTCAAAATCGCCCTTCTCGGGCCATCGTTCTGCCTTTTCCCTATGAAAACGCCGAAAAATTCTTGAAAAACACTTGCGTCATCGGTAAATCCCCACCAATATAAGCCGTGCGATGAATTGCGCAATTTCCCATGTGTTCGTTAAGGAGGCTTGAAGATGGCAACAGCCAAAAAAACCCCAGCAGCAGCGCCAGCAAAAAAGGCCGCCGCAGCTAAGCCAGCCGCAGCGGCAAAGCCAGCAGCAGCGAAGAAAGCCGCTCCAGCAAAAGCTGCGGCAGCACCAAAAGCAGCAGCCGCAAAAAAACCGGCAGCAGCCCCACGCAAGCCGAACGCCGCGTTCATGAAGGCGATGACTCCGTCCGCCGTCCTGGCAGCCGTGGTTGGCGCAACGCCGCTGCCACGCACCGAAGTGACCAAGAAAGTCTGGGACTATATCAAGAAGCTCGATCTGCAAGACGCGGCCAACCGCCGCATGATCAATGCTGACGACAAGCTCAAAGCAGTCTTCGGCGGCAAAGCGCAGGTATCGATGTTCGAAATGACCAAACTCATTTCCGACCATCTGAAATAAAAACAGTTCGCCTGTCCAAGCCGGATTACAAAAAGCCCCGTTCTTTCGAACGGGGCTTTTTGTTTGCGGGTCGCGTCAACACATCAGAAACCGAAGGCCGCCTTCATCAGGTGGAACACCTTGGTATTTTCCATGGTCCCCTTGAACAGGCCCGCCCCGGCGCCGGTGGCGAACAGCTTCACATCGCCGCCGCCATGGGTCTCGCCCTTGAGGCGCACGCCGGTCTCCTGGTGATAGGCGTCGCCCAGCGCCGTGGCGCTGTCGACGTCAAGCCGTTGATGCGGGCGGTTCGGGCCATTGCCGAACACCAAGGTGGTAAAGGTCTTGCCATCGGCATCGCGCGCCGGCGCGCCATCGTCCACATTGCGCACCAGGTCGAGGATCGGGTTGCCGCGTTTGGCGTAGCCGTTCATCACGATCGTGTGATCATGGTCCGCCGTGACCACCAGCAGCGTATTGCGCAGGCCAGGGTCGAGCGCCTCCATCTTCTCGAGCGCGGTCTTGATGGCGTCGTCGAAATCGACCGTTTCGGCCAGCGCGTTCTTGACGTTGGTATCGTGCAGCGCATGGTCGATCTTGCCGCCTTCGACCATCAGGAAAAAGCCCTTCGGATTGGGCGCCAGCAGATCGATCGCCTTGGCCGTCATCTGCGCCAGCGGCGGCTGGCCGGCGCGCCGCGCCAGCGCGTAATCGAGGTGGCTCACGTCGCTGTAGATGCCGACGAATTTCTTACCGACTGGCGCAGCTTGCATCTGATCCGCATTCGCCGCCACCGTGTAGCCCTGCGCCGCCAGTTCGGCCATCAGGTCGCGCCCGTCGGCGCGGCCCAGCGCATTGCGCGCCGCGTCGAACGGCGTGAAGTGATTGCGCCCGCCGCCCATCAGCACATCGACGCCGTCTTTCAAGGCCGGATTGAAGCCGGCGCCGCCCGGCACCACCTGCGCGGCGATCTGGTAAGCCATGTCGCGCTCGCACACGTGCGAAAAAGTCGATGCCGGCGTGGCATGGGTCAGCTCCGTGGTCGTGATCGAGCCCACCGACTTGCCGGCCGCCTTGGCCAGTTCGAGGATGGTGGCCGCCGCGCGCCCGTTCCCGGCGGGGCAGGCGTCGATGGTGGCGTTGCCGTTGGCATCCTTGCGTGGGGCGAACGGCTTGGCGTCGGCCATCGAGATCACATCGTTATTGATCTTAATGCCGGTCATGTAAGAACCCATCGACGGTGCGCTGTCGGTGGTCTGGGCATCGTTCGAATAGGTCTTGATGCGCGCCGAATGCGGCATGCGCTCGAAGTGGAGCAAGCCCTCCTCCTTGTAGCGATAGATGCGCGCGGCGGTGATGGTGGTCGGGCCCATGCCGTCGCCGAGGAAGAAGATGATGTTCTTGGCGGCAGGCTGGGGGGCCGCGCCGGCCAGGGATGGCGCCAGCGCGCATGCAGCGGCCAGCAGGAGCAAGGGAAAGCGGGAAGGCGTCATGGTGACTCTCATTATGGTGACTTTACAAAGGGGGCGCCGCTTACCAGCCGGCGGCCGCCTTGATCAGTTCAAACACGCGGGTGTTGTCGATGGTGCCGCCGAAGCGCGCGGCGCCCGCGCCGATCGCCCCCAGGTACACATCGGTGCCGCTGTGCGTCTCGTAACCGGGCTCGGTGCGCACCACCGCCTCCTGGCGGTAGTCGTCGGCGCTGACCTGGGCGCTGGTCAGGTGCGGGACCGCGCCGCGGCTGCCCTGCACCCGGTGCTCGCCATTACCGAAGCCGATGATGGTAAATGGCGCGCCATCGGCATCGAGCTTGATCTCGTTGTTATCGACCCGGCGCATCAATCCCAGCACGCCCGGTTCGGTCGGCGTGGTCTTGCCGGTGCGGCGCGCATAACCGTTCAGGAGCAGCGAATGATCATGGTCGGCGGTGGCCACGATCAGCGTGTTCTTCAAGTCCGGATCGATGGCGCGCATCTGCGCGATGGCCGCCTTGAGGGTATTGTCGAAGACGACCGTCTCCTGCAGGGCGCGGCGCGCGTTCGAGTTATGCAGCGCCAGGTCGATCATGCCGCCCTCGACGACCAGCAAGAACCCCTTCGGATTATTCGCCAGGATGCCGATGGCTTTGCCGGCCATCTGGGGCAGGGATGGCTGTTTGGCCGCATCGCGCATCGAATCGAAACTCAGGTCGTGCGGGGCGAACAGGCCGACCAGCGGAGCGCTGGCGCTGGTATCGACGGCGTTCAACTGGGCGCTGTCGGAAACGGTGCGCACGCCCTGCGCGGCCAGTTCGGCCAGCAGGTCGCGCCCGTCGCTGCGCTTGCCGCCTTTGGCGGTGCTGGTGAAGTAGTCGCTGCCGCCGCCGAGCAGCACATCGAGGCCGCGCGCGCCCAGGGCCGCGTTGTAGCCGGCGCCGCCGGGAACGAGGGCGGCGGCGATATCGTTCTCCATGGCGCGATGGCACACGTGCGCGAACACCGCGCCCGGGGTGGCATCGGTAACGCGGGTGGTGGTGACCACGCCGACCGACATGCCGCGCTGCTTGGCCAGTTCGGCCAGGGTGGCGACCGGGCGCCCGGCGCCGCAGCGGCCGGCCAGCTTGTTACCGGAGGCGTCAAGCGCGGGAGCGCGGGCCGGCGTATCGGAGCTCATCGACAGCACATTGTTATTGACCTTCACCCCGGTCATATAGGCCGACATGGACGCGGCGCTGTCGGTGACCTGGGCGTCGTTCGAGAACGTCTTGACGAACGCCGATTCGGGCAGGGTATCGAGGGTCAGCTCGCCCTCTTCGCCGACGGCGTAGATGCGGGCGGCGGTCAGGGTATTGATGCCCATGCCATCGCCGAGGAAGAAGATGATGTTTTTGGCTGGGGCGTGGGCGTCGGTGCTGGCCTGGGACGTCGGCTGGACGCTGGCGCATCCCGACAAGACCGCCAGCGCGGACGCTGCGGCAAGAAGAGTCAATCGCATGTGCACTTTCGTGAGCTCTGAGAAAAAAGGCAGTCTACACCCCCGACCGCCGCCGTGGTGCCGGACTTCAGCAGGTACTCACCTGCAAAATTTGATAGCTAGCTGATCGTCTAGTCCCGAACCGGGGTCTGACCTCTGATTCGAAACTTTCGGCTAAAGCGCCTACAACCGCCCTCCAAACTTCCTACAACCGGGGTCAGAGCTTTAATTCGAAAGATTTCATGCAAGCTCGCGTTTGAGGCGAACGAATACGGCCGTAAAGGTCAAAACCGCCCCTCTCCCAAGGAGAAAGACGGTTTTTCGTTTCAATTGGCATCCTTGCGATGCGCTAGCCTGGCAATTAGTTTCAGATTAAAGCTCTGACCCCGGTTGTGAGGCTGGGAAATATTTCGAATCAGAGGTCAGACCCCGGTTGTAGGTGGGGTCTGAGTTTTTAGGTAGGAAATTTCCACTTTTCCCAGGCGGCGAGTACCGCGTTGGGGTAGGCGGGCTTGCCTCGGCTGCCGTTGTAGCGGCCCAGCGCCAGGTACAGGTTGCCGTTTTCGATGTCGAGGTACATGCGCAGGATCGAGCAGCCGTAACGCAGGTTGGTCTGCATATTGAACAGCTTGCTGCGGTCGCTGTCGCCGATCGCGTTGGTCCAGAACGGCATCACCTGCATGTAGCCGCGCGCGCCCACCATCGATACCGCGTACTTGCGGTACGCCGATTCGACCTGGATCAGCCCCAGCACCATGCCCGTATCGAGACCGGCACGGTTCGATTCGTACCAGACCGATTGCAGGAATTCGAGCCGCACCTGGTCGTCCGGCAGCTTGCGCTTGAGCCGGTCCGACATGGTCGAGAGCCATTGCTGGTAGCGCACCCGCCCCGCCTCGTCGCGAAACACCGGCTGCGGCGGACGCGTGTCCTTGATCGCGTTCGACAAGGCCACCCGCACCGAGTCGGCCATCGCCTCCTCTTTCTGGTTGCCGGCCCACGCGGCCCAGGACCAGAGCAGGCCGGCCACCAGCACCGCCTGCGCCAGTCCATTCACCATGACCGAAGCGCTCACTGGCTCAATTTGCCTTTGATGAACAGGGCCATGCCGGCCACCGGCACGGCGGTCGCCTCGGCATCGCGCCGGCCCTGGTATTCGAGGTTGCCTTCCTTCAGGCCACGCTCGCCAATCACCACGCGGTGCGGCACGCCGATCAGTTCCCAGTCGGCGAACATGGCGCCCGGACGCAGGCCGCGGTCGTCGACGATGACGTCCACGCCCGCCGCTTGCAGCGCCGCGTACAGGCTCTCGACTTCGGTCTTGACCATCTCGCTGCGGTCCATCCCCATCGGGCACAGGACTACTTCGAACGGCGCGATCGCGGCCGGCCAGATGATGCCCTTGTCGTCGAAATTCTGCTCGATCGCCGCGCCCAGGATGCGCGTGACGCCAATCCCGTAGCAACCCATCTGCAGCGGCGCAGGCTTGCCGTTTTCGTCCAGGAACGTCGCTTTCATGCTCTCGGAGTAGGAAGTCCCGAGCTGGAACACGTGACCGACTTCGATGCCGCGCTCGATCGCCAGCACGCCTTTGCCGTCCGGCGAGGCGTCGCCTTCAACCACGTTGCGCAGGTCGGCCACCAAGCCTTCGGGCAGGTCGCGCACCCAGTTGGCGCCCGTGTAGTGGAAGCCTTCTTCATTGGCGCCGCAGACGAAATCGGCCATGTTGGCAACAGTGCGGTCGGCCACGATGGTGACCGGCTGTTTGGTGCCGATCGGCCCCAGGTAGCCGGGAATGCTGCCGTAGCAGGCCAGGATCTCGGCTTCGGTGGCGAAGCGGTGCCCGGCCAGGCCAGGTACCTTGCCGACCTTGATTTCGTTCAGATCATGGTCGCCGCGCAGCAGCAGCATCCAGTTTTCCAGCACCGGTTTGCCGGCGACTTCTTTTTCGACCGTCAGGGCGATGGTCTTGACGGTCTGGTTCAACGGCAGCTTGAGCATCTCGGCCACGGCTTCGCATTTGGTCGCGCCAGGCGTGGCGGTCTTGGTCAGGGGCGCAGTGGCGGCGGCGCGCGCGGCGGCCAGCGGCAGCGCTTCGGCCGCTTCCATGTTGGCCGCGTAGTCGGACGTCGGGCAGTAGACGATGGCGTCTTCGCCGGTGCTGGCAATGACGTGGAATTCGTGCGAGCCGGAGCCGCCGATGGCGCCGTTGTCGGCCGCCACCGCGCGGAATGTCAAGCCGAAGCGGTTGAAAATGGCGGTGTAGGCGTCGTACATGATCTTGTACGAAGCCTTCATGCTCGCTTCGTCGCGGTCGAACGAGTACGCATCTTTCATGGTGAATTCACGGCCGCGCATCAGGCCGAAACGCGGACGGCGCTCGTCGCGGAACTTGGTCTGGATGTGATAAAAATTGAGCGGCAACTGGCGATAGGACTTGATCTCGGAGCGCACCACGTCGGTGATGACTTCTTCCGAGGTCGGCTGGATCGCGTATTCGCGGCCGTGGCGGTCTTTCACGCGCATCAGTTCCGGACCCATCTTTTCCCAGCGGCCGGTTTCCTGCCACAGCTCGGCTGGCTGCACCAGCGGCATCAGCAATTCGATGCCGCCCGCCTTGTTCATTTCGTCACGGATAATCGCTTCGACCTTGCGGATCACGCGTAAGCCGGTCGGCATGTAGGTGTAGATACCGGAGCCGAGGCGCTTGATCATTCCTGCGCGCATCATCAGCTGGTGACTGACGATTTCAGCGTCGGAAGGTGCATCTTTTAAAGTTGAAATAAAAAAACGGGAGGCACGCATATCGGTGAATTCTTTTTAAAAAGAGAGGGTTATAATCAACCTAATTTTAAAGGATTAGCTGGCTGATGCGTCCAAATCTTATACAAATGGACCCGTTTGACGCGGTTCCTGCCGTTTTCGTACCCCGAAAGCCGGGCGGGGACCAGAATTTGTGGGTAAATATGTAAAGAAGGCGCGCGCTGGCAGAAAGTTTCGAGGTGCACTATGCTCGATCGTGAAGGGTTCCGGCCCAACGTCGGCATCATCCTGCTAAACGCCCATAACGAGGTGTGGTGGGGCAAGCGGGTGCGCGAGCACTCGTGGCAGTTCCCGCAAGGGGGCATTAAATACGGTGAGACACCGGAACAGGCAATGTATCGCGAACTGGAGGAAGAAATAGGGTTGCGTCAGGAGCATGTGAAGATTGTGGGACGTACCCGCGACTGGCTGCGCTATGAAGTACCCGACCATTTTATCAAGCGCGAGATTCGCGGTCATTACCGCGGGCAAAAGCAGATCTGGTTCCTGCTGCGCATGTGTGCCCGTGATAACGACGTCAACCTGCGCCTGACCGACCATCCCGAGTTCGACGCCTGGCGCTGGCACGATTACTGGGTGCCGCTCGATGTGGTCATCGAGTTCAAGCGTGATGTGTACCAGCGTGCCTTGCAGGAGTTGTCGCGTTTCCTGACCTGGCCGGCCAACGGCGGCCATACGCACGAACGGCGCCACACGGCGCGCTACCTGCGCCAGCCGCACGCGCCACGCCAGCCCTCTCCGGAACAGCCTTGCACCCCGGAACCGCAACTGGTGCTGGTGCCGAGCAAGGACTAGCAACCGACCCAAAACGGCGCTTCACGGCGCCGTTTTTTCGTCTGTCACCTTGCATTTTCCACAAGTGGGCAGAGTACAATCCGTCCCATGCCTATTTTCCGCTCCTCCGGCCGCGCCCTGCTGCTGTCGGCCCTGTGCCTGGCGGCGCCCGCCAGCGCCCTTGCCGCCCCGTCCACCACCTGCACCTTCGTCCAGCAGCAGCAGGTGCCCATCAGCTTGCGCGGCCTGGCGCTGCAGCCGGCCGTGCAAGGCAGCATCAACGGCAAGCCGGCGCTCATGCTGCTCGATACCGGCGCCTTCATGACCATGCTGACCCGCACCGGCGCCGAGAACCGCAAACTGGCGCTGCGCTCGGGCGGCGGCCGTAAAGTGCTGGGAACGGGCGGCAGCAGCGCGCTCTACCTGGCGAGCCTGGACGACTTCACTGTCGGCCCGAGCGGCGGCGGCAAGATCACCCTGCCGGTCCTCGGCGAGATGGGCACCACGCCCTGGTACGACGCGATCGTCGGCGCCGACTTCCTGATGCAGTCCGATCTCGAAGTGGCCCTGGCCGACAAGGTGCTGCGTTTTCACCGTAGCGACAACTGCAACGACGACAATCTGCTGTCGTACTGGGACGCGCAGGCCATGATGGTGCCGATGACGGGCGCCAGCCGCAAGGCGGGCACGCCGCAGGTGGACGTACAGGTCAACGGCGTGACGCTCTCGGCGATTCTCGACACCGGCGCGGGTGTCAGCTCAATTACCCAGAGCGCGGCGCGCCGCGCCGGCGTCACCACCGACATGGCGGACGTGAAGCGCAACGGCTTTTTCATCGGCGCCGGCGGCGGCAGGGCGGCGCGCTGGAACGCCGTCTTCAAGACCTTCACCATCGGCGACGAGACAGTGCGCAATGCCGATATCGCCATCGCCGAATCGCTCAACCGCGAGTACGGGCAGGTCGATGTCATCCTCGGCACCGACTTCCTGCGCGCGCACCGGGTCTTGTTTGCCAACAGCCAGCGCCGCGTTTACCTGAGCTACCTGGGCGGCGAGGTGTTCGCCAAGCCGGGCAGCGGCAACCTGGCCCTGGTGCGCAAGGAGGCCGACGGCGGCAACGCCGACGCCCAGTACATCCTGGCGCGCGACTACTACAATGGCGCGCGCCTGCCCAAAGACCAGATCGAGGCCCGTGCGTGGCTCGACAAGGCGGCCGCGCAGAACCATCCGGCCGCGCTGCTGCTCACGGCACGCCTGCTGCGCGAAGCCGGCAAGCCGCAGGAGGCGGTTACGCGCCTGCGCGCCGTCCTGGCCGGCAAGCCCGACAAGATCGAGCTGGACCTGGAACTATTCCTGGCCCAGCTCGAGGCCGGCGAGCGCGAGGCCGCGAAACGCGAGCTGGCGGCGGCCACCGACACGCGCTGGCCGGCGCCGGTGGCCGCCTTCTACCTGGGCCGGATCGACGCCGCCGCGCTGATGGCCGCCGCCCGCGACGGCAGCACCCAGGAGCGGGCGCGCGTCTGCCAGGCCGGTGGCTACATCGCGTCGCTGCAGCGCGGCTCGGGCGAGCTGGCGCTCGCGCACCAGACCATGGAAAGCATCAGCGACGCCTGCAAGCCGAGGAAAAACTAGCAGCCTGTCGGACTTGGGGAGTCGAAGCGAAAAAATAGCTGGGCGAGGCCAGATTTTGACGATTTCGCAGTGCCAATAGCGAGCTATTGGCCGAGAAAGTGGCGAAATATGGACCGTCCCAGGTATTTTTGCAGCCGACGATCCCAAGTCCGACAGGCTGCTAGCCGCAGCGACGAGGGCGCGGCGATGGCGGTACAATGTGGCCTACCTCATTTGCCCGCCCCGCCAATCATGTTTACCCCATCCTCCGACGACGTTCGCCGCTTTTTCTGCGAAGCCTACCGCAAGCAGCGCAGCGGCGACATTCTCAGCCCGATGGACGCCATCGCCGCCGACTGGATCGTCCAGCATCCCGAGTATGCCGACGTGCTGTCCGACGCCGAAGCGGCGCTGGCGCGCGATTATTCGGTCGAGGGCGGGCAGGCCAATCCGTTCCTGCACTTGTCGATGCATCTGTCGATCGCCGAGCAGGTGTCGATCGACCAGCCGCCGGGCATCCGGGCGGCCTGCAACGCGCTGACCCAGCGTTTGGGGGCGCATGACGCCCATCACGAAATCATGGAATGTCTGGGCCAGATGATCTGGACTTCGCAGCGCAACGGCGTGCCGCCCGACAGCGTGGCGTACGTCGAGTGCGTGCGTGCGCGCTGCGCTTGATCCGGTCCGCGCTAACGCTATGTATTATCCGCCGCCAGCGCCTCGCGCGCCGTCTGCTCGCCCCGCACCCACACCGTCAGCACGCTGTCATACGCGCTCACATCCTCCAGCGGCGAGGTTTTCATCAAGAGCAGGTTGGCGGCCTTGCCCACTTCGATCGATCCCAGTTCCCCATCGAGCTTGAAGGTGCGTGCATTGTTGATGGTCGCCGCCTTGAAAATCTGCGCCAGCGACATGCCCGCCGCATGCAGTTGCCGCATCTCGCGATAGCCATTCAAGCCCGGTAAATTGCCATAGGTCGGCGACGATGGCGTATCCGACCCGAACACGAAGTTGGCGTCGCGCCCGGCCAGGTAGGCCACCACCGCGCGCTGGCGCCGCAGCGGCCCTTCCATCGACTGCATCACGGAGGCGTCAATCTCGCCTTCGGTCACTTCCGGCTTGAACCACTGCCCTTGCGGCGTTGAAAACCAGGCCAGCAGCGAGGCCGGCACCACCTTGCGCAAGGCGGGATCGTTCAGATAATCCGGCTCCACATACGCGCGCAAGCCATACAGCACCTGCATGGTCGGCTGGTAGCCGGTGCGCTGGTCGACGATCTTGTCGAGCAGCGCCTTGATCTCCGGCGGCAGGCCGGCCCGCCCGTTCAGCGCTCCCCAGTGCCACATACCGTGCGCCAGCACGTCCGCCCGCCCGGCCACCGCGAACGACTGCGCTTCGAACGAATTGGCGTGCGTGACGAGCACCTTGCCGGCCTGCGTGGTCGCGGCCCGCACTTCAGCAAATTTGGCGGGGCTCATCACCGGCAGGTTGCGGTCGGCCCCGAAACCGCGCTCGAAGTGGGTTTTCACGCAGATGCCGCCGGCCTTGGCCACCCGCGCCACCCCCGCCGCCACGGTGTGCGCCGAGGGCGCAAACTGCTCCGGCACCGCGCTCGGCATGGCCGGATCGAACAGGTAGTTGCCGAAGCTCTGGAAGCGTTTATCGGGCGCGTAGAACGACATCGGGTAGCCGTTGGCCAGCACCAGCGGCTCGCCGCAATGGAATACGTCGGGATGCAGCGGCGCCTTGCGCAAGCGCTCGATCACGCCGTAATCCGACACGGCCAGGTCGATCACGGTGGTAAAGCCGTAATACAGGAAGGAGCGCGGCAGCTGGCGGAAGTAAGCCTGGGCCATGCTGTCGCCGGACGCGCCCTGCTCCATGCTCATGCCCGGCACGGCGTGCAGGTGCACGTGCGAGTCGATCAGGCCGGGGGTGAGGTAGTAGCCTTTGCCATCGACCACGCTGGCGCCGGCCGGGGCGGGGCTGGACGGGCCGCGCTCGACCCGGGCGATGCGCCCGTCCTCGATCAGCACAGCGCCCGTTTCGACGCGGTCGAGCTTTTCGGGCGAGACCAGTTTGACGTTCGAAATCCAGATCTTGCCGGCGCCAACGGCCGGGGTGCACAGCAGCAGGGTGGCCAGAAAGGCCGGCAACAGGGTAGGTTTCATCAAATCTCCGTGGCGTTAAGTAAAGGGGCGAATGGACCCATTTTCACGCTTTAGCCCGCGGCAGTCGTCCCAGATGATGATTCGGTACCTGTCCTGGCGCCGCCGCGGCGAAATTCGGACGGGGTCAGGCCGGTCTGCTTTTTGAATGCGCGGTTCAGGGTGGTCTTGCTATTAAAGCCACACGCCAGCGCCAGCTCGAGGATGCTGGCATTGGCCTGCCCGGGCGCCAGCAAAACCACTTTGAGCGCATCGACCCGGTAGCGGTTCAGGTATTCCTGCAAGTTGACGCCACAGGCATCGTTGATCAGCTGCGACAGTTCGTGCGGCGTCATGGCCAGCAGCGCGGCCAGTTCGTCGAGCGTCAGTTCGCCGTTGCGATACACCTGGTCGACTTCCATGCACCGTTTCAGTGCATCGAGAAAGCTGGCGCGGTCCGGTTCCGACAGCCGTTTGTTGGCGTAGCGCGGCGCCGGTTCCGGTTCCGGTTCCGGTTCCGGTTCCGGTTCCGGTTCCGGTTCCGGTTCCGGTTCCGGTTCCGGCAACGGCGCAGGTATCGGCACCTGCGCGCGATACCCGAGCGGCAGGCGAATCGCCAGGAACGCGGTGGCGTAGACAAAACAGGCCAGCGCAATGGCGCCGAGCGCGTCCGACGACAGCGGCAGCGCCACGTCGAAAAATTCGATGCCGAAGGCGGCCACACTGCCAGCGGCGCCGATCACCCAGATCTTGGCCAGGCGCGCCAGGCCGCCGGCCAGCGGACCGCCGGCGGCGCCGCGCATCAGGCGGTAGCTGGCGACGACATAACAGACAAACATCGCCGTCTTGACCAGCACCGACAGCCCGATATACCAGGGCAGCACCGGGCGGTGCTGCATCCAGGCCAGCTTGGCCGCGGCGCTTTGCAGGTAAAACGGCAGCATGGCCACTGTCGCCAGCAGAAACGGCGCGCCGTGGAGCCAGTCGCGCGCGGCCAGGCGCCGTTCGGTCAGCGCGCTGCGCAGATATAAATACAACAGCGGTCCGCTCAGCAAGCCAATGGTGGCAATCGCCAGGGCGCTGTGCGGATAGGTCGTATATAAATGGTTGATGCCCAGCCAGGCGTGCCCGATGACCGCCACGCTCCCCAGCAGCAGCGCCGCCAGCAGGCGGTTGGCCCCGCGCAGCTCGGCCTGGCGCGCCGCCAGCAAGGCGATCGCCAGGAACACGCCCTGCCCCATCGCCAGCAGCAGGAGTACGGAGAGCGCGCTTTGCGTCATGATGCTCAGGCCAGCTTGTCGTCGGCGACGCGGTAGCGCGGGTCCTCGGCCAGGTTCACCTCGATCATGTCGCGCGCATTTTCCAGCAGTTCGCGGCAATCGGGGCTCAGGTGGCGCAGGTGCAGGCGCTTGCCGGCCTGGCGGTAGCGCAACGCCAGCGCGTCGATGGCCTGGATCGCCGAATGATCGACCACGCGCGCGCGGGCAAAATCGACCACCACGTCCTGCGGGTCGTCCTTGGGGGCGAACAGCTGGTTGAATTGCGCCACCGAGGCGAAAAACAGCGTTCCCTCCAGTGCATACACTTTGGCCCCCTGCTGGTCCGGATGGATGCCGACCCGGATGCGCTTGGCG
This sequence comes from Massilia sp. CCM 8734, assembly GCF_011682155.1. NCBI lineage: Bacteria > Pseudomonadati > Pseudomonadota > Betaproteobacteria > Burkholderiales > Oxalobacteraceae > Massilia > Massilia sp. CCM 8734. The sequence goes on from NZ_WHJI01000006.1 coordinate 106,912, forward strand.
TGCTGCCACGCGAACGCCAGCGCCGAGACGATCACGCCGGCGACCACCGCAATGGCCAGGTCGAAGATCAAGGTCAGCACGGCGACCAGCAGGCCGACCGCGATATCGGCGCGCGGCACCTTGCCGAACAGGCGAAAGCTGCCCCAGGCGAAGGTTTTCTGGCACACCACGAACATCACGCCGATCAGGGCGGCCAGCGGAATGCGCTCGATCCATGCGGACGCGAACAGGATGAACGAGAGCAGGAACACGGCGGTGGCGATGCCCGACAGGCGCCCGGTGGCGCCGTTGTTGACGTTGATCATGCTCTGGCCGATCATGGCGCAGCCGCCCATGCCGCCGAACAGGCCAGTGACCACGTTGGCCACGCCCTGCGCCATGCTTTCGCGGTTCGGCTGGCCGCGCGTGTCGGTCATGTCATCGATTAAGGTGAGCGTGAGCAGCGACTCGATCAGCCCCACCGCGGCCAGCACCAGCGCGTACGGGAAGATGATGCGCAGGGTCGCCCAATTGAGCGGCACGTCGGGCAGGTGAAAGGCTGGCAGGCCGCCCTTGATCGAGGCCAGGTCGCCCACCGTCCTGGTATCGATACCCAAGGTCGCCACCAGCACCGACACCAGCAGGATGGCGGCCAGGGTCGAGGGAATCGCGCGCGTTACGCGCGGCAGCAGGTAGATCACGGCCATGGTCAGCGCCGCCAGGGCGAGCATGGTATACAGCGGCGCGCCAACCATCCAGTGCCGCGCGCCGTCGGCACCAAGCACCTTGAAGTGCCCGAACTGCGCCATGAAGATCACCATCGCCAGCCCGTTCACAAAGCCGAGCATGACCGGATACGGCACCATGCGGATGAATTTACCCAGCCGCGCGGCGGCGAACAGCAGCTGCAAAAACCCCATCAGCACCACCGTGGCGAACAAATATTCGACCCCGTGCGAGACCACCAGCGCCACCATCACCACCGCCAGCGCACCGGTCGCGCCCGAAATCATGCCCGGCCGCCCGCCGATGGCCGACGTAATCAAGGACACCATGAAGGCGGCGTACAGGCCGGTCAGCGGCGACACATGCGCCACCAGCGCAAAGGCGATCGCCTCCGGCACCATGGCCAGCGCCACGGTCAGGCCGCTGAGCAGGTTCGATTTGAGGTAGTGGGGCGACAAGGCAGGCAAACGCGGCTCCGTAAGCGGGGTACCAATACAAAACGCCCTCCCCTTCCCGATAAAGAGAAGGTGGAAGGCGCCCGGGGTGCTGCGGGTGGGTGCCGCTTAGCGCTGCAGCACCAGTCCCGAAGGAAGGCTGTGCAGGTAGGCTGCCAGGTCTTCGACATCTTTACCGGACAATGGCTTGGCGAAGCCGCCCATGATGGCGTTGTTACGGCCGTTCGGGCCGTCGCCGCGCTTGTAGGCGGTCAAAGCGTGCTTCAGGTATTCGGCGTGCTGGCCGGCCAGCTTGGGGTAGCTCGGGTCGGTCGCCTTGGTGTAGTCGGCGCCGTGGCAGGACGCGCAGTTGTATTTCTTGGCCAGGGCTTCGCCATTGGCGATATTGCCGCCGGCGCTTGCGCTCAGGGATACAGCGCCGCAGAACAGGGCGATCATCAGTTTTTTCATGGCTCTGTCCTTATTTTTTCACTTGCTGCGAGTAGTAGGCAGCGACGTCGGCGATATCCTGGTCGGTCATGCTGCCGGCCACACCGCGCATCGAAGGATGTTTGCGGTCGCCCTTTTTATAGGCGTTCAACGCGTTTTCGATGTACTTGGCCGACTGGCCGCCAATCATCGGCACCGGATAGACTTCGGGGAAAGTCGCTTTGTAACCGGGGATGCCGTGGCAGCCGATACATTGTTCAACTTTGGCAGCCTTGGCGTTTCCAACGATGTCCGCTGCGGCGGACACGTTCGCGACGCAGGCGAGCACGAGGAGTGCGATGAGTTTTTTCATGGTGGCGAGGGTAAGTGATAATCGGGTATCGCACGTGCAAACTTATTATGTTTTGCACTATCAACCTGAGAGTTTAACCGAACTGACGTGACGCGTCCACTTCCACGGTGTTGCAGTGCCGCCCTTCCGGTTCTGGCATATACTCGAAATAATTCCACTTTTGACCATACACGCACATGCACGCATCGACTTCGCAGGCGCACCGCTTCCAGGGCTCAAGCAGTTACGTCGCCACCGCCGACCTGAAACTGGCGGTCAACGCCGCCCTCACCTTGCAGCGTCCCTTGCTGATCAAGGGCGAGCCGGGTACCGGCAAAACCATGCTGGCCGAAGAAGTCGCGGCCGCCCTGAACATGCCGCTGATGCAGTGGCATATCAAGTCCACCACCAAGGCCCAGCAAGGCCTGTACGAGTACGACGCGGTGTCGCGTTTGCGCGATTCGCAGCTCGGCGACGAGCGCGTGCGCGACATCCACAACTACATCGTCAAGGGCGTGCTGTGGCAGGCCTTCACCGCGCCCGAGCCGGTGGTGCTGCTGATCGACGAAATCGACAAGGCCGACATCGAGTTCCCCAACGACCTGCTGCGCGAACTTGACCGCATGGAATTCTACGTCTACGAGACGCGCGAAATGGTCGTGGCCAAGCACCGCCCGCTGGTGATCATCACCTCGAACAATGAAAAAGAACTGCCGGACGCGTTCTTGCGCCGCTGCTTCTTCCACTACATCAAATTCCCCGACAAGGACACGATGGAGCAGATCGTCAAGGTGCATTACCCGACCTTGAAACAAGACCTGCTGGCGCAGGCGCTGCAAAGCTTCTACGAAGTGCGCGACGTGCCGGGCCTGAAGAAAAAGCCCTCGACCTCGGAATTCCTCGACTGGCTCAAGCTGCTGCTGGCCGAAGACATCCCGGCCGAAGCGCTGCGCAGCAATGACGCCAAGGCCATCGTGCCGCCGCTGCACGGCGCCCTGCTGAAAAACGAGCAGGACGTGCACCTGTTCGAGCGCCTGGTCTACATGTCGCGGACCAACCGCTGATGATCCAGGTCGACGCCCTCACCCTCGAGTTCAACGGGGTTCGCCTGGAACCGCTGTCGCTGGCGCACGCCGAGGGCCTGCGCGCGGCCGCCGCCGACGGCGAACTGTGGAACATCCGCGTCACCTCGGTGCCGGAGCTGCACAACGTGGAGCAGTACATCGGCCATGCGCTCGAGACGCACGACCGGCTGGCCTTCGCCGTGATCGACATCGGCAGCGGGCACGTTGTCGGTTCGACCAGCTACCACGACATCTTGCCCAAGGTCGACCGGCTCGACATCGGCTGGACCTGGTACGCCAAGAGCCGCCAGCGCAGCCATGTCAACACCAGCTGCAAACTGCTGCTGCTCTCGCACGCCTTCGACACGCTCGGCTGCGCGGTGGTCGGCCTGCGCACCGATAACTTCAACCACGCTTCGCAGGCGGCCATCGAGCGCCTCGGCGCCAAAAAAGATGGCGTGATCCGCCACAACGCCGTGCGCCGCGACGGCACCGTGCGCGACACGGTCATGTACAGCATCGCGCGCGGCGAATGGCCCGAAATCAAGTCGCACCTGCACTACCAGCTGCAACGCGCGGGGGCGGGGACGAGGGGGGAAACATAAGGTGCTGATCGACTTCTTCTTTACCCTCAAGGACGCCAAAATCCCGGTTACGATCAAGGAGTTCCTCACGCTCCTTGAAGCGATGCAGCGCAACGTGGTCGGCGCATCGATGGACGACTTCTATTATGTATCGCGCCTGACCCTGGTCAAGGACGAGGCGCACTACGACAAATTCGACCGCGCCTTTGCCCAGTACTTCAAGGGCATCAACGCCGCCTTCGAGACCAATGCCGCCATTCCGCTCGACTGGCTGGTCAAGCGCATGGAGCGCGAACTGTCGGACGAGCAGAAACGCCAGCTCGAAAAATTCGGCTACGACAAGTTGATGGACCGTCTGAACGAACTGCTCAAGGAACAAAAAGAGCGCCACGAAGGCGGCAGCAAATGGATCGGCACCGGCGGCACCTCCCCGTTCGGGAACGGCGGCACCAATCCGGAAGGCGTGCGCATCGGCGGCAAGGGCGGCAACCGCACCGCCGTCAAGGTGTGGGAACAGCGCGCCTACCGCGACTACGACGCCGAACGCGAACTGGGCACGCGTAACATCAAGGTAGCGCTGCGCCGCCTGCGCAAGTTCGCGCGCGAAGGCGCCGAAGATGAACTGGCGCTCGACGCCACCATCCACGCCACCGCCAACAACGCCGGCTTCCTGGACATCAAGATGCGGCCCGAGCGCCGCAACAAGGTGAAGGTATTGATGCTGCTCGACGTGGGCGGCTCAATGGACGACCATATCGAACGCACCGAAGAACTGTTTTCGGCGGCGAAGACGGAATTCAAGAACATGGAGTTCTTCTACTTCCATAACTGCGTCTACGACTACCTGTGGAAGAACAACCGGCGCCGCAACGCCGAGCGCTTTCCGACCTGGGACATCCTGCGCAAGTACCCGGCCGACACCAAGCTCATTTTCGTCGGCGACGCCACCATGAGTCCCTACGAAGTGCTGCATCCGGGCGGCTCGGTCGAATACAACAACGAAGAAGCCGGCGCCGCCTGGCTGGCGCGTTTTTGCCATGCCTTCCCCAAATTCGCCTGGCTCAATCCCGAGCAGGAAGGCGTGTGGCAGTACCGCCAGTCGATTTCGGTGATCCGCCAGATTGTGAGCAACCGCATGTTCCCGCTGACGATCGACGGCCTCGAGCGCGCCATGCGCACCTTGAGCAAATAGCTTTTTGCGACGCCGCCTGGGGCGCCCGCTTGCACTTTGGGCAATATTTTTCGTTATGCGGAATCGTGCGCACGGCCTCGTCTTGTAGAATCTTGGCGCACCCATCGACCGGTGGAACGAAAGGAATTCATGCCCGATCTGCTGACGATCCTCACCAATCTCGCCTGGCCCTTCGCGATCTGTATCGCCTGGATGGCCGGCGAATTCGGCAAGCGCTGGACCGGCCTGCCGCGCATCAGCTTCTACGGCATTGTCGGTTTTGCGCTGGCCAGCACCCAGATCGGCGTGCTGCCCGCATCGACCTCCGGAACGGGCACGGTCCTGTTCATGGCCGACGTGGCCTTCGGCCTGATTTTGTTCGAACTTGGCTACCGCATCAACCTGCGCTGGCTGCGCATGAATCCCTGGTTCGCCATGGCCTCGCTGGTCGAAGCGCTGGGCACCTTTGTGGCCGTGTATTTCGTCGCCCTGTGGTTCGGCGTGACCACCATGACCGCGCTGATGCTCGCCTCGCTCGCCATGTCCACCTCGCCCGCCACGGTGGTACGCATCATCAATGAACAGCGCAGCTCCGGCCAGGTGACCGAACGGGTGCTACACCTGTCGGCGATCAACTGCGTGCTGTCGGTGTTTACGTTTAACGTGATCGTCGGCTTCTGGCTGTTCCACAGTTCGTCGGACATCGGCGACGCCACCATCAACAGCCTGGTTGCGCTGTTGATCTCGGGCGTCATCGGCGCCGTATTCGGGGTGGTGGTGCCGGCCATGCTGCGCCACCTCGGCAACCTGGCGCAGGACGCCACGGTGGCCTTTGCACTGGCCGTCATCTTGATTGTCTCGATCACCTACACCATGCACCTCTCGCCGGTAATGGCCACCCTGGCCTTCGGACTGACGGCGCGCCACCGGCGCGTGGCCTTCAGCGGCGCGCAGCGCAATTTCGGCGCGCTCGGCGAGTTGCTGACCGTGCTGCTGTTCGTGTACGCCGCCTCGACCCTGGAATGGCGCGAACTGATGGCCGGCGGCGCCCTGGCGGTGACGGTGGTGATCGTGCGCCTGCTCACCAAGACGCTGGGCGTGACGGTCTTCTCGCAGCTGTCCGGCATATCGTGGCGCAAGGGCGTGCTGACCGGCCTTGCGCTCGCGCCGGTGTCGGTGTTCGTCATTTTGCTGCTCGAGCATGCGCGTTCGCGCGGGATCGACGTGCAGGAACTGCGCTCGATGGCCGCGGTGACCATGATGCTCGAAGTATTCGGCCCCATTATCATCCAGCGCGCCCTGATCTGGGCCCGCGAAACCACGGAGGCCTGAGATGGCGCTTGAACCGTTTGCCACTTCCAAGGCACTGACCTTTGGCGTGGAACTGGAGCTGCAATTGGTCAGCCTGTCGGACTTCGACCTGACCGCCGCCAGTCCCGACCTGCTGCACCTGCTCGCGCAAAAACCCTTCCCCGGCAATGTGACGCCCGAAATCGCCGAGAGCATGATCGAGATTAATTCGAGCGTGCATTCGAGCCACCTGCCGCTGCTGGCCGAACTGCTGGAGATCCGCGACATCCTGGTCGCTGCCGGCGACCGGCTCAATATCGGCTTGTGCGGCGGCGGCACGCATCCGTTCCAGCACTGGTCGGAGCAGAAAATCTATCCGAAGCAGCGCTTCCAGGAGCTCTCGTCCCTGTACGGCTACCTGGCCAAGCAGTTCACGGTGTTCGGGCAGCACGTGCACATCGGCTGCGCCTCGGGCGACGATGCGATGTTCTTGCTGCATTCGCTGAACCGGTATATTCCGCACTTTATCGCGCTGTCGGCCTCGTCGCCGTTCGTGCAGGGGCACGACAGTTTGTTCGATTCGGCGCGTTTGAATTCGGTGTTTGCGTTTCCGATGAGCGGGCGCGCGCCGTTTACATTGAGTTGGGACGAATTTGCGAATGTCTACTTTGCGAAGATGGAAGGCACCGGCATCATCAAGAGCATGAAGGATTTTTACTGGGATGTGCGGCCCAAGCCGGAGTACGGCACCATCGAACTGCGCGTGTGCGACACGCCGCTGACGGTGGAACGGGCGGCGGCCCTGGCCGGGTATTTGCAGGCGCTGTGCCGCCATCTGCTGGAGCGGCGCGAAGAACCGCCGGTGGAGGATGACTATCTTGTGTATAACTTCAACCGCTTCCAGGCGTGCCGCTTCGGGTTGGATGGGGCGATTACCCATCCGAAGACCTACGAGACGATGTCGCTGCGCGAGGATATTTTGACGACGTTGCGCAAGATGGAGCCGCATGGCGAGGCGCTCGGGAGCCTGGGGGCGCTGCGGCATTTGTCGACGGCGGCGCAGGAGGCCAGCGACGCGACGTATTTGAGAAGGCAGTACGAGGAACAGGGGAGCGCGGAAGGCATGGTGAATGCGGCGATCCGGCGCTTCAGGGGCAAGCGCTAACGTTCGTCGTTCCCGCGCCAAGGCGGCCCTCGGCGGGAACCCAATTTTCTACGCAGACCGACAAACTTGGGTTCCCGGCGGCGCGGGAACGACGGAATATCGATTACAACCGCGTCTCGCGCGCCGCCCGCAAGAATTCGTCCAGGATCGGCGTGCAATCCAACAAATCGACCCCGCCGGCCCGATGAAACTCCGGGTGCCACTGCAATCCCATCACGAAATTGGCCCGTTGATAGCGGATCGCTTCGATAATCCCATCCGGGTCCGACATCGCCTCCACCAAAATATCGCGCCCCAGGTCCTTGACCGCCTGATGGTGGATCGAATTGACCACCGGCCGCCGCACGTCCGGGAACATGCGCCCCAGCGACGACCCCGACGGAAAAATCACCTTGTGCCGGTGCGCGTCGTAATCGCTGTGCACGTGCGCGTGCGCGGCCGGCACATTGGTCGCCACGTCCTGGTACAAAGTCCCCCCGAACGCCACATTGATCAACTGGCACCCGCGGCAAATGCCCAGCACCGGTTTACCCGCATCGACGAATTCGTGCAGCAGTTCGAGCTCGTACACATCGCGCGCGCGGTCGCCGCTCCATTCGGGCCGGGTCGGGCTTTCCGAATACGTCTGCGGCGACACGTCGGCCCCGCCCTGCAGCACCAGCCCATCGAGATGGCGCGCGTAATGACGCAAGGTGATGTTACTCGGATGGAGCAGGCCGTTGGTGTTGACCGTGGGAATCATAAACACCAGCACATCGCGCGACATCACCCACTGCGCAATCGACTCTTCCAGGTACTGCAAATTCTTGCTGCGCAGGCCGGTCGAGCCAGGCTCGGGATGGAAAATCCGCGCCGAGACCCCGATGCGCAAGGTGCGTCGCATGAAGTCGCGGCCGATTTTGTCGCGCAGGTTGCGCCAGCGCGAGGCCAATACGCGGCGCGCCAGGGCCAGCGGAGTGTCGCTGTCTTTCTGGTAGCGCGGCAGGGCGTCGGCGGCGCGCCGGTCGGGAACGCGCGGAGCATGGACACCGGCGTCGGTCTCCTGGCCGGGCAGGAGAACAGGCAAAGGATCGGGAACGGCGGTGGGCAACAGGGGCTTATCGGTATCGGGCATGCCCTAAATATAGCGCTCCCATGCGGGCGCACGATTCAAAGTTGTAACAAAATTGTGACTGCCACTTCCTAAGCCGGCAGCGACAGCAGCTTCTTGAGCGCCGCCAGCAGATGGCGGTCGGCCATCGGCTTGTCGAGCAGGCCGCGCACCCCGGCCGCCCGCGCGCGCGCCGTATCGTAGCCGGACGCCTGGTTCACCAGCAGCACCACGGCGATCCGTTCGGCCCCGTCCTGCCGTTTGATCTCGCTGCACAGCGCATACGGATCGACGCCGGGCGTGGAGGTATTGATCATCACCACCGCCACCGGCGTCTCGGCGCACAGGCGCACCGCCGCCACCGCGCTTTCGGTCCACTCCACCGCCACCTGGTGCGGCGCGAGCAGGCGCGCCACATGGTCGCGCAGCGCGCCGCGCTTGTCGACGATGAGCACCGCGCCGGCGGGGGCCGGGCGCCGCATCTTGATAAACTCGGCCGGGTCGGTGACATCGAGATCGAGGCGGATGCGGCGGCGCCGCTCGTGCTGCGGCTCCGCGACGGGGGCCGCCATGTTTTTCACCGCCTCGGCGCGTTTGCGTCCCAGCTCGGTGAGCAGCTTGAACATCTGGAACATGTCCAGGGGCCGTGCCAGCTGCGCGCAGGGAAATTCCATCCCGGCCGAGCCGATCACCACACCGGGACGCAGCACATCCGGCTGCCACGCCAGCAAGGCGGCCAGCGCGCTCAGGTCGTCGCCGTTGGCAATCATCAGGTCCGGCTCTTGCAAACTATCGCCCAGCAAGCAAGAATACGACGGGCCGTCGCGCGGGGGATGCGCCAGCGCCGTCCCCAGCTCGGCCCCTTCGGAAGAAGGAAAGCCCAACAGGCGAACGCTCAGAGACTGCCTTTTTGAATGCATTTTTAGCAACTTATGGAATATTTTTGACCACACCTGTTGGTGTGCGTACAAATCTAACCACAATCGTGCGGGCTGGCAAGCACATTCAGCGTGCTCAAATTTGGCTTCTTTTCCGGCTGACAAGATAGAATGCGCAGGCATCCGCATAAAGAACTTAGATATGGCCACCAAAAAACCTGCATCCGACTACAGCGAATCCTCCATCCGGGTCCTCAAGGGACTCGAACCCGTCAAACAGCGTCCGGGTATGTACACCCGCACGGAAAATCCGCTGCACATCATCCAGGAAGTGATCGATAACGCCTCCGATGAAGCGCTCGGCGGCCATTGCAAGAATATCGGCGTGACGGTCAATGCGGACGGCTCGATCACGGTCGAAGACGACGGCCGCGGCATCCCGGTCGGCCTGCATCCCGAAGAAGGCGTGCCGACGGTGGAAATCGTCTTTACGCGCCTGCACGCGGGCGGCAAATTCGACAAGGGTTCGGGCGGCGCGTATGCCTTCTCGGGCGGCTTGCACGGCGTGGGCGTGTCGGTGACCAACGCGCTCTCCTCGCGCCTGGAAATCACGGTCTGGCGCAAGGAAGACAACGGCACCGGCCTGCACAAGATGGTGTTCGCCGACGGCGACGTGATCGAGCCATTGGCGTCGATCCCGGCGCCGCGCGACGGCAAGAAGAGCGGCACCCGCGTGACCGCCTGGCCGAACCCGAAGTATTTCGATTCGCCGGCGATCTCGCAGGTCGAGCTTGCGCGCCTGCTGCGCTCCAAGGCGGTGCTGCTGCCCGGCGTGACGGTCACCCTCACCATCGCCAAGACCGGCGACGTGACGACCTGGAAGTACGACGAAGGCCTGCGCGGCTACCTCAATGAAATGCTGGCGCAAAGTACCAGCGGCGACACCGTCATTCCGGTGTTCGAAGGCGCCCAGTATTCCAACGGCGAGTCGGACGGCTTTGCCGAAGGCGAAGGCGCGGCCTGGGTGGTGGCGTGGACAGAAGAAGGCGCGGTGGTGCGCGAGTCGTACGTGAACCTGATTCCGACCTCGAACGGCGGCACCCACGAATCGGGCCTGCGCGACGGCCTGTTCGGCGCGGTCAAGAGCTTTGTCGAGATGCACGCGCTGCTGCCGAAAGGCGTGAAGCTGATGCCGGAAGACGTGTTCGCGCGCGTCTCCTTCGTGCTCTCGGCCAAAGTGCTCGATCCGCAGTTCCAGGGCCAGATCAAGGAACGCCTGAACTCGCGCGACGCGGTGCGGCTGGTCTCGACCTTCGCCAAGCCGCCGCTCGAACTGTGGCTGAACCAGCACGTCGAATACGGCCGCAAGCTGGCCGAACTGGTGATCCGCCAGGCCCAGTCGCGCCTGCGCTCGCTGCAAAAAGTCGAAAAGAAAAAATCCTCGGGCGTGGCCGTTCTGCCTGGCAAGCTGACCGATTGCGAATCGAGCGACATCGGCCGTAACGAACTGTTCCTGGTCGAGGGCGACTCGGCGGGCGGTTCTGCCAAGATGGGGCGCGACAAGGAATTCCAGGCCATCCTGCCGCTGCGCGGCAAGGTGCTCAACTCCTGGGAAACCGACCGTGACCGCCTGTTCGCCAACAACGAGATCCACGACATTGCGGTGGCGATCGGGGTCGATCCGCACAGCGTGGGCGACACGCCCGACCTCTCAAACCTGCGCTACGGCAAGATCTGCATCCTGTCGGATGCGGACGTGGACGGCTCGCACATCCAGGTATTGCTGCTGACCTTGTTCTTCAAGCACTTCCCGGCCCTGTTCGCGCCCGGTCACATTTGCGTGGCGCGCCCGCCGCTGTACCGGGTCGACGCCCCGGCGCGCGGCAAGAAGCCGATCCAGAAGCTGTACGCGCTCGACGATGGCGAGCTGGTGGCGATCCAGGACAAGCTGATGAAAGAAGGCTTGAAAGAAGGCAGCTGGAGCATTTCACGCTTCAAAGGCCTGGGCGAGATGAACGCGGAACAACTGTGGGAAACCACGATGAACCCGGACACGCGGCGTTTGCTGCCGGTATCCTTGGGCGACTTCAGCCACATTGACGCCTCGGCGCGCTTTAACATGCTGATGGGCAAAGGCGAAGCCGCCGCCCGCCGCGCCTGGATCGAAGAACACGGCAACGAAACCGAAGCCGACATCTGATTTTGTTGCAAAACCGGGGGCAAAACGGGGGCAAAATGGGGTCTGACCCCGGTTTTTCAGTTGGGGGGTCAGACCCCGGTTTGCCCCCGTTTTGACGCCGGTTTTGCAATGCTGGTTGAAAAACCGGGGTCAGACCCCAACCAGCAAAACCGGGGTCTGACCCCGGTTTTTTAACCAGCATTGCAACACAACACCCGGACACTGAACCATGATTATCGGAATCGACCTCGGCACCACCAATAGTCTCGCGTCAGTCTGGCGCGACGGCAAGGCGCACCTCATTCCCAATGCACTGGGCAGCTTCCTGACGCCATCGTGCGTCGGCATGGATGACGATGGCACCGTGCTGACCGGCGAAGCGGCGCGCGCGCGCCTGCAGACCCACCCCCACATGACAGCGGCCCTGTTCAAGCGCTACATGGGCAGCGAGCGCGAAACCCAGCTCGGGGCGCGCAAGTTCCGCCCCGAGGAATTGTCGTCGATGGTGCTGCGCGCACTGAAGGAAGACGCCGAAGCCTGGCTCGGCGAAACGGTCACGCAAGCCATCATCACCGTGCCCGCCTACTTCAGCGACGCCCAGCGCAAGGCGACCCGGGTGGCCGGCCAGCTGGCCGGGCTGCGGGTCGAGCGCCTGCTCAACGAGCCGACCGCCGCGGCGCTGGCCTACGGCATCCAGGACAGCAAGCGCGAAACCAAATTCCTCGTCTTCGACCTGGGCGGCGGCACCTTCGACGTCTCCATCCTCGAACTGTTCGAGGGGGTGATGGAAGTGCGCGCCACCGCCGGCGACAATTTCCTGGGCGGCGAAGATTTTGCGAGCGTGCTGGTCGAGGCCTTCCTGTCGCGCAGCGGCCTGTCCAAGGACTTGAACGGCGCGGAACTGAACGGCACCCAGCGCCAGCGCCTGCGCGAAGAAGCCGAACGCGCCAAGCGCGCCCTGTCCGACAGCCTGAGCGCGCGCATGGCCTACACCAGCGCCGGCAAGGAATACAGCCTGGACCTGACCGAAGACTTGTTCGTGCTGCTGTGCGACCACCTGGTGCAGCGCCTGCGCGGCCCGGTCGAACGCGCGCTGCGCGACGCCACCATCAAGGCGTCCGAACTCGATTCGGTGGTGCTGGCCGGCGGCGCCACCCGCATGCCGCTGGTGCGCAAGATGGTCTCGCGCATGTTCGGGCGCTTCCCGTCGATCAATCTCGATCCCGACCAGGCCATCGCGCTGGGCGCGGCCGTGCAGGCCGGCCTGATGGCGCGCGACGCGGCCCTTGCCGAAGTGGTGATGACCGACGTGGCGCCCTACTCGCTGGGTATCTCGATCGCACGCGAAATCGGTCCGAACCAGTACGAGGGCGGCCATTACCTGCCCATCATCGAGCGCAATTCGACCGTGCCGGTCTCGCGCGTGGAGTCGATCACCACCATCAACGACTACCAGAAAGAACTGGTGGTGCATGTCTACCAGGGCGAGTCGCGCCGCGTGTCGGACAACGTCTTCCTGGGCAAGCTGGCCTTCCCGATCGAGTCGAAACGCTCGGGCGAAGTCAGTGCCGACGTGCGCTTCACGTATGACATCAGCGGCGTGCTGGAAGCGGAAATCACGCTCCAGCCAAGCCTGGAGAAGCACACCCTGGTCATCACCGAGAACGCCGGCGTGATGACCCAGGCCGAAGTGGCCAAGCGCCTGGCCGAACTGAACGAACTGAAAATCCACCCGCGCGACAAGATCGAAAACCGCACCCTGCTGGCCCAGGCCGACCGTCTCTACGAGCAGTTGCTGGGCCAGGAACGCGCCTACCTGGCCGAGCACATCGCCGCCTTTACGGGCGTGCTCAATACGCAGCAGCCCACGGCCATGCGGCGCGCCCACGAAACGCTGACAAAAGTCATGCGTGAGCTGGGCGGGAGTTCCTTTTTATGAACGTCTGGAGCGTGCTCGGAATGACGGCCAGCCGCGATGAGCGCGCGATCAAGCGCGCTTACGCGGCCAGGCTGAAGGTCACCCGTCCCGAGGACGATCCGGTCGCCTTCCAGATTCTCAACGACGCTTACCAGGCCGCGCTGCAACTGGCGCGCCAGGCCAATGACCTGGACTGGCCGGACGACGAGCAGCCGGCCCCGCGCGTCGAGGCGCGCGAGACCGGGCAAGGCCAGGACGATCGTGAGCAGCCGGTCTACGTGGCGGCCTACGAGTTCGATCCGGACGCGCCGCCCGCACCGGCGCCGCCGCCAGACGAGGCGCCGGTGTACGTGGCCGCCTACGAATTCGATCCGGATGCGCCGGTCTACAGCGCTCGCTACGAAGTCGATCCGTCCGCGCCGCCGCCCGAAGCGCCGGCGCCGGCGTTCGAGCCACCGGCGCCGGCGTTCGAGCCGCCCGCGCCGCCGCCGCGCCCGCGTCCGAAGCCCGAGCAATATCGCCTGCCCGAGATCCTGCCGGCGCCCCTGCCCGGCGCCGGTCCCGACACCACGATCATCCAGGCGCGCCGCGTCTGGGCCGCGTTCCTGACGCGCGCGCACAGCAACCCGCGCGAGCATCTGGCGCAGCTGTTCGCCGGCGAGGAACTGCTCAACATCGACGTGCGCGACCACTTCGAAGAGTGCGCCGTGCAGTACTGCGCCGGCGAAGGCTGCGAAGACGACTTCCGCGAGGCGATGGCGGGCCATTTCAACTGGGTCGACGACGCCGGCTTCGTAGGCCGCCAGATGCCCGACGAAACCGGCATGATGCTGGCGCGCCTGCGCGCCCAGCGCTCGTACAAGCATTTCTGCCAGCTCGCGCTGGAAGACGAGGTGGTGCGCGCACTGCTCGACGGCGACCCGCGCGGCGTCATCGGCAGGTATCCGGACGCCGCCTTCACGGAGCGCATGCGCGAACTGCTCGAACATGTCCACTGCTACCATGGCGACATGCTCGACCTCAAACTCGATGCCGATATCGTCGAACACTGGGTCGCCGTGGTCCGCGGCAGGGGCTGGTCGGCGTAAGCGTCGCCCCCCGCCACGCAGGCACCCGAACCAACACACTCCTTTTTTACTTAGCACCTACGCATAAGCACCTACGTACATGTCCTCACAAACCAATCTGTTTGACCCGCCACCGCCGCCACCGCCGGAAGACACCGAAACGCTGACCCTGTCGACCTTCGCCGAGCGCGCCTATCTCGATTACGCCGTCTCGGTCGTCAAGGGCCGCGCCCTGCCCGACGTGTGCGACGGCCAAAAGCCCGTGCAGCGCCGCATTTTGTACCGCATGAACGAGCTGAAACTGGGCGCGAGCGCCAAGCCAAGCAAGTCGGCCGCCGTGGTCGGCGACGTCATGGGAAAACTGCACCCGCACGGCGACCAGTCGATCTACGACGCGCTGGTGCGCATGGCGCAGGACTTTTCGCTGCGCTACCCGCTGATCGACGGCCAGGGTAACTTCGGCTCGCGCGATGGCGACGGTGCGGCGGCGATGCGCTACACCGAGGCGCGCCTGACGCCCATCGGCAAGCTGCTGCTCGAAGAAATCGACGAAGGCACGGTCGACTTCCAGCCCAACTACGACGGCGAACACGCCGAACCGAAAACGCTGCCGGCGCGCCTGCCGATGGTGCTGTTGAACGGCGCCTCGGGCATCGCGGTCGGCCTGGCGACCGAAATCGCCTCGCACAACCTGACCGAAGTGGCACGCGCCACGGTGGCCATGATCCGCAATCCGAAGATCACCCACGCCGAACTGATGGCGATTATTCCGGGGCCGGATTTCCCGGGCGGCGGCCAGATCATCACGCCGCCGGCGCAGATCGCCGACATGTACGCCAGCGGACGCGGGTCGATGAAGGTGCGCGCGCGCTGGAAGATCGAAGAACTGGCGCGCGGCCAGTGGCAGGCGGTGGTGTCGGAACTGCCGCCGGGCGTGTCGTCGCAAAAGGTGCTCGAAGAGATCGAAGAGCTGACCAACCCGAAAATCAAGCTCGGTAAAAAAGCGCTCTCGCCCGAGCAACTGGCCTTGAAACAGACCTTTCTCGGTTCGCTCGACGCGATCCGCGACGAATCGGGCCGCGCCGCCGCCGTGCGCCTGGTGTTCGAGCCGAAGTCGAAGAACCAGGACCAGACCGAATTCATGCTGATGCTGCTGGCGCATACCTCGCTCGAATCGTCCAGCTCGATCAACCTGGTGATGATCGGTGGCGATGGCCGGCCGCGCCAGAAGGGGCTGACCGAAATCCTGCAGGAGTGGATCGATTTCCGCTTCGTGACGGTGCGCCGCCGGACCGAATTCAGGCTGGGCAAGGTCAACGACCGCATTCATATCCTGGAAGGACGCGAAGCGGTCCTGCTCAATATCGACAAGGTGATCCACATCATCCGCAATTCGGACGAGCCGAAGGAAGCGCTGATCGCCGAATTCAATCTCTCCGACATCCAGGCCGAAGACATCCTGGAACTGCGCCTGCGCCAGCTGGCGCGCCTGGAGACCATCAAGATCCAGCAGGCGCTGGCGGAACTGCGCAAGGAAGAAGGCAGCCTGCGCGACATCCTCGAGAACCCGTCGACCATGAAGCGCCTGATCATCCGCGAGATCGAAAGCGACGCCAAGCAGTTCGGCGACGCGCGCCGCACCTTGATCGAAGAAGCGCAGCGCGCGGTGGCCGAGCAAAAAGTGGTCGACGAGCCGGTGACGGTGATCGTGTCCGACAAAGGCTGGGTGCGCGCCCGTACCGGCGTGGGACACGACGTGGCGCAGTTCACCTTCAAGGCGGGCGACTCGCTGTACGCGGCCTTTGAATGCCGCACCACCGACATCCTGCTCGGCTTCGGCGACAACGGCAAGGTGTATTCGGTGCCGGTGGCGGCCTTGCCGGGAGCGCGCGGCGATGGCGTGCCGATTACCACCCTGGTCGATGTGCCGAACGGCGCGCGCATCCCGCACTTTTTTGCGGGCAGCGCCCAGACCATGCTGCTGATGGCGTCGAACGCCGGTTATGGTTTTGCGGCCAAGGCGGGCGACATGGTCAGCCGGCTCAAAGGCGGCAAGTCCTTCATCACGCTCGACGAAGGCGCGCAACCGCTGCCGCCGCGCGTGATCGCGGCCAATGCGAGCGCGGTGGCCTGCCTGACAGAAAACGGCAAGCTGCTGGTGTTCGGGATGGATGAACTCAAGACCTTGACCAACGGCGGGCGTGGCGTGATCCTGATCGAGCTCGATGAGAAGGAAAAGCTGCTGGCGGTGCAGCCGATTTCGCAAAAAGGCGTGACCGTACACGGAACCTGGGCGGGCGCCAAGCCGCGCGCGGTCGACTTGTCGGCGTCCGGCCTGGCGGTCCACTTCGGCAAGCGGGCGCGCAAGGGCAAGGCGCTGGCAGCCAAGATCAAGGTCATGTCGCTGACACCGATCGGCTGATAGCGTCGTCTCCGGCAGCGCCGGAGACCACTTCCCGCGCGAGCGGGAAGGACGTGCACGAACAAAAGCGGGGCAAGTGTTGCTTAATTGAGGTCAGACCCCAATCAAGCAACGCTTGCCCCGCTTTCACATCCATCACCCTGCAAGAGGGTGAACTGGATAATTACTTAGCAGCAGCTTTTTTCACGTCCGAAACGGCTTCAACTTTCGCTTCGTGGGTTTTCGCAGCAGCGGTTGCCTTGTCGGCGCCGGCTTCTACAGCCACTTTTTCAGCTTTTTCGTCGGCCTTGATCATTTTTTTCTCGGCTTTCAGATTGGCTTTGGCGACTTTTTTCTCGGCCTTGGCTTCGGCTTTCATTTTGTCTTCCGGATCGGCTTTAGCCACGTCGGTGGTCGCTTCAGCGTGCGCTTTAACGGCTTTCGAGTGTGCTTTGGTCTTTTTCTCGGTAGCGTCAGCGGATGCTTTGCTTACTTTCTCGTCCGACTTGGCAACAACTTTGGCTTCTTTGGCTTCAGCTTTGGCGATGTCCTTGTTGGCGGTGGCTTCAGCTTTCACAACCGCTGGGGTTGCTGCTGGTGTTTGTGCGTAAACCGAAGTAGCGAACAGGCCGGCGATCAGGGTAACGAGTAATTTGTTCATGGTGTAGTCCTTTAGAAGAATGGTTGGGGTTTCTTATTCGTGGACGTTTTGGACCGAAGTCCGTTCGCCATCTATCGTTCTCAACTTTATAGTTCGTCAAGGAACGGTGTCCAGAATATGTCTTACTGGACATGTGGTCTGTTCGCTAGCGCACGCAGAATAAAGCTAACAAAAAGCAACTTACAATTAGGCGAACTGACCCTCGACATGCGCGGATCGCCCGCCGTTGCAGGCCCCAGCCTATTTTCCGGCCCCCTTCTTTGCGTACAAATCGATGATCGTGGTGATGCCGTCGTTACAGACCTTACAGAATCTTGCACTTCGGTCGAACATCAAACACTGCATTTCCGACCGGTAATAGCCAGTCGCCTCGTAATTGGCCCCTTCGAAGGCGCCCACGTCGTGCCGATGGGTGGCCTTGGCGAACAGGGTGTTGGTGTGGGTCAGGTCTTCGCGGAACAGCGCGCTCATGTCGGACTCGGGCCGGTTGGCGGCGCGCAGGGCGGCGCGGCGCTTCTGGTAGGCGCGCGCATACTCCTCGTACTGCGCTTTCGGCCACGCCGTCGGCAGCGGCGTGCCAGCCTTGACGTGGCGCTGCCATTTCAGCCTGGACGGGTCGCGCAGCGCCGTCACATTCGGCTCCCACGGCTCCATGCGCGCAGAACTCGACTGGTAAGCCACCGGCGAGGTGTAGTACTCGTCGGCCAGGCCGGCGAAATGGTGGCCGAATTCGTGCACGAACAGGTAATTGGCCCAGTCGTTGCCGGCCGCCGCGGTGCTGAACTGGCCGAAGATGCCGCCGCCGCCGTAGGTATCGTTATTGACCAGGATTTCGATGAACTCGTACGGCGCATGCTGGGCGATGTCGCGCAGCGCGCGGTTGTCCAGGGTGAGCACGTAACGCTCGCTGCCGAAGATGTCGTAACGCGTGCCCAGTGCGGACGCGTGGTGCACGCCGGTCGAGGGGCGCGAGACGCCGGACTCGATGGTCGGCACCGCGATGCCCCATACATTGAAGTCGCCGGCGCGCTCCTTGAACGGCGAGACGGTAAACAGATGATCGGCCAGGCGGCGCGCATCGGCCTCGAATTTTTTCATCTCGCCGGCGCTGTAGCCGTCGCCCATGACCAGCAGGTCGACCTTGGCCGGCGACGGCCCGTTGACGCGGATCGGGATCGGCCTGGCCGGCGCTTGGGCCTGTTTGCGCACCACGTCCGGCGCGTCCGGGTCCACCTCGACGCTCCACACGACCGAAAACTGATTGCGCTCGTCGCGCTTGAGCACCCGCACCTTCACCGGTTTGCCGAACGCCGGAAAGCGCACCGACTCCTGGAAGCCGCGGCTGATCCGGTTGGCTTCCTCGGTGGTGCGCCATTCGCCGAAAATGGTGGAGAAGCCGCGCGAATAGAGCAGGTCGCCGGTTTTGGCGTCGACCACTTCGACCATGTTCTGGCCACGGTTGCTGGTGTCAAGATTTTGCGACAGGTCGCCGGGCCACGGCAGCGGTTCGATCAGCACGCGTTCGAGCGCGTACTGCTCAAGCAGCGCATTGCCGCTGTGCTGGTAGTCGACGCGGACGGTGGCCGGCGGCTGGGCCTGCGCGGCGCCGGCCAGCGCCAGCAAGCCGACGGCGCGGCGCATGAAACGAAACGGGGACAGCGGCATGGCGGTTTCCTTGCAAGCGTGGATCGTCCCGCATTGTAAACCTGGGCGCTGTGGTTGCGGCCAGCGCCTGCGTGGTAGCATGTCGCTTCCTTTGAAATCCCAGCCAAGATGGTCACAACGATTGAAAGCCAGGCAGAGTCACTGATCCGCGATACGGGCGCGCGCCTCACCAAGCCGCGCTCGCGCGTGCTGGCGTACCTGCTGGCGCAAAACAAGCCCCTGACCCACCACGACATCCAGGAAGGCCTGGCCGGCGACGCGCTCGATTCGGTCACCCTGTACCGGGTGCTCGAATGGCTGACCGAACACGAGTTGGTGCACCGCATCGCCGGCGCCGACCAGGTCTGGCGCTTCAACGCCGGCGCCGGCCAGCACGGGCACCAGCACGCGCATTTCCAGTGCACCCGCTGCGAGATGGTGACCTGTTTTACCGACATCGCCCTGCCTGCGCAAATTACCCTGCCCACCGGTTTTACCAGCAAGCAGGTCGACTTCCTGATCAAGGGCGTCTGCAATATCTGTAACGCGAACAAGTAACAAGTAACACCGGTTCCACCGTGTCGCCGCCGGCATTGGCCGGAGCACTAACGCAACCCTATTGCATTAAAGAGGCATCCGACCTATTATAGCAACTCAGTTGCATTAATCCCCCGCCTTGCCCGGCCCTCCCACGCCTGAAGAAATCCACGCATGTACATCAAAACCGCCACCGCCGCCCTCCTCGCCAGTATCACGCCGCTGGCGGCCATCGCCGCCGACGCCGCCCCCGCACCCACCGATACGGTCGTCATCGGCGGCCAGCGCGAGCACTATCGCAGCCTGTCGGCCACCGGCGCGACCAAGACCGATGCGCGGCTCCTGGACTTGCCGCAAAGCGTGCGCGTGCTCACCAGCGAAGTGCTGCGCGACGCCGGCGTGAGCACCCTGGCCGGGGCGCTCGACCTGGCCAGCGGCATTGCGCGCCAGAGCGACCTGGGCGGCCTGTGGGACAGCTACGCCATGCGCGGCTTCACGGGCGACCCCAATTTCGGCTCCGATTTCCTGGTCAATGGCTTCAGTTCCAGCCGCGGTTACAACGGCTTGCGCGACACCGCCAGCACGCAGTCGGTCGAAGTGCTCAAAGGCCCTTCCGCCGCCCTGTACGGCCGTGGCGAGCCGGGAGGCACGGTCAACATCGTCACCAAAAAGCCCCGTTTCGTCCCGCAGCGCAGCGTCAGCGCCTCGGTGGGCAGCTTCAATACGTACCGCGCGGCGGCGGACGTCACCGGTCCCGTGAGCGACACCCTGGCCTACCGCTTCAACGCCGTCTGGCAGCAAGGCGACAGTTTCCGCGACACCGCCCGCCGCGACACGCTGCTGCTGTCGCCATCGTTCGTGTGGCTGGCGGGCGAGCACACCACGGTCTCGTACGAGATCGAAGCGACCGAGCAAAAAGCCCCGTTCGACCGCGGCGTGCCGGCGGTGAACGGCAAGCTCGGTGCGCTGCCGGTATCGCGCTTCCTTGGCGAGCCGGGCGACGGCCGGGTCACCGTCAAGTCGCTCGGGCAGCAGTTGTTCGTGCAGCATGCGATAAACGACGACTGGTCGTTGCAATCGGGCCTGTCGTACCGCGACAGTGAACTGGTCGGCTTTTCGACGGAGGCCAACAACCTGCTGGCCGACGGGCGCACCTTGCGCCGCCAGCGCCGCCACCGCGATTTTTCGGCGACCGATATGTCGGGCCGCGTCGAACTGCTCGGCAAGCTGACCACCGGTGGCCTGCGCCATAGTGTGCTGTTCGGCGTCGACGCCTATCGCTTCGACGACCGCCGCGTGCAGATGCGCCGCAATCCTTCGAACGCCAATCCGTACGCGATCGATATCTTCCAGCCGGTCTACGGCGCCGTGGCCGATCCTTTGATACTGTCGATCGATACGCTCGAACGCCAGCGCGCGCACGGCTTTTACGCGCAGGACCAGATCGATCTCACAAGCGAGTGGAAAGCCCTGCTCGGCGTGCGCTACGACAGCGCCGAGCAAAGCGTCACCAACAATCGCCTTAAAGCGAACAGCGCGAGCAGCGCGCAAAGCCTGCACGCGAGCAGTCCGCGCGCGGGCCTGGTGTACCAGCCGAGCAAGGCGCTGTCGCTGTACGCCACGGCGGCGCGCGCCTACCGCCCGAACAGCGGCATCAGCATCGACAACAGCGCGTTCGAAGCCGAAAAGAGCATGTCGTATGAGCTGGGCGCCAAAGTCGACGCCCTGGACGGCAAACTCAGCAGTACCGTGGCGCTGTACAAGATCGACAAGAAGAACGTCCTGACCACCAATCCCGCCAACGCCGACTTTGCGATCCCCGCCGGGGAAGTGGGCAGCCGCGGCCTGGAGTTCGACGTGTCGGGCGCCGTGGCGCGCGGCCTGCAGCTGTCGGCCGCCTACGCCTGGACCGACGCCACCGTCACCAGGGGCGACAAGACCATCCGCACCGGCAGCCGCTTCCCGAACGTGGCGCGCCACAGCGCCAACGTGCTGCTGGTGTCGAACTTCACGCTGGGCGACGCCGGCGCCAGTATCGGGGGCGGCGCCAGCTATGTGGGCAAGCGCATGGGCGACGTGGCCGCCTCGAGCAGCTTCGAACTACCCGCCTACACCACCGTCAAGCTGGTGGCCGCCTACACGCCGTACCGCAAGCTGCGCATCGCCCTCAATATCGACAACCTGTTTAACAAGGCTTACTATACGAGCTCGTACAACCAGGTGTGGGTGGCGCCGGGCACCGAGCGCGCCGCCACGCTGACGGCCAGCTACAGCTTCTGAGGCGCGCCATGAGCACCCTCGCCGCCTCGACCACCAGGCGCATCGCCGCCATCGACGCGATGCGCGGCCTGATCATCCTGATCATGACGCTCGACCACGCGCGCGAAACCTTCTTTTTGCACCGCCAGGTCAGCGACCCGATCGACCTGGCCACGACCGAGCCGTCGCTGTTCTTCAGCCGCGTGGCGGCGCACTTCTGCGCGCCGATGTTCGTATTCCTGACCGGCCTGTCGGCCTGGCTGTACGCCAATCCAGCGTCCGGCCCGCGCAGCCCGCGCGGCTTCCTGCTCAAGCGCGGCCTGTTCTTGATCGTGCTGGAACTGGTGTTCGTCAGTTTTGCGTGGTCGGGCCGCTTTCCGCCACCGGTGCTGTATTTGCAGGTGATCTGGGTCATCGGCCTGTCGATGATCGCGCTGGCCCTGCTGCACAAACTGCCGCTGCGCTGGCTCGCGCTGCTCGGCGGCGTGATCGTCGCCGGCCACAACGCCTTGTCCTTCCCCGGCCTGGAACCGGGCAGCCTGGCGCACGGCGCCTGGACAGTGCTCGAACAACGCGGCTTCCTGGTGAACGATGGCCCGGTGCGGGTCAAGATCAGTTATCCGCTGCTGGCGTGGATCGGGGTGATCTTGCTCGGCTACGCGGCCGGCCCGCTGTTCTCGAACAAGGTGGAAGCGGGCGCGCGGTGCCGCATCCTGCTGCTGGCGGGTGCGGCCTGCCTGCTGCTGCTTGCCCTGCTGCGCGGCTTTAACATCTATGGCGAGGCGTTGCCGTGGACCGTGCAGGCCGACCCGCTGCACACGGTCATGTCGTTCCTGAACCTGACCAAGTACCCGCCCTCGTTCAACTTTTTACTGATGACGCTCGGGGTTGGGTTGATCGCGTTGGCGTGGCTGGAAGTGGCCAACGAACGCGTGGTGGCCTTTTGCGCCACCTTCGGCGGCGCACCCCTGTTCTACTATCTGTCCCACCTGTACCTACTGCTCGCGCTGCGCGAGCTGACGGCCGCCCTCTCCGGCGGGCAGGCGCACCAGGCGGGCGGCATCGGGGAAGTGTGGCTTTGGTCGGTGGCGGTCATCGCGGCGCTGTACTATCCGTGCCGCTGGTTCGGGCGCTACAAGCGGACGAGCACCCGGGCCTGGGTGCGCTACCTGTAGCGTTTACTTGTACTGGTACAGCGGCTGGCGGATCAGGATCGGCAGCACGTCGAGGCGGATATTGAAAACCGAGTTCATATCCGAAATGGCGGACACGTAGCCGATGCTTTCCTTGGTGCGGCTGAAGCGAAATTCGAAGCCGAGTTCCGGCTGCAGGTCGCGCGGGCTGCCCAGGGTCAGGCCGATGGCGTCGGCCTGGTCGCTGTCGATCAGGCGGTGCATCAGGTCCACCACGGTCGTGTTACCGAGAATATCGGCAAAGAACAGCGGGCCGCGATAATACGGCTTGGCCGGATCGAGCTTGTTGGCCAGCTTTTCGGGCGACGGCGTAAATACCCCATTCTGCAGATTGAAGCGGTCGCCGTTATCGAGGTAACTGAGCCTGGCGTTACTGACGTTGAAGTCGCCCGGCGTGAAGGTGGCGCCGCTCAAGTCGATCAGCAGCGCGCCCTTGTAGCCGAGCACTTCCACATCGCGGTTGCCATGAATGATCATCGAGGTGTTCTCGTCGATCCCCAGTCCCGTCTTGTAGCCCTTGGCCAGCATGGCCGGCAGCATGCGCCCGAAGCGGCCGCGCACCAG
Organism: Massilia sp. CCM 8734; assembly: GCF_011682155.1. Taxonomy (NCBI): domain Bacteria; kingdom Pseudomonadati; phylum Pseudomonadota; class Betaproteobacteria; order Burkholderiales; family Oxalobacteraceae; genus Massilia; species Massilia sp. CCM 8734. The sequence goes on from NZ_WHJI01000006.1 coordinate 130,497, forward strand.
CAAGTGCTGATCCACAAACACATCCTTGCCCACAAAACCCAGGCCCGGCGACAGTTCCATGCCATCGGCCACGCCGCGCTTGAGGGTCGAGAGCACCGAACTGGCGTCGTAGAACATGGTCTCGCTCATGATCGCCGCGCCCGCGCTGGTGCCGGCGATGACGCCGCCGTTACGGTACATGGCCCACAGCGCGTCAAGCACGCGGGTGCTGCTGCCGTCTTTTTTACGCAGCGCTTCGGTGATGCGGGCCTGGTTGCCGCCGACGAAATAGGCGCCATCGGCATGCCGCACCGCATCCGCAATGGCCTGGTCGTTGGCGGCGATGCGGTAGTCGGGGCTGTCGAGCTTGACGGCCACGGGAACGAAAAAAGCGTCCGCGCCGTAGGAGTTGAGCACCTCGATATTGTTCTTGCCCGCGACGTCCGGGCTGGCCGAGGCCGAGCCGAAGACGGCGATGCGCGCACCCGGGCCGCCCGCCAGTTCCACGATGCGCTTCCACACCGCCGCGTTCTCGCCGCGCAGCGCGCCGCCGATGATCACCAGCGAACCTTTCGGCCCGCCCGGAGGGATGGCCGGCGCGGCCGCTGTCGCTGCCTGCGCCTGACCCGCCGCCAGCAGGACGAGCAACAGGAACTGTAAGTATCGGCGGGCCAGGTTCAGCATCGGTGGTTCTTCCTTTATTCGGTAGGTCGGGCTGCGCGGGCGAATACAGGCCAGCGCGCAGCCGATGTTAGTTGCAGGCAAGATGATACCCCGCTCAGAAATAATATGTCGTATTCCAGAAAGGCACCCGGCGCGCCGGCGGTTTTTTATGCCACACTTCCGGCTGACTTCATTTCACGGTCCCGATCATGCAAGCAAACACCCACCGCATCTCCCTCGAGGACAGCAGCATGTCCTCGCAACTGACCAGTTTTCATTTCGGTACGCCGGGCGCCGGCAAGAAGGTATATATCCAGGCCGCCCTGCACGCCGATGAAGTGCCGCCCATGCTGGTGGCGCAGTTCCTGCGCAAAGAGCTGGCGGCGCTGGACGCGGCCGGCAAGATCCGCGGCGAGATCATCCTGGTCCCGGCGGCCAATCCGATCGGGCTGGCGCAAGCCATCCACGGCGCGCCGTTCGGCCGTTTCGACCTGTCCACCGGGACCAATTTCAACCGCGCCTACAAGCACGTGGCCGAGGACCTGAAACTCTCGCTGGCCGGCTTGCTCGGTCCGGACCAAGATGCCAACGTGGCCCTGATCCGCGCCCACGCGCGCGACTCGGTCGCCACCTGGGAGCCGAAAACCGACGCCGACACGCTCAAGAAAATCCTGCTCGGGATGGCGATCGACGCCGACATCGTGCTCGACCTGCATTGCGATAACGAGGCGGTGCTGCATATTTACGCAGGCACCCCGCTGGCCGACGCGGTGGCGCCGCTGGCCGCGCTGATGCAGGCGCACAGCGTGCTGCTGGCGCTGGAAGCGGGCGGCGAGCCGTTCGACGAAGCGTGTTCGCGCCTGTGGTGGGACCTGGCGGCGCACTTCGGCCCGGCGTTTCCGATTCCGCCAGCCTGCCTGTCGACTACCGTGGAACTGCGCGGCGAACGCGATGTGAACTACGAGCTGGCCGGGGGCGACGCGCGCGCCCTGCTGCGGTTTTTGGCGCATGCGGGCGTGCTCGATGTGCCGCTGGCCGCATTGCCCGCCGCACTGTGCGCACCGACCCCGCTCGAAGGGGTGGAGCCGATCGCCGCGCCGCATGCCGGCGTGCTGGTGTTCCTCAAGCAGTTGGGCGAGAAGGTCAAGGCCGGCGACGCCATCGCCGACCTGGTCGAGCCAAGCAGCGGGCGCACCACCACCTTGCGCTGCAGTGTCGACGGCGTGTTTTTTGCGCGCACCGCGCACCGCCATCTGCTGCGCGGCATGGCGGTCGGCAAGGTCGCCGGCGCCGTGGCCTACCGCGCCGGAAAGCTGCTCAGCCAATGAAACTGCGCATCCCCAATACCTTCGTCCTGCTGTTCCTGATCCTGGCGATGATCGCGGTGGCCACCTGGCTGGTGCCGGGTGGTCAGTACGGCACCATCATGGTCGACGGCAAGCCGCGCATCGACCCGGCGTCCTTCCAGTACGTGCAGAGTAATCCGCAGGGCTTCGTGGCGCTGATGATGGCGCCGATCAAAGGCTTCGTCGAGGCGGCCCAGATCATCGGCTTCGTGCTGATCGTCGGCGGCGCGTTTGCGGTGCTGCAAAAGACCGAGGCGCTCGACGCCATGATCCGCAGCGTGGCGCGCGCGCATACCCACTCGGCTTTCGTGCGCGTGATGCTCATTCCGGTGTTCGTGACCATCTTCTCGCTGGGGGGCGCCACCTTCGGCATGAGCGAGGAGTCGATTCCGTTCGTGCTCATTTTCGTGCCGCTGGCGCTCGCGCTGGGCTACGACTCGATCATCGGCGTATCGATTCCGTTCCTGAGCGCGCAGGTGGGCTTCGCGGCGGCGTTCTTAAATCCGTTCAACGTCGGCGTGGCGCAGAAAATCGCCGGGATCCAGATGTTCTCGGGAATCGGCTACCGCCTCATCGTCTGGTTCGTGGCCACCGCCCTCACCATCGGGTTCCTGATGTGGTACGCGGCGCGCATCAAAAAGGATCCGACCCGCAGCCCCTCCTACGCGCTCGATATCGAAAAGCGCAAGGAAAGCAGTGCCGCCCTGGCCAACCTGTCCGGCATGACGACCACCCACGCGATCGTGCTGCTGCTGTTCGTCGGCTTCATGACGGCCATGGTGGTCGGCGTGATCCACTTCGGCTGGTACATCAACGAGATCGCCGCACTGTTCATGGTGATGGCGATCGTGGTCGGCGTGATCGGGCGGCTCGACAGCGACGAATTCGTGGCGGCCTTCCTGCACGGGGCGCGCGACCTGGTCGGCACCGCGCTGGTGATTGCGCTCGCGCGCGGCACCATGATCCTGGCGCAGGATGCCAAGATCATCGACACCATGCTGCACGCGCTGGTGCCGCTGGTGCAGTCGGCCAATCCGGTATTCGCGGCGCAGAAGATGTTCATTATCCAGACGGTGATTAACTTCTTCATTCACTCGGGGACCGGGCAGGCCGCGCTGACCATGCCGATCATGGCGCCGCTGGCCGATCTGGTGGGTATTTCGAGGCAGACCGCGGTGCTGGCGTTCCAGCTGGGCGAACTGACCTTGCCGATGATTCCGACGTCGGGCGTGACGGTGGGCGTGCTGGCACTGGCGCGCATTCCGTGGATTACCTGGGCCAAGTGGATGGTGCCGCTGCAACTGGCGTATTTTGTGATGGCGCTGCTGTTGCTGATTCCGCCGGCGTTGACGAATTGGAGTTAAGGCGCATCGTCTCTGTTATGCCCAAAACCGTCGTTCCCGGCCTCGGCGGCCGCCGAGGCCGGGAACGACGGTTTTGAAGGTAACAGTGCTATGGATTCCCGCCAAAGGGGCCGCCGAGGCCGGGAATGACGGGGTTCAGCTCACGTAGATATTCGGGAAATACCGCTCCATCAGCGACTCCGGCCGCTGCGGCGGGGTAAACCCGAACTGCGCATACAAGGCATGCGCGTCCCCCGTCGCCAGCGTCAATCTGCGCAAGCCCTTCAAACTCGGATGCGCCAGCACCGCCTTCATGATCTCTTTGCTGAATCCGCGCCCGCGGTATTCGGGAATCACAAAGACATCCACCAAATTACCAAAAGTCGCAAAATCGGTAACCACTCGCGCAAACGCCACCTGGCGGCCATCCACGTAGCCCCCGAAACACAGGGAATTTTCGATCGCACGCTCGACCACCGGGCGTGAAATGCCGACCGCCCACGTCGACTGCTCGCTCAGAAAGCGATAAATCATCGGAACATCGAGCTGCGAGCGGTCGGTACTGATCTGTAAATTGGACATGGCTGGACGCATCCCGTGAAAAGAAACAATTCTACCTTCGTTCGCCGCGAGCGCAAGGCCCGCGCGCGAATTCGGAACACCCATACAACCCCCAACAGGAATTGCCCGCAGCCCGCTTTCCTTGTTTATAATCAGGTAACGTAAAGGAACTATTCACATGACAGCACAACTTTCAAAGAAGGGCGAAGCCTGGTCGGCGCGCTTTTCGGAACCCGTCTCCGACCTCGTCAAACGCTACACCGCTTCCGTCTTTTTCGATAAACGCCTGGCCCTGTTCGATATCCAAGGCTCGCTCGCGCACGCCGAAATGCTGGCCGCCCAACAGATCATCAGCGCCGAAGACCGCGCCGAAATCGAACGCGGCATGGCCCAGATCAAGGGCGAAATCGAGGCCGGCAGCTTCGAATGGCTGCTCGACCTGGAAGACGTTCACCTGAATATCGAAAAACGCCTGACCGAACTGGTTGGCGACGCCGGCAAGCGCCTGCACACGGGCCGCTCGCGCAACGACCAGGTGGCGACCGACATCCGCCTGTACGTACGCACCGCCATCGACGACATCGTGGTGCTGCTGAACGGCCTGCGCGCCGCCCTCACCGACCTGGCGGAACAGAACGCCGACACCATCATGCCCGGCTTTACCCACATGCAGGTGGCCCAGCCGATCACCTTCGGCCACCACATGCTGGCCTACGTCGAGATGTTCGGGCGCGACGTCGAACGCATGCAGGACGCCCGCAAGCGCGTCAACCGCCTGCCGCTGGGCGCCGCCGCACTGGCCGGCACCACCTTCCCGATCGACCGCGAACGGGTCGCCCGCACGCTCGGCTTCGACGACGTTTGCCACAATTCGCTCGACGCCGTCTCGGACCGCGATTTCGCGATCGAGTTCTGCGCCGCCGGCGCCCTGGTCATGACGCACATCTCGCGCATGTCCGAAGAACTGGTGATCTGGATGAGTCCACGGGTCGGCTTCATCGACATCGCCGACCGCTTCTGCACGGGTTCGTCGATCATGCCGCAAAAGAAAAATCCGGACGTGCCGGAACTGGCGCGCGGTAAAACCGGCCGTGTCTACGGCCACTTGACGAGCCTCCTGACCCTGATGAAAGGCCAGCCGCTGGCCTACAACAAGGACAACCAGGAAGACAAAGAGCCGCTGTTCGACACCGTCGACACCCTGGTCGACACCCTGCGCATTTTTGCCGACATGGCCGGCGGGATCACGGTCAAGCCGGAAAACATGCGCGCCGCCGCCCTGCAGGGCTACGCCACCGCGACCGACCTGGCCGACTACCTGGTCAAAAAAGGCTTGCCGTTCCGCGACGCCCACGAAGCCGTGGCGCGCGCCGTGCGGGCCTGCGACGACCTCAAATGCGACCTGGCCGAGATGTCGCTGGACCAGCTGCGCGCATTCTCAAGCCTGATCGGCGAGGACGTGTTCGCGGTGCTGACCCTGGAAGGCTCGGTGGCGGCGCGCGACCATGTGGGCGGCACCGCGCCGCGCCAGGTGCGCGCCGCGATCGCCCGCGTGCGCGCCCAGCTGGCGGGGTAGCCGCACTGGCAGTGGGCAGTATTTAATCCGACCGGCGCGCAAGACGCCGGCGACTGTGCTTGTTTTTGAACTTATTGTTTAAAACTACCGGAGATAACAGCACCATGCTCATGTCACTTTTTGTCGTGCTGTCGCGCGCGATCGATACTCTCAACGAGAAGATCGCCAGCGTCGTCAGCTGGGCCTTGCTGGCCGCAGTGATCATCTGCGCCGGCAATGCCCTGATCCGCTATATCTTCCATACCAGCTCGAATTCCTGGCTCGAAATCCAGTGGTACCTGTATGGCGCCATGTTCATGCTGGCCTCGGCCTACACGCTCAAGCGCGACGAGCATGTGCGCATCGACGTCATCGTCGGGCGTTTTTCGAAACGCACCCAGGTCTGGATCGACATCCTCGGCTTCCTGCTGTTCCTGCTGCCCGTCTCGCTGCTGATCCTCTGGTACAGCATTCCCTTCGCGCGCATCTCGATCGAGAGCGGCGAAATGTCGAGCAACGCCGGTGGCCTGATCGTGTGGCCCGCCAAACTGCTCATTCCGGTCGCCTTTGCGCTGATTATCCTGCAAGGCCTGTCCGAAATCATGAAGCGCATCGCCTACCTGGCCGGACGCATCGACGCCAGCTCGTTCTCCAAGCAGGTCACCACGCCGCAGGACGAGATCGACGCAATCAAGGCCGCCAATAACATCGGTTAATCCGGTTAAAGCAGCAAGGTTAAAGCTTCAATCCAGCACACAGCCACTTCGGTCAGGGACACATGGAACAATTCATCATCGCCAACCTGGCGCCCATCATGTTTGGGGCGCTGGTCATCTTCTTGCTGTCCGGTTTTCCGGTCGCATTTTCGCTGGCCGCCAACGGCCTGTTTTTCGGCCTGGTCGGCATCGAGCTCGGTTTGCTCAAACCAGAACTGCTGCAGGCCCTGCCCAACCGGATCTTCGGCATCATGGCCAGCGAAAACCTGCTGGCGATCCCCTTCTTTACCTTCATGGGACTGATCCTGGAAAGGTCGGGGATGGCGGAGGACCTGCTCGACACCATCGGCCAGCTATTCGGGCCGATTCGCGGCGGGGTGGCGTATGCCGTCATTTTCGTCGGCGCCCTGCTGGCCGCGACCACCGGCGTGGTGGCCGCATCGGTCATTTCGATGGGCCTCATTTCGCTGCCGGTGATGCTGCGCTACGGGTACGACAAGCGCCTCGCGTCCGGCGTAATCGCCGCTTCCGGCACCCTGGCCCAGATCATCCCGCCCTCGCTGGTGCTGATCGTGATGGCCGACCAGCTGGGCAAATCGGTGGGCGACATGTACAAGGCCGCTTTCATCCCCGGCCTGATGCTCACCGCGATGTATGCCGGCTATGTGCTGGCCGTGTCGATCTTCAAGCCGCACCATGTGCCGGCGCTGCCGCCCGAAGCGCGCAACCTGAGCGAGCCGAACGGCGACAGCGGCGCAACGTCGTTGCTGTTGATGGTGATCGGCACGGTCGCCGTGTCGTATGCCTTCGCCTGGGTCTGGGGCGCCAGCCACCCGCAACTGGGCAAGGATGAACTGGGCGTGTACGCCGCGTCGGCCGGCGTGGCGCTGGCCTTCGCGTTCGCACTGGCGAACCGCAAGTTCAAACTCGGCCTGCTCTCGCGCATGGCCGAAAAAGTGGTATTCGTGCTGGTGCCGCCGCTGGCGCTGATCTTCCTGGTGCTGGGCACGATTTTCGTCGGCATCGCCACCCCGACCGAAGGCGGCGGCATGGGCGCGATGGGCGCCATCCTGCTGGCGATGCTCAACGGGCGCCTGTCGTGGAGTTTGCTCAAGCAAGCCATGAACTCGACCACGCGCCTGTCGTGCTTCGTCATGTTCATCCTGATCGGTTCGACCGTGTTTGCGCTGGTGTTTCGCGGCGTGGACGGCGACCTGTGGGTCGAGCACCTGCTGACCAGCCTTCCGGGCGGGGTGACCGGCTTCCTGGTCGTGGTCAACGTCATGTTCTTCATCCTGGCCTTCTTCCTCGACTTCTTCGAGCTGGCCTTCATCCTGGTGCCGCTGGTCGGTCCGGTGGCCAACAAGCTGGGCATCGACCTGATCTGGTTCGGCGTGCTGCTGGGCGTGAATATGCAGACCTCCTTCATGCATCCGCCGTTCGGTTTCGCGCTGTTCTATTTACGATCGGTAGCGCCGAAAGAGGTCAAGACGTCCGATATCTATTGGGGCGCGATCCCGTTCGTGGTGATCCAGGTGATCATGGTCGCCCTCATCATCATGTTCCCGCACCTGGTCTCGGTCGAGAAAAAGGTCGACATGAACGAATCGATCGAACTGAAGATCGACGCTCCGACCGGCGAAGCCGAACCGCTGCAACTGCCGTCCGGCGACGCCGGCAAGACGGATGAAGACAGCACGCCGGAACTGAATTTTTCAACCGACAGCGACGCAGACGCGAAAAAGAAATGAGCACAATGAACGCATTGAACATCGGCGGTAAAACCATGGACGAGGCGCTGGCCGCCTTGTCCGACATGACCGGCGGCATGGCCCCGATCGGCCAGCAGGAACACGAAGAGCGCATCGCCCGCGCCCAGGCCTTCATGGTGGAACAGGGCATCTGCGCGGTGCTCCTCAACGCCGGCACCAACATGCGCTACTTCACCGGCACCAAGTGGTATGCCAGCGAACGCATGGTCGGCGCCATTTTGCCGGCCGTCGGCGCGCTCGAATACATCGCACCGGTGTTCGAGGAAGGCTCGCTGACCGACTTCATGCTGGTCAAGGGCAAGGTCAATTGCTGGGAGGAGCACGAGAGTCCCTACCAGTTGTTCATCGACGTGCTGGGGCGCATGGGCGTCAAGCCGGATCCGGCGCGTCCGCCGCGCATCGGCATCTGCGAGAGCGCCGCGTTCTTCATCGCCGACGGTATTGCCCCGCTGGCCGCCGGCTACGCGCTGGAAAACGCCAAGAGCGTCACGGCCTTCTGCCGCGCGCGCAAGTCGCCCGCCGAAATCGCGCTGATGCAGCGTGTGAAGGACATGACCCTGGAAGTGCACAAGGCCGCCGCCAGCATCCTGCACGAAGGGATCACCACGGTGGAGGTGAGCGACTTTATCGCGCGTGCGCACCGCAAGGTGGGGGCGCCGGGATCGTACTTTTGCATCGTGCTGTTCGGCGAGGCGACCGCGTATCCGCACGGCGTCAGTTATGCGCAAACCCTGAAAGCGGGCGACGTGGTGCTGATCGATACCGGCTGCCAGGTGCATGGCTACATTTCGGACATCACCCGCACCTATGTGTTCGGCGAGATCAGCGAGCGCCAGCGCTTTGTGTGGAATGCCGAGAAGGCGGCGCAGCTGGCCGCCTTCGGTGCGGCGCAACTGGGCGTGCCGTGCCGCGAGGTCGATGCCGCCGCGCGCGCCTCGCTCGAATCGAACGGCTTCGGTCCCGGCTACAAGCTGCCAGGCCTGCCGCACCGCACCGGCCACGGCATCGGCATGGATATCCACGAGTGGCCCTACCTGGTCGGCAGCGACAGCACACCGCTCGCCGTGGGCATGTGCTTTTCGAACGAACCGATGATCTGCATCCCCGGCGAGTTCGGCGTGCGCCATGAAGACCACTTTTACATGACTGCCACGGGACCGAAGTGGTTCACCGAACCGGCGCACTCGATCGACGATCCGTTCGGCCCCAGCCGCTGAACAGCGTCATGGGCGCCGCCCGGTCCGGCGCCCAATGATTCAATTTGTGCAAGGCGGCTGATGAACCGTCATATTCATATACCAACGCCTTTACACCTAAAAGCCCGAAACAGTGTTGCAAACAAGGTGAAAATCACACGCTTGTTACAAAATAAACAAAACACGACGTTTATTTGTTTCCACTAATCACCTATTATCTGTGGTCGTGGACACACCGGGAACAAATTCATGCAAGAGCAACAACTATTCGACGCAGGTGTCGAGGATGACGCTGGCGTCGATCTCGACGTAATCATGTCAACCATCCAGCTTGATGTTGCTGGCGATGAATCGATTTCGGGTGTCAGGCTGGCCACGACGACCACCGCCCTCCTCTCCGGCGCCGTGCTGGCAGGCTGCGGTGGCGGCGGTGAAAGCTCCGCGATTCCCACGGGGGTATCGGCCCCGCCGGTCATCGTGCCGACACCGGCTGTGCCAACGCCGTTCCCGACGGCGCCGACCCCAGTGCCAGGCACGGCCGGTCCCGCACCGACGCCGACCGTGCCGACACCGGACATGACGGTCCCGGACATGACGATGCCGGACGTGACGACGCCAATGACGCCGATAACGCCGACCCCGGACGTGACGATGCCAATGACGCCGACCCCGGACCTCCCGACTGCGCCGACCCCGACCGCGCCAACGCCGACCCCGACGCCGGCCCCGACGCCGGCCCCGACGCCGGCCCCAACGCCGGCCCCAACGCCAACGCCGACGCCGACGCCAACCCCAACGCCGACGCCGACGCAAACCCCGACCCCGACCCCAACCCCCACGCCGGTCGTCGCAAAAATCACCCCCGCCGAAGCCTCGCGCTTCCTGGCCCAGGCCTCGATGGGAGCCACGCGCGAGCAAATTGCCCAGGTGCAGCAACTCGGCTACGCCGGCTGGATCAACGAGCAGATGGCCATGCCGCGCGGCGAATCGCGCTGGGATTACCTGGTCGGCAAAAAATTCAACACGTCCGACCTCAAGAACACCGAAAACGGCCACGATGCGGCCTTCTGGCGCAAGATGATCAGCTCGCCCGACACCTTGCGCCAGCGCGTCACCCTGGCGCTGTCCGAAATCGTGGTGGCGTCGATCACCGGTTTCAGCGCCAGCTGGAGCAATTTTTCCGGCGTCGCGCACATGGACTTGCTCGAGTCCCACGCCTTCGGCAACTATCGCACCCTGCTCCAGCAAGTTTCGCTGAGCGCGGCGATGGGCGAATACCTGACCTACCGAGGCAACGTCAAGCTCAATACCAGCACCGGCGCCCTGCCCGACGAAAACTATGCGCGCGAAGTCATGCAGTTGTTTACCATCGGCCTGGTCCAGCTGAACAACGACGGCACGCCCAAGCTCAGCAGCGGGCTGCAGCAGGAAACCTATACCCTGGAAGACATCACCGGCCTGGCGCGCGTGTTCACCGGCTGGGGCTACGACCTGGCCGGCGGCGACATGAATTCGCCGGACTACAAGCGCCGTCCAATGACCGTCTCGGCCAACCGCCACGAATCCGGCCCCAAGAGCTTCTTGGGAAGCAGCATTCCCGCCGGCACCGACGGCCTGACCAGCCTGACCCGCGCGCTCGACATCATCTTCGGCCATGCCAATGTGGCCCCATTCATCGGCCGCCAGTTGATCCAGCGCCTGGTTACGAGCAACCCGTCGCCCGCCTACGTGAGCCGGGTCGTCGCCGTGTTCAACAACGATGGCAAAGGGGTCAAGGGCAACCTGGCCAAGGTCGTCTCCGCCATCCTGCTCGACGACGAGGCGCGCAACCCCAAGCACTTGAGCGATCCCAACTTCGGCAAGCTGCGCGAGCCGCTGCTGCGCTTTACCGCGTGGGCGCGCGCGTTCAAGGCCGGTTCGCCATCGGACGCCTGGGCGATCGGCAACACATCCGACCCCGGCACGCGCCTCGGACAGAGCCCCGGCCGCTCCGGCACGGTATTCAATTTCTTCCGTCCCGGCTACGTGCCACCCAACAGCGCCATTGCCAACGCGCGCATGGTGGCGCCAGAATTCCAGATCACCAATGAATCGACCGTGGTCGGCTATGTCAACTACATGCAGGGCGTGGTCAGCCGGGGCGTGGGCGACGTCAAGGCCGACTACAGCGCCTTGCTGCCGCTGGCGGAGGTGTCCGACAACCTGGTCAACGAGCTGAACCTGCTGCTGGCGGCCGGGCAACTGACGCCGGCCACGCTCAACCTGATCAAGGGCGGGATCGATTCGATTCCGAAAACCACCCAGGCGCAGCGCCTGAACCGCATCTACGCCGCCCTGGTGCTGGTGCTTGCCTCACCCGAATTTATCGTTCAGAAATAGGAGCAGCCATGCACAACAAAAATGGAACCAATGCATCGCGCCGCGCCTTTCTGCAACGCGCTTCCGCCCTGTCGGTCGCCGGCGTGGCCGCGCCGTGGGCGATCAACATCGCCGCCATGTCCGAGGCGAGCGCGGCTACGGCCACCGACTACAAGGCGCTGGTGTGCGTGTTTCTGTACGGCGGCAACGACTACGCCAACACCGTCACGCCCTACGATGCCGGCAGTCACGCGCTGTACCAGTCCTACCGTCCCAATTTTGCGCACAGCCGCGCCGCACTGGCCGCCACCGCGCTGACCCCGACCGTGGTACCGGTCGATTCGGCCGGTTTCCAGCACCAGTACGCGCTGGCGCCCAACCTGGCGCCGCTGGTGCCGTTGTTTAACGACGGCAAGCTGGCCGTGATCCTGAACGTGGGCAACCTGGTGCAGCCGACCACCAAGCTCCAGTTCACCCAGAAGACCGTCCGCTTGCCGCCGAAACTGTTTTCACACAACGACCAGCAATCGGTGTTCCAGTCGTCGTCGTCGCCGGAAGGCGCCACCTCCGGCTGGGGAGGTCGCATCGGCGACCTGTTCCAGGCCAGCAACACGCACTCGACCTTTACCTGCATCAATGTGTCGAGTAACGCGGTTTTCTTGTCGGGCAACAATGCTGTGCAATATCAGGTGTCGACCAGTGGATCGGTGCCGCTGACGGGGCTGAAGGGTTCGCTGTTCAGTTCGGCGGCGGCCTCGACGGCACTGCGCACACTGATGACGCAGCAGCGCAGCAATGTGCTGGAAAACGAATACAACCGCATCAGCAAGCGCTCGATCGAAGCCAATGAAGTGCTGACCGGGGCCTTGACCTCGACGCCGGCGCCGAAAACCGCGTTCCCGACCGGCAACAACCTGGGCGACCAGTTGAAACTGGTGGCGCGCATGATCGCCGCCGGCCCGACCCTGGGGGCGAAGCGGCAAGTGTTTTTCGTGTCCATGGGCGGCTTCGACACGCACGACGGCATGGGCACCAACCATCCGGTCCTGATGACCAAGCTGGGGGACGCGATGGCGGCGTTTTATGCGGCCACCGTGGAGTTGGGCTTGGCCGACAAGGTCACCACGTTCACCGCGTCGGACTTCGGGCGCACCATGGCGGGCAATGCCGACGGCTCGGATCACGGCTGGGGAAGCATGCATTTTGTGATGGGCGGGGCGGTCAAGGGCAAGCGCTTTTACGGCATTGCGCCGATCGTGGCCAATGGCGGCCCGGATGATGTAGGCCAGGGACGCTTGCTGCCGACCACGTCGGTGGACCAGTTCGCGGCCACCATGGGCGCGTGGCTGGGGGTGTCGAACAGCGAGTTGCTGGCCTTGCTGCCGAATTTGGGGAATTACAACGCGAGTACGCGCAATATGGGGTTTGTATAATCGCTTGAAGTGAGCGGACGAAGCTGCTCGCCTGCACCACGGACATATGTTCCGTCATTCCCGCGGAGGCGGGAATCCAAGGCACCGTCGTTTAGCAACGAAATTGGATTCCCGCCTCCGCGGGAATGACGGATTGGCTCCGATCACCCCTTCTTCATCACCAGCGTCAAAATATCGTAACTGGCCACCAGCTCGTCATGCTGGTTGGTGACCTGCACATCCCACGCCACCACGCCCTGCCCCACGCCCTTGTCATCGGTGCGGTTGCGGTCCACCTTGCGCTTGCACGTCAACCGTGCGCGGATGGTGTCGCCAATCGCCACCGGCGTAATGAAGCGCAGATTATCCAGCCCGTAATTGGCCAGCACCGGTCCCGGCGCGGGCGAGACGAACAAGCCCGCCGCCGCCGACAGTACAAAGTAGCCGTGCGCGATGCGCTTGCCGAACTGCGAATCCTTGGCCGCGATCTCGTCGAAGTGCATGTAGAAATAGTCGCCCGAGATGCCGCCGAAGTTGACGATATCGGCCTCGCTCACCGTGCGCCGGTGCGTGAGCAGCGAGTCGCCCATCTGCAGTTCCTCGAAATACTTGCGGAACGGGTGCACGTCACCCTCGCGCACGGCCGCGCCACGCACGTACTCGCCCGTGATCGCGGCCAGCATGGTGGGCGATCCCTGCACCGCGGCGCGCTGCAGGAAGTGACGCACCGCGCGGATGCCGCCGAGCTCCTCGCCACCACCGGCGCGACCCGGACCGCCGTGCTTCAACTGCGGCAGCGGCGAACCGTGACCGGTCGAATCGACCGCCGCTTCGCGCTCGAGCACCAGCACGCGCCCGTGCGAGGCCGCCGCCACCGGCACCGCACGCGCCGCAATCGCCGTATCCTTGGTCACCAGCGTGCTGACCAGGCTTCCCTTGCCGCGCGCGGCCAGCGCCAGCGCTTCGTCCAGATCGGAATAGGTCATCATCGTGCTGACCGGGCCGAAGGCTTCGATGTCATGCACGGCGTCGTTGTTCATGCCGTCGCGGCACAGCAGCAGGGTCGGCGAGAAGAAGGCGCCATTGGCCGCGCCCTCGCCCACCGGATTGAAGCCATCCTTGGCACCGAACAAAATCTCGTTGCCGCGCGCGAGCAGTTCGACCCGCTCACTCACATCGCGGTGCTGGTCCATCGACGCCAGTGCGCCCATGCGCACCTCTTTCACCGACGGGTCGCCCACGACGATTTTCGCCAGGCGCTCGCGCAGGCGCTCGCCGACCGCTTCCACATGCTGCTTTGGTACGATGATGCGGCGGATCGCGGTGCACTTCTGGCCGGCCTTGCCGGTCATCTCGCGCGCGACTTCCTTGACGAACAGGTCGAACTCCACATCGTCGGGCGTGACGTCCGGGCCCAAAATGGCGCAGTTGAGCGAATCGGCTTCGGCGGTAAACGGCACCGAATGGGCGATCAGGTTTTTGTTCACGCGCAGCTTGGCGGCGGTATCGGCCGAACCGGTAAAGGTGACCACGTCGGCGCCGGTGAGGCGGTCGAGCAGGTCGCCGGTGCTGCCGATGACCAGTTGCAGCGCGCCGGCCGGCAACAGGCCTGACTCGTGCATCATCCGTACCACGGCTTCGGTCAGGTAGCTGGTGGCGGTGGCGGGTTTACCGATGCACGGCATCGCCGCGAGAAAACTCGGTGCGAATTTTTCGAGCAGGCCCCAGATCGGGAAGTTGAAGGCGTTGATGTGCACCGCCAGCCCGCCGCGCGGCACCAAAATGTGGGTGCCGGCAAAACCGCCGTTCTTGCCCAGCGCGAGCGCCGGGCCTTCGTGCAGCACGTTGCTCGACGGGAGTTCGCGGCTGCCCATGCTGGCGTAGGCGAACAGGGTGCCGATGCCGCCTTCGATATCGACCCAGCTGTCCGGGCGGGTCGCGCCGGTCAGGTGCGAAATCGCGTACAGCTCTTCCTTGCGCTCCATCAGGTACAGCGCCAGCGCCTTGAGGCAGGCGGCGCGCTTCTGGAAGTCGAGCGACATCAGGGCTGGCACGCCGGTGCTGCGCGCGTAGGTGACTGCCTCGTCGAAGTCGATTTTTTCGGCGTGGGTGTGGTAAATCAGGCTGTTATTGAGTGCGCTGTGCAGCGGCACCGACGCTTCGGCGCCGAGCCAGCGCCCGCCGATCAGGCTTTGCAGGGTCGATATGGTTTGCATGGTGTCTTCTCCTAGTTCTCTTTCTGTTCTTTGGGGGCGTGCGGGTCCGGGCCAAGGTCGATGCGCGCGCGGTTAGGCTCGACTTCAGTCAGAGCCTCCACTTCGCGCATGGTCTCCATCGAGCGCACCGCCAGGTCGTGGTACTGCTTCGTGCCGAAGCTTTTCCATTTGACTTCCTGGTCCGTCAGTTCGCGCATGATACGCGCCGGCGTGCCCATGACCATGCTGCGCGGCGGGATGATCATGCCGGCCTTGACGAAACTCATGGCGGCGACAATCGATTCCTCGCCCACCACGGCGCGGTCCATCACGACGGCGTTCATGCCGACCATGGCGTTGCGCTTGATGCGGCAGCCGTGCAGCACGGCGCCGTGGCCGATGTGGCCATCGACTTCGACTACCGTGTCCTCGCCGGGAAAGCCGTGCATGACGCAGGTGTCTTGCAGGTTGGCGCCTTCTTCCAGGACCAGCCGGCCAAAGTCGCCGCGCATCGAAACCAGCGGGCCGACGTAGCAGCGCGGGCCGACGATCACGTCGCCGATCAGCACCGCGCTCGGATGCACGTACGCGGTGGGATGCACCACCGGCGTGACGCCATTGATTGCGTAGACCTTGACCATGGCGCGCACCTTAACCTTTTTCGACGACCAGGGCAATGCCCTGCCCGACGCCGATGCACATCGTGCACAGCGCATAGCGCCCGCCCGTGCGGTGCAGCTGGTTGACGGCCGCCAGCACCAGGCGCGCGCCGGACGCGCCCAGCGGGTGGCCGATGGCGATCGCCCCGCCGTTCGGGTTGACGTGGGCGGCATCGTCGGCCAGGCCCAGGTCGCGCGTGACCGCCAGGCCCTGCGCGGCGAACGCTTCGTTCAACTCGATCACATCCATCTGGCCGATGCTCAATCCCGTCATCGCCAGCACTTTTTTGGTGGCCGGCGACGGGCCAAAGCCCATGATGCGCGGTTCCAGGCCGGCCAGGGCCATGCCGACGATGCGCGCGCGCGGCGTGAGGCCAAAGCGTGCTGCGGCGCTGCCGGAGGCGATCAGGATGGCGCAGGCGCCGTCATTGATGCCCGAGGCGTTACCGGCGGTGACGGTGCCGCTTGGGGTGACCACGCCCTTGAGTTTGGCCAGCATCTCGATGCTGGTGTCGGGACGCGGATGCTCGTCGGTGTCGAACACGCGCGGCTCGCCCTTCTTCTGGGGCAGCGATACCGGGACGATTTCATCCCTGAACACGCCGGCGGCGTGGGCGGCGGCCCAGCGCTGCTGGCTGCGCAGGGCAAACGCATCCTGGTCGGCGCGGCTGATGCCAAATTCCTTTGCCACGTTTTCGGCTGTTTCGGGCATCGAGTCGATGCCGTATTGGGCCTTCATGAGCGGGTTGATGAAGCGCCAGCCCATGGTCGTGTCTTCGATTTTGGCAACGCGCGAGAACGCGCTGTCGGCCTTGCCCATGACGAAAGGCGCGCGCGTCATGCTTTCCACGCCGCCGGCGATGATCAGGTTCGCTTCGCCGGCCTTGATGGCGCGCGCGGCGATGCCGACCGCGTCCAGGCTGGAGCCGCACAGGCGGTTGATGGTGCTGGCCGGGACTTCCGGCGGCAGGCCGGCCAGCAGCGCGGCCATGCGGGCGACGTTGCGGTTGTCTTCGCCGGCCTGGTTGGCGCAGCCGAAATACAGGTCGTCCACGGCCGTCCAGTCGACGCCGGGATTGCGCGCGATCAGGGCGGCGATCGGCAGCGCCGCCAGGTCGTCGGCGCGCACGCCCGACAAGGAACCGCCGTAGCGGCCGAACGGGGTGCGGATGGCGTCGCAGATAAAGGCGTCGGTCGGTTTGTTCACAGGTGCTCCCGGGTCATGTCGTTGAGTCAATGCGATTTTGGACGCTGGTCGATCACGCGCCGGGCCTTGCCGGTCAGGGTGCGCTCGATGCCGTTGGCCGGCAGCAGGTTCACCCGCGTGGTCACGCCCACGTAAGTCTTGATGCGGTGTTCGAGGTCGCGCGCCAGCGCCGCTACGGCGTCCTGCGACTGCGATGCATCGCGCAGTTCGGCCAGCACATCGAGCTTGTCCAGGTGGCCGTCGCGCGAGACCACCAGCTGGTAATGGGGCGCCAGCAGCGGCATCTGCAGGATCAGTTCTTCGATCTGGCTGGGGAACACGTTCACGCCACGGATGATCAGCATGTCGTCGGAGCGGCCGTTGATTTTCCCCATGCGGCGCATGGCGCGCGAGGTCGGCGGCAACAGGCGCGTCAGGTCGCGCGTGCGGTAGCGGATGATCGGCAGCGCTTCCTTGGTCAGCGAGGTCAATACCAGTTCGCCCTCCGAACCGTCGGGCAGCACTTCGCCGGTGTCCGGATCGATCACTTCGGGGTAGAAATGGTCTTCCCAGACCACCGGGCCGTCCTTGCTCTCGATGCATTCGCTCGCTACGCCTGGCCCCATCACTTCGGACAGGCCGTAGATGTCGACCGCGTCGATGCCGGCGCGCTGTTCGATCTCGCTGCGCATGCCATCGGTCCACGGCTCGGCCCCGAAGATGCCGACCTTGAGCGAGGACGCCGCCGGGTCCAAGCCCTGGCGCGTGAATTCTTCGATGATGTTCAACATGTACGAGGGCGTGACCATGATGATCTCGGGCTTGAAGTCGCAGATCAGCTGCACCTGCTTTTCGGTCTGCCCGCCCGACATCGGAATCACGGTGCAGCCCAGGCGCTCGGCGCCGTAATGCGCACCGAGGCCGCCGGTGAACAGGCCGTAGCCGTACGCGATATGCACCATGTCGCCGGCGCGCCCGCCGGCGGCGCGGATCGAGCGCGCCACCACGCCGGCCCAGGTATCGATGTCGTTTTGCGTGTAGCCCACCACGGTGGCCTTGCCGGTGGTGCCGGACGAAGCGTGGATGCGCACCACCTTCTCGCGCGGGACCGCAAACAGGCCGAAGGGATAATTGTCGCGCAGGGTTTTCTTGTCGGTGAACGGGAACCTGGCCAGGTCCGCCAGGGTGCGCAGGTCGTCCGGATGCACGCCGGCGGCGTCGAACGCGGCGCGGTAGTGCGGCACGTTCTCATACGCATGCTTCAGCGACCATTGCATGCGTTCGAGCTGCAAGGCTTGCAGTTCGTCGCGGCTGGCGCGTTCGATCGGCTCCAGGTCGGCGGGGACTGGTGTGCGTTGGACCATGGTGTTCCTCCTTATTGGGGCAGTTCCGCCACGTTGCCCGTCACGCGATGCGATTTGCCCCGGAACAGGGCGACCGTGCGGCCGTCCTGGTTGGTGACGATGATGTCGTAGACGCCGGTTTTGCCCGACAACGCCTGCTCGATCGCGACAGCCATCAAGAGGTCGCCTTCGCGCCCCGGCGACAGGTAGTCGATGGTGCAGCCCGCGCCCACGGTGTTGAGGTTGTGCGAATTGCAGGCGAAGGCAAAGGCGCTGTCGGCCAGCATGAAGATGTAGCCGCCGTGGCAGGTCTGGTGGCCGTTGAGCATATCGCGCCGCACCGGCATCGTCATGCGCGCGTAGCCGGGACGGATTTCGGCGAGCAGCATGCCGAGCGCCCGGCTGGCCGGATCGCGCTCGAACATGGTTTTGCCGGCCAGTTCGGCCAGCGCTTGAGTGTCAATCTGCATGGGTCAGAAGCCGCTTCCATTGGCGAGTTTGCGGCGCAGCAGTGGCGAGACGCGGTAACGGTCTTCTCCATACGCGGCGGCCAGGTTGGCGAGCACCGTCACGATGTGTGGAATGCCGACCGCACTGGCCCACGCCAGCGGCCCGCGCGGGTAGTTGACGCCCTTTTGCATCGCAATGTCGACCGCCGGCGCAGTACACACGCCCTGGTTGACCGCGTCGGCCGCTTCGTTGGCGAGCATGGCCACCGTGCGCATGACCGCCATGCCCGGCACGTCGTCCAGGCGCGTGACCGCAAAGCCGGCCGCCTGGAACAGGCCGACCGCCGCGCTGTACGCCGCCTCGCTGCACTGGTCCGCGCGCGCCAGCGCGATGCGGGTCGCCTTGCCGTAATCGAGCGCGAGGTCGAACAGCACCGTGTCGGGATGGTGATTGGCGCTGGCGCGCTCGGTGGCGCTGCGCCCGTCGGTCAGGAAAATGGCGGCGCCGTTGCAGTGGAACGCGGGCGCTTCGTTTTCGCCCGCATGCTCGAGCGGCTTGCGGTGGCCAACCGTAAAACCGGCGGTGGCAAGGCGCTGTTCGAGCGGCTGCGTTACGGTGTCAAGAACGTCGGCGTCGATGCTGATGCTGACCACTTCCGGGCGCACTTGCGCCGCTTCCTGGCTGGCCGTCGCCTTGGCCGCACCCTCGCCGTACTGGTAAAAGCCACGGCCCGATTTTCGGCCGAAGAAGCCGGCGTTGACCATCTCTTGCTGCAGCACCGATGGCGTAAAGCGCGGATCGCCAAAGTAGGCGTTGAACACCGATTGCGTGACCGAGAAATTGACGTCATGGCCGATCAGGTCCATCAGCTCGAAGGGCCCCATGCGAAACCCGCCGCAGTCGCGCATGACCGCGTCGAGCGTGGCGGCGCTTGCTGCCTGCTCTTGCAGCAGGCGCAGGCCTTCGGCGTAGAACGGGCGCGCCACGCGATTGACGATGAAGCCGGGCGTCGACCTGGCGTGCACCGGGTTCTTGCCCCAGGCCGCCGCGGTGGCGTACACCGTGTCGGCCACCGCCGGATCGGTGGCCAGGCCGCTGATCACTTCCACCAGCGCCATCAGCGGCACCGGGTTAAAGAAGTGCATGCCGACCAGGCGTTGCGGGCGGCGCAGCGGCGCGGCGATCGCCGTGACCGAAATCGACGAGGTATTGGTGGCAAAAATGCAGTCGTCGCCAACCACGTTTTCGAGGTCGGCAAACAGCATGCGCTTGACATCGAGGTTTTCGACGATGGCTTCGACCACCAGGGCGGCGTCATCGACTTCTTTCAGCGTGGCCACGCTGTGCAGGCGGGCGCGCGCGGCAATCGCCGCCTCGCCGCTCATGCGGCCTTTTTCGACCAGGGTGGTGTACACCTTGCCGATATCGGCAATCGCCTTGTCGACCGCGCCCGGGCGCGTGTCGAACAGCTTGACCGGGTAGCCGGCGGCGGCCGCTACCTGCGCGATGCCGGCGCCCATGGCGCCACTGCCGATGACGGCGACGATGCTGCCTTGTTCCAGTGCTGCCATGCTCATTCTCCCATGAAGTGCGGCGTGCGCTTCTCGATAAAGGCGCTCACGCCCTCGCGGTAATCGTGGCTGTAACCGAGTTCGCGCATCATCTCGCCTTCGAGCTTGAGTTGTTCGGGCAGGCTGTTGGCGTAGCTGGCCTGGATGGCGCGCTTGGTGAAGGCCAGGCCTTTGGTTGGCGCCACCGCGAAGTGTTCGGCCATGGCCACCGCGTCCTCCATCAGGGCGGTATCGGGCACGCACTTCCAGATCAGGCCCCATTGCTCGGCCAGTTCGGCCGGGATTTTTTCGCCCAACATGGCCATGCCCATGGCGCGCGCGTGGCCGACCAGGCGCGGAAGGTGCCAGGTGCCGCCCGTGTCGGGAATCAAACCCAGTTTGCAGAATACTTCGACGAAGCAGGCCGACTTGGCGGCCAGGACGATGTCGCAGGCCAGCGCCAGGTTGGCGCCCGCGCCGGCGGCCACGCCGTTGACGGCGCAGATGACCGGCATCGGCAGCGAACGCAGGGTCATGACCAGCGGCGCGTAGTAAGTTTCGACCGAGTGGCCCAGGTCCACGCCTTCGGCGCCCGGTTCGACCGCGCGGTCCGACAAGTCCTGGCCGGCGCAAAAACCGCGCCCGGCGCCGGTAAGCAGCAGCACGCGCACGGTGGGATCGGCCTGCACGGCGGCCAGCGCCGAGCGCACCTCCAGGTGCATCGCCTGGGTGAAGCTATTGAGCTTGTCGGGGCGGTTCAGGGTCAGGGTGGCGATGCCGCGTTCGACCTGGAACGTGATGTTTTCGTAGTTCATGGCGCGTCCTGGGGTTGTGTAATGCGTTGTGAGTTGGATTATTCGGCCTGGTCGAAATCGACGACCACCTTGTCTGTCACCGGGAAGCTCTGGCAGCTCAAGACGAAACCGCGCGCGATTTCGTAGTCTTCCAGCGCGTAGTTCACGTCCATGTCGACCTTGCCGTCGACCAGTTTGCAGCGGCAGGTCGAGCACACGCCGCCCTTGCACGAGTAGCGCATGTCGATCCCGGCGCGCAGGCCGGCGTCGAGGATCGATTCCTTGTCCTTGTCCATCGTGAAGCTGGTGTGGTTGCCGTCCAGGATGACGGTCACCTCGGTCTCGTTGCGCACCAGCGCGTCGAACTGGCGCGCCTTGTGCTGGTGCTTCGGGATGCTGGCGGCGAACAGCTCGACCTTGATATTCTGCTTGGGCATGCCGGCTTCCTGCAACGCCGCCGAGACGCCGTGCATCATGTCTTCCGGGCCGCAGATGAAGGCGATGTCGAGATCCTCGATGCGAATCCAGTGCTTGATGAACTGCTCGACCTTTTCTTTGGTGATGCGGCCGTTGAACAGCTCAATGTCCTGCTGTTCGCGGCTCATCACGTAGGCCAGGTTGAGGCGCTCCATGTAGCTGTCTTTGAGGTCGGTCAGTTCTTCCTTGAAGATCACCGACGACGAGGCGCGGTTCCCGTAGAACAGCGTAAAGCGGCTTTTCGGCTCGCTGAGCAAGGTCGTCTTGATGATCGACAGGATCGGCGTGATGCCGCTGCCGGCCGCAAAGGCGACGTAGTGGCGCGCGTTCTCAAGCGCCAGCGGCACGTTGAAGTGCCCCATCGGCGGCATCACGTCGAGCACCGCGCCGGCCTTCAGGTGTTCATTGGCCCAGCTCGAAAACAGACCGCCCTGGGTGCGCTTGATGGCCACGCGCAGCGTCCCGTCCTGCACCGCCGAACAGATGGAATACGAGCGGCGCACGTCTTCGTCGCCGATCAGGGCTCGCAAGGTCAGGTGCTGGCCCTGCTGGTAGGCGAAGCTCGCGGCCAGTTCGTCCGGCACGGCGAAGGTGACGGCGATGGTGTCGCGCGTTTCGTTGCGCACCTTGGCGACGGTCAGGGGATAGAATTTGCTCATAACAGCCTTAGTGATAACTCAATGGCACTTGAAATAATCGAACGGTTCGCGGCAGTCCAGGCATTTGTAGAGCGCCTTGCACGGCGTCGAGCCGAATTGGCTGGTCAGCTCCGTGTGGCTGGAGCCGCAATTGGGGCAGATGACGACCAGCTTCGGCATGGCGACGCGCTTGACGCCCGCGTGCAGGCCGCTGATGTCGATGACCTGCTGCGCCGGCGGCGCAATGCCGTAGCCTTTCAGGGCGGCCTTGCCGGCCTCGCTCATCCAGTCGGTGGTCCACGCGGGCGAAAGCTGGTTCACCAGCCGCACATCAAGCACGCCGTGGCCGTGCAGCGCGCCCTTCACCGAGTCGGCGATCACCGTCATCGCGGGGCAGCCGGAATAGGTCGGCGTGATGGTGACGACGCAGGTGGTGTCTTCCCATTCGACGGCGCGCACGATGCCCAGGTCCACCACCGAGATCACCGGGATCTCGGGGTCGCTGACCTCGCCCAGCCAGGCCCAAACCTGTTCCGTGCTGGCCGGCTGCGTGCTCATTACCACTCGGCCCCGGGGTAGGAGCGCTGCAGGAACTGCATCTCGGCCAGGATGAAACCCAGGTGTTCGCTGTGGCGGCCGGTTTTGCCGCCGCGCTGCATCCAGGCCGCCGGATCGGGCATCGTCAACGTGGCTTCGGCAAAGATCTCGGACACGTGTTCAACAAAGGCCGCGCGCAAGCCTTCGGCGGCGGGGGCGACGCCCTCTTCCACCATGGCGTTGTCGATGTCGTCGTAAAGGAACATCTCGCCGCTGTACATCCACAGTTCGTTGACGGCGGCCTGGGTTTTGGCGTGGCTGTCCGGCGTGCCGTCGCCCATGCGCACGATCAGGTCACCGCTGCGGCGCAGGTGGTAGGTGACTTCCTTGAGCGATTTTTCGGCGATCTCGGCGATGCGCGCATCGCTTGAGGTGGTCAGGCCAAGCATCAGGAAGTAGTGCCAGGTGTCGAAGTAGAACTGGCGCACCATGGTGTCGGCGTAGTTCCCGTTGGGCTGTTCGACGATCAGGCAGCAGCGCAGTTCGTGGACGTCGCGCAGGAAGGCAAGTTGGTCTTCGCCGCGGCCGCTCCCTTCCAGTTCGCCGGCGTAGGTGAGCCACATGCGGGTCTGGCCGAGCAGGTCGAGGGCGACGTTGGTGAGCGCCATGTCTTCTTCGAGCGCAGGCCCTTTGCCGCACAGTTTGGACAACTGCTGCGACAGGATCAGGGCGTTGTCGCCCTGGCGCAGCAGGTATGCGATTTTATTGTTCACGGCGTCGGTCACTGGCACGCTCACAGGTTCTTGACTTCTTCCGGCATCGGGAAGAAGGTCGGGTGGCGATAGACTTTGCTGTTGGACGGCTCGAACAGGGCCGACTTGTCGCCCGGGCTGCTGGCGACGATGTCGGCGGCGCGCACGACCCAGATCGACACGCCTTCGTTGCGGCGCGTGTAGACGTCGCGCGCGTTATTGACCGCCATTTCGGCGTCGGACGCGTGCAGGCTGCCCACGTGCTTGTGCGCCAGGCCGTGCTGGCTGCGGATGAAGACTTCCCACAGGGGCCATTCTTTACTCATGTTGTTCTCCGGTGTGGTTCTTGATTACGCCGCTGCGCGTGCGGATTTCTTGTCGGCGTAGGCGACCAGCGCATCGCGGAACCAGGCGCCGTCTTCATACGCCTTGACGCGGGTGCGCAGGCGCTCGCGGTTGCACGGGCCGTTGCCCTTCAAGACGTTCTGGAACTCGCTCCAGTCGATCTCGCCGAATTCGTAGTGGCCGGTGTCGGCGTTGAACTTCAGGTCGGGATCGGGCACGGTCAAGCCCAGGTACTCGGCCTGGGGCACGGTCTGGTCGACCATGCGCTGGCGCAGTTCGTCGTTCGAGAACAATTTGATGCGCCACTGCGCCGACTGCGCGCTGTTGACCGATTCGGCGTCGGACGGGCCGAACATCATCAGCGACGGCCACCACCAGCGATTGAGCGCATCTTGCGCCATCGCCTTTTGCTCGGGCGTGCCTTGGGCAAGGCTCATCATGATGTCGTAGCCCTGGCGCGCATGGAACGATTCTTCCTTGCAGACGCGGATCATGGCGCGCGCGTACGGACCGTACGAACAGCGGCACAGCGGGATCTGGTTGATGATGGCCGAGCCGTCCACCAGCCAGCCGATGGCGCCCATGTCGGCCCACGACAGGGTCGGGTAATTGAAAATGCTCGAATACTTGGCCTTTCCCGAATGGAGGGCGGCCAGCAGCTCGTCGCGCGACACGCCCAGGGTTTCGGCCGCACTATATAAATACAGCCCGTGCCCGGCCTCGTCCTGGATCTTGGCCAGCAGGATCGACTTGCGCTTGAGCGTGGGGGCGCGCGTGACCCAGTTGCCTTCGGGAAGTTGACCGACGATTTCGGAGTGCGCGTGCTGGGAGATCTGGCGGATCAGGGTCTTGCGGTAGGCCTCGGGCATCCAGTCCTTGGCTTCGATCTTGACGCCGGCATCGATGCGCGCCTGGAACTCGCGCTCCTGCTCATCCATGTCCTCGGCGCCCTGGACTTTCTTGAGGCCGGTTTCTACGAGTTGTGCGTACATGGTGCTTCTCCCATTGCAAAGGCGATCAAGTGATAATACGATACGTAAAATCAGATGTACACAGTTTAATTGAGTCGTATTGTATATCCGTATCTCGTTAAGCCTAACTCGATGGCAAAAACCATGCTGCGCCCAACTCGCGGTAAAGTAAACGGCTGCTTTGCTTGACAATCACCCCCACCGCGCCAGACCATGCATCCATGAAACAACTTACCAGCACAGCATGGATCGCCGAGTTTCTCGCCAGCGATCCGCCCCGTTCCAAGTCGCTTGTGATGACGATGTTCGGCGACGCCATCGCCCCGCACGGCGGCGCCATCTGGCTGGGCAGCCTGATCGAACTGCTGGCGCCTTTCGGGGTCAACGACCGCCTGCTGCGCACCAGCGTATTCCGGCTGGCGCAGGAAGGCTGGCTGGTGGCCAACCGCGACGGGCGCCGCAGTTCCTACGCCATCCTGCCGCAGGCCCTGCCCCGCTTCGAGCGCGCCAACCGGCGTATTTACGCGCCACTGGCCGCGCACTGGGACGGCAACTGGACCCTGGTGCTGTCCGGCGCCGGCAATATCGACGCGCCCGAGCGCGCGCTGCTGCGCAAGGAAATGCTGTGGGAAGGTTACGCCATGATCGCGCCGGGCATGTTCGGGCACCCGGCCAGCGATGCCGGCGTGCTCGAAGAACTGCTGGCGCGCGTGGGCGTGAAGGACAAGCTGTTCGTGTGCCGCGCCAGCGCGCTGCCGGGCGTGTCGAGCCGCCCGCTGCAGGACCTGGTGCACGATGGCTGGGATTTGTCGGGCGTGGTCAACGGCTATAGCCACTTCATCGAGCGCTTCGGGCCTTTGCTGGAGCTCTTGAGCAGCGCTGACGCGCTCGCACCCGAGCAAGCCTTCGTGATCCGCACCCTGCTGGTCCACGCGTACCGCCGCGTGCAGCTGCACGACCCGATGCTGCCGATCGAACTGCTGCCCAACCCCTGGCCCGGCAGCAGCGCCTACGAACTGGCGCGCGCGCTGTATGCGCGTACATACGCGCTCGCCGAAGCGCACATCATGGCGACCTTGCGGCGCGAAGATGACAGCGTGCCGCAGCTTGATGCCGGCTTCTTCCAGCGCTTCGGCGGGCTGGCCGGCGACGCGCCGGGAAATGTAAGTCCCGCATCGCGCTAGCGACGCTACAATTACACGAAACTTTGACGCGCACATGCGGCTACAATGGGTCGCACGTCCCTCAGACATACTAAAAAACTCGGAGACTGTCATGCAACGTCGTTCCTTCCTCACCAAGAGCGCCATCGGCGCGACGGCAGGCGTCATCGCCGCGCCGGCGTTCGCGCAGATCAACCCTGAAGTCAAATGGCGCCTGGCGTCGAGCTTTCCCAAGTCGCTCGACACCATTTTCGGCGCGGCCGAAGCGTTCACCAAGCGCGTGTCGCAACTGACGGGCGGTCGCTTCCAGATCCGCCAGTTCGCCGCCGGCGACATCGTGCCGGGCTTGCAGGTGATGGACGCGGTGCAGGCGGGCACGGTGGAGATGGGCCACACGCCGTCGTACTACTACTTCGGCAAGGACCCGACGTTCGCGTTCGATTGCGCGGTGCCGTTCGGCCTCACCTCGCGCCAGCAGACCGCCTGGTTCGACCAGGGCGGCGGGCGTGAACTGATGCGCGATTTCTTCAAGGGCTACGGCATCATCAACTTCATGGCCGGGAACACCGGCACGCAGATGGGCGGCTGGTACCGCAAGGAGATCAAGTCGCTGGAAGACGTCAAGGGCATGAAGATCCGCATCGCCGGTTTCGCCGGCCGCGTGATGGAGCGCATGGGCGCGGTGCCGCAGCAGATTCCGGCCGGCGACGTGTATGCGGCGCTCGAAAAAGGCACGATCGACGCGGCCGAGTGGGTCGGTCCGTACGACGATGAAAAGCTGGGCCTGGCCAAGGTGGCGCCGCACTACTACACGCCGGGATGGTGGGAGGCGGGGCCGCAGCTGTCGTTCTACATCAACATCAAGGAATGGGAAAAGCTGCCCGCGCAGTACAAGGCGGCGGTGGAAACGGCCAGCTTCGAATGCCACGTGACGATGCAGGCCGCCTACGACACCAAAAATCCGTCGGCGCTGGCGCGCCTGATCAAGAACGGCGCCAAGCTGCATACCTTTTCCAAGGCGATCATGGACGAGGCGTACAAGATCTCCACCGCGGTCATGGAAGAGGAAGCGGCCAGGAACGCCAAATTCAAAAAGGTGTACGAGCCGTGGAAGCGGTTCCGCCAGGACCAGAACATGTGGGCCTCGGTGTCGGAACAGACGATGCAAAACTATCTGATTTCGATAGGTCGGAAGTAAATTCAGGATCACTTGAGCCAGGTCAAACGAATCGCCTGGCGCATTTGATACCTTCGATACGGGCAACCCTGCCTGGGTAAAATACTTAACGGGGATTGACTATGAATGGCATCTATTTTTCCTGCGCCGAAGTGACGAGCCTGAGCCCGCACGGCTTCTGGCTGCAATGCGGCGAGGAAGAGTTGTACTTGCCGTTCGTGGAGTTTCCCCTGTTCGAACACGCGACCATTGCGCAGATCTGCCGGGTCAAGTGCGTGAGCACCGGGCGCGTGTACTGGCCGGAGCTCGACCTGGACCTGACGCTGGAGGCGATCCGCAATCCGATGGCGTACCCGCGCGACAGCATGAATTACGACTGCTGAGAAGGACCGGCAACGCAGCACCCGAACCAGAGCCGAACGCATGAACCTCGCCGCGCGCCAGGGCGGCCTTCAGCGAGGACCGACGCGGTAGTGCGAATCTTGCCGATCGGGGCCAGCCCTACAAATGCCGCGTTTCCGCCGGCGGATTGGCCCAGTTATCGTTCAAGCCATCCAGATACGCCACCGGCGCCGCGATCAGCTCTTCCGGCGTCACATCGTCGAGCGCCATCACATTGACCTACACGAGCGCCCCACCGAGGTACTCCACGTATCCGCGTCCGAACGAGTGCACGCCGCACTGCCTGCAAAACAGATAATGCCCGCTCTTGGTCGCAAACTGGTACGTATTTAACTGATCCTCACCGGTGAGCAAGCGAAACGCGTCGGGCTTGATCACTGCATTCCAGTTGCGCGTCTTGGCGCAGATCGAGCAGTTGCACTTGCTCGTGCCCTGGCTCAGGTCGATATCGGCTTCATAGCGCACCGCGCCGCAGTGGCAGCTGCCGTGATAGGTCTTGTTCATCGCTGTTTTCCTTCGCTGTTTTCAAAACAACAGCGTAAGGCGCAATGCGGGCGATTTTCGCCCTATTAACCGTGTTTAATCCGAAGGCGTATCATGACGCCTCGCGCGCGCAGCCGCCGCGCCTCTCATTGACCAGCCAAGGACACACCATGTCTATCAAAATCAGCAGCCAGTTCGACGCTGGCGCCATCGATATCGTGAGCGCCACCAGCGCCTCTTCGATCGACCTGAACATCCGCCGCGACTCGCACGCCGACATCACCCAGTGGTTCTACTTCCGCCTGCAAGGCGCGCAGGGCGAGGCGTGCACCATCCGCTTCCTGAACGCGGGAAAAAGCGCCTACCCGGCCGGCTGGGAAGGCTACCAGGCCATGGCCAGCTATGACCGCGTGGAGTGGTTCCGCGTGCCCACCAGCTTCGACGGCCAGGTCATGACGATTTCCCACACGCCCGAGATGGACAGCGTCTACTACGCCTACTTCGAACCCTACTCGTGGGAACGCCACCTTGAACTGCTGGACCGCGCGCAGCTCTCGGAACAGGTGCGCATGCTAGACGTGGGCAGCAGCGTGGAAGGGCGCGACATGAACGTGCTGGTGATCGGCGACCCGGCCGCAAAGAAGAAAGTCTGGGTCATCGCGCGCCAGCATCCGGGCGAAACCATGGCCGAGTGGTTTGTCGAGGGCATGCTCGACGCCCTGCTCGACCCGGCCGACGCTTTTGGACGCCAGCTGCTCAAGGAAGCCGTGTTCTACGTGGTGCCGAACATGAATCCGGACGGCTCGGTGCATGGCAACCTGCGCACCAACGCGGCCGGCGCCAATCTCAACCGCGAGTGGAATACGCCGACCATGGAGCGCAGCCCTGAAGTGTTCGTGGTCAAGAACAAGATGCTGGAAACCGGCTGCGACCTGTTCCTCGACGTGCACGGCGATGAAGGCTTGCCGTACGTGTTCGTGGCCGGCAGCGCCTCCCTGCCGACCTTTACACCGGCCCAGGCCGCGCAAGAGAAGCGCTTCGCCGACGACTTCAAGATCGCCAGCCCGGACTTCCAGGACGTGCACGGCTACGGCGACTCGCCCTACACCGACGAAACCATCACCATGGGTTCGCCGCACATCACGCACGCCTTCGGCTGCCTGTCGCTGACGCTGGAGCTGCCGTTCAAGGACAACGCCAACGATCCCGATCCGATCTGCGGCTGGGACGGCGCGCGCAGCGCACGCCTTGGCGCGGCAGTGCTGCAACCGATTTTGCAGGCGCTGCGCCAGCCGGCCTGACCCGATACGGCTTTTCATCATTGCTTCGATTTTTTGATTCACATCAACGATTTTGTTGAGGCCAATCAATAAACTTCAGTCATACCCAATGACAAACGAAGAAGGAAGTTGTGATGAAGAGCAAATTGTTAGCAGCAGTAGCAGTCAGCATGCTGGGCCTGGTCGGCGTTGAAGCTCACGCGCAAGATGGACAATGGCTGGTGCGCGCGCGCGCCGCGCACCTGAGCCCGGCCGACAAGTCCTCGCCGGTTGGTGGCGTGGGCGCATCGGACCGTATTTCGGTGTCCGACAAGACGATTCCGGAACTCGATGTCAGCTATTTCTTTACGCCGAACCTGGCGGCCGAACTGGTGCTGACCTATCCGCAAAAACATGACGTGATGCTCGACGGCGCCAAGATCGGCACCTTCAAGCACCTGCCGCCAAGCCTGCTGGGCCAGTACCACTTCAACCCGATCGGCCAGTTCAAGCCTTACCTGGGCGCCGGTATCAACTACACGCGCATCTCGAAGGTCAAACTGCTCAACGGCGCGGGCGACCTGGAAAGCGACAGCGTGGGACTGGCTGTGCAAGCCGGCGTGGATTTCAAGATCGATAAAAACTGGTCGCTCAACCTGGACGTCAAGCGCATCAACATCCGCAGCGATGTGATGATCGCCGGCGCCAAAGTGAGCACCGTGAAAGTCGATCCTGTGCTGATCGCCGTCGGTGTCGGTTACCGCTTCTGATTGAGCGGGCGTCCCTTAGGGGCGTCCCGTAGGGCGTCCCTGCCGTTGCAGGGCGCCCTTTCCTCTGGCCCGTTCGCGCTCAGCGCAGACCGGCCTGCGGCTTGTCGCTGAGTTCTTTGACCGCCGTCAGGATCTCCGACTCGTTGAATCCCCCGAAACGCCGGTAGCCCACATACGTGAGCGGATAACCGTTGCCTTCAAGTGCGTTGTAGGCCATCAGGCCCGCTTCGGACGCCTCGACGTCGACATCTTCGAAGGGGATCTTCTTTTCCTCGAACAGTTCGCGCTGCGCCTTGCAGTAGCCACACCATTTGGTCCCGTACAACACCACCTTGGCTTTGTCCTGCGCGTCGAAGTGATTGGCCAGCACGATGCGTTCGCGCCGCGTCAGCGCCTCCTTGCCCAGCACCTCGCCAAGCATGCCGGCGAGCTTGTGCACATCGTCGCCCACGCTGCGCTGCTTGCCCGCGATGACGGTCGGCATGGCGTTGACGCGGTATTTGCTGTTCGGCTCGGTGAGGATCACCTCCTCGAAGCTGGCGACGCGTTTTTTCAGCTCGCTGCGGATCTTGTCGCACGGGTCGCCGCACTCGGCGCTGGTAAACAGCATCACGGCCGGCTTGCCGTCCTTGTCGAACGCGCCGTCACCGCCGCCGCCGAGGCGCCCGGTTTTCCAGGCATACATGGCGCCACCGGCGAGGAGGGCGAGGAAGAGGATTCGTTTCATAGTTGATGAATTGGGTGAGCCGATGTCGTTCCCGCGCCAAGGCAACCCTTGGCGGGAACGACGAGGAGTCCGCTGGACTTATTTCCTGCCGGCCTTGATCATGTAGTCGAGCATGGCCGCTTCCGACACCGAGGCCCACATGTTCTGGTCCTGGCGGAATCGCTTCCACGGCTCGTAGATGGTTTTGAACTTGGCATTCTTGGCCGCTTCCTCGTTCATCACGTCCTGCGCCGCCTTGTAGCAGCCATCCATGATGTCTTTCGAGAAGGTGCGCAGCTTGACGCCGTTCTTCATCAGGCGCGCCAGCGCGGCCGGATTCTTGGCGTCGTACTCGGCCTGCATGCCGACGTGCGCCTCGTAGGTGGCGCATTCGAGCGCAGCCTGGTATTCCTTGGGCAGCTTTTCCCACTCCTTGATGCCGACGTAGAAGGAGAAGCTCGCGCCCGCCTCCCACCAGCCCGGCGCGTAGTAATACGGCGCGACCTTGTAGAAGCCCAGTTTTTCGTCATCGTAAGGACCGACCCACTCGGCCGCATCGATCGTGCCTTTTTCCAGCGCGGGATAAATGTCGCCACCGGCCAGTTGCTGCGGCACCAGGCCGAGGCGCTCGAGCACCTTGCCGGCAAAACCGCCGACGCGCATCTTGGTGCCCTTCAGGTCTTCCACCGACTTGATTTCTTTACGGAACCAGCCACCCATCTGGGTACCGGAATTGCCGCCCAGGAAGTTGACGATGCCATAGCCCTTGAAGAAGTTGCGCGTCAGTTCGCGTCCGCCGCCTTCCTGGTACCAGGCGGTGTGCTGGCGCGAGGTCAGGCCGAACGGGACCGCGCAGTCGAAGGCGAAGGTGGCGTCCTTGCCGAAATAGTAATAGGACGCGCTGTGGCCGATTTCCACAGTGCCGGCCTGGACCGCGTCGAGCACTTGCAGGCCCGGCACGATTTCGCCGGCCGCGAACGAGCGGATGTTGAACTTGCCACCGGTCAGCTGGGAAACGCGCTTGGTCAGGATGTCGGACGCGCCGAAGATGGTATCGAGCGACTTGGGAAAGCTGCTGGCGAGACGCCAGTTGATCGTTGGCAGCGACTGGGCCAGCGCCGGTGCGGCGACTGCGCCGGCGGCAGCGCCGACTGCCGCTTTTTTAATAAAGGAACGACGTTCCATATGTCTGTGTCTCCTGAAGGGTTTACGTCACGGAAATACCACCAGTGTCATGGTGCCTGGGCTAGTGTATTTGCGTCTAGGCAAGCATGCAACGTAATTTATCTTACAGCAGTCTTACAGGAGCAGGCGCGGGATGCGGAAGGGGTAAAGCGTGGGATGCGGAAGGGGTAAAGCGTGGGCACTGTGGCCCACGCGGGAAGAACATGAGGACGTTCAGCCGCCGGCGACGACCATTTTTTCGATCAAGATCGAGCCGGTCTGCTTGTTGCCACGGATAAGCACGTCGTTGCCGATGGCGACGATCTGCTGGAAGATATCCTTCATGTTGCCGGCGATGGTGATTTCTTCGACCGGGTACTGGATCACGCCATTTTCAACCCAGAAACCCGATGCGCCGCGCGAATAGTCGCCGGTCACGTAGTTGGTGCCCTGGCCCATCAGTTCCGTCACCAGGAGGCCGCGCCCCATTTTCTTGATCATGCCGGCGAAGTCGTCGCCGCGCCTGGTTTGCGTGGAGCTCATGGTCAGGTTGTGCGACCCGCCCGCGTTACCCGTGGTTTTCATGCCCAGCTTGCGCGCCGAATACGACGACAGGAAATAGCCCTGCACCACGCCATCCTTGACCACGTCGCGCCGCACGGTGCGCACGCCTTCTTCATCGAACGGGGCCGAACCGACCCCGCCGATGACATGCGGGTCTTCCAGGATCTGGATATGCGAGGGGAAGACCGACTGCCCCAGCGAATCGAGCAAGAAGGTCGACTTGCGATACAGCGCGCCGCCCGACGTTGCCTGCACGAAGGAGCCGAGCAGGCCGGCCGCCAGCGGCGCTTCGAACAACACCGGGCAGGTGCGCGTATCGAGCGTGCGCGCGTTCAGGCGCGCCAGCGCGCGCTCGGCCGCGTAACGGCCCACCGCTTCGGGCTGGGCCATCTTTTTCGGATCGCGCACCGAGGTGTACCAGTCGTCGCGCTGCATTTTGGCGCCCTTGCCGGCGATCGGCGCCACCGACAGGGTGTGGCGCGAAAACGGATAGCCGCCCGCGAAACCGCGCGAATTGGCCGACACGAAGTGCGACTGCTGCACGTGCACGCTGGCGCCTTCGCTGTTGGTGATGCGCGCATCGACGTCGAATGCGGCCGCTTCGGCGCGTTGCGCCAGAACCACGGCGTCTTCGGTCGAGATCATCCACGGGTAGCACAGGCGCAGGTCGCGCGGCTTGGTTTCGAGCATGTCGGCGTCGGCCAGGCCGGCGCAGTCGTCGTCAGCCGTGAAGCGGGCGATGTTGTAGGCCGCGTCGACGGTGGCGCGCAGGGCCGCCGGGGAAAAGTCGGACGTGCTGGCGTTGCCCCGTTTTTGACCGATATACACGGTCACGCCCATGCCTTTGTCTTTGTTTTGCTCGATCGTCTCGATTTTGCCACGCCGGACCGACACCGCCAGCCCGCTTCCCTCGCTGATATCGACGGCGGCATCGGTGCCACCGATCTCCCTGGCAAAGGCCAAAACGTCGCGCGCCAGCTGCTGCAGCTGATCCTGGGTGTGGATAAAGACGGAGTCGTTCATGTGTGGTTTTCTTCGGCTGTCCGGTTAAACGGGTATGATAGCAGTCGTTTACAGTTTTTACTGGTCGGCTTTACGCCTATCGGAACCATATCATGCCAAATCCAAACCGGGGCGCCTGCGGCTTCCAATCCTCCGAGTTCGAACAAGAATACGAACGCCCTTCCAAGTCCGAGCTCAAGCGCCAGATGAGCGAGCTGCAAAAGCTCGGCGAAGAACTGGTCGCCGAAGCGCGCGACCGCGTCAAGCGCGTGCCCATGCCGGAAGACGTGCGCGACGCCATCCTGGCGTGCCAGCTGATCACCAACCACGAGGGACGGCGTCGCCAGATGCAATTCGTCGGCAAGAAAATGCGCACCCTCGACGAGGAAGAAGTGGCCGTCATCCAGCGCACCATCGACAGCTGGAAAGGCATGTCCAAGGCCGATACCGCGGCCCTGCACGCGCTCGAACGCCGCCGCGACAAGTTGCTGGCCGACGACAAGGCCCTGACCGTGTTGCTCGAAGAAAATCCGGAACTCGATGTGCAGCATCTGCGCACCCTGATCCGCAACGCGCGCAAGGAACAGGCCGAGAACAAGCCGCCGAAAGCCTACCGCGAGATCTACCAGATCCTCAAGGATATCGACAAGAAGCGCAAGGCCGCCGCCAAGCCGGCCAGCCAGGACGAGGACGAAGACGGCGAGCCGATCGATGACGAGTCCGACGACGCGTAATCCGGCCGAGCTGGCGGTTGAGTTGGCGCCTGAGCTGATCATTGGCCTGGTGTCGGTTTCCGACCGCGCCAGCGGCGGCGTCTACGAAGACAAGGGCTTGCCGGCGCTGGCCGACTGGCTGGCTGCCGCCCTCGCCACGCCGTACCGCCTCGAAACGCGCCTCATTCCCGACGAACGGGCGCGCATCGAAGCGACCCTGGTCGAACTGGTCGACGTGGCGCGCTGCCACCTGGTCTTGACCACCGGCGGCACCGGCCCGGCGCGGCGCGATGTCACGCCCGAAGCCACGCTCGCCATCGGCACCAAAGAAATGCCCGGTTTCGGCGAGCAGATGCGCCAGATCAGCCTGCAGTTCGTGCCGACCGCGATTTTGTCGCGCCAGACGGCGGTGATCCGCGAAACCGACGGCCATAGCGCGCTGGTGATGAACCTGCCGGGCCAGCCGAAAGCGATCAAGGAAACCCTCGAAGGCTTGAAAGATGCTGACGGCAAGCAACTGGTCGGCGGCATTTTCGCGGCCGTGCCTTACTGCGTCGACCTGATCGGCGGACCGTATATCGACACCAACCCGGCCGTGTGCAAGGCATTCCGGCCGAAATCGGCGCTGCGTCCGGCGCCGCCCACCGAGAACAACGCATGAGCGAACTGTTAGAAACGATCGAAGTCGTCACTGCCCCGAACCCGACGGTGGCCATTATCTGGATGCACGGCCTGGGCGCGGACGGCAACGACTTCGTGTCGATGACGAACGAACTCGACCTGACGGGCTTGCCGGGTATCCGCTTCGTCTTCCCCAATGCCAACACGATGCCGGTGACCATCAACAACGGTTACGTGATGCGCTCGTGGTACGACATCGTCCACGCCGACATTGGCCGGCGCGAAGACGAAGCCGGCCTGCGCGCTTCGCAAGTGCAGATCGAAGCGCTGATCGCGCGTGAAAAAGCGCGTGGCATTCCCGCCTCGCGCATCATCCTGGCGGGATTTTCGCAGGGTTGCGCGATGACGCTCCAGACCGGCTTGCGCCATCCGGAAAAGCTGGCCGGGCTGATGTGTTTGTCCGGGTATGTGCCGCTGGCCGACAAGATCGCCGCCGAGCGTTCGGAAGCGAGCCTGGCGACCCCGATTTTCCAGGTGCATGGTCAGTACGACGGCGTGATTCCGATGACCCGCGCCGTGGCTTCGCGCGACTTGCTCACCGCGCTGGGCTACCAGGTCGAATGGCACGACTACCCGATGCAGCATTCGCTGTGCCAGGAAGAAGTCGACCATATCGGCGTCTGGCTCAAGAAAGTCCTGGGCTGATTTTCGCGCGCCATCGGCTGCGCCGTCGTCCGCACCCCCAAGAGCGCGTAGAATGCGTTCTTTGATAGCAAAGGCAGACAATGAAAAAAACCGGCATGGCAAAGAGTGACGCCAAAAAATTGATGGGCAAGATGGTCGCCCCCGGCGCGGCCGGCTTCGGCAACGCCGACAACGCCATCGTCGACCGCCGCGAACAGCGCAAGCGCGACCAGGCGCTCGGCCTGGTTCCCTTCGCCGTCAAGCTCAACAGCGACTTGGTGCTGCAACTGCAAACCCTGGCCAAGGAACGCGACGCCGACCTCAATGAAGTCGTCGCCGAATTACTGGCCAAGGCCCTCGCAGCCTGATCCACCCAGCATGAAAACGGTCGTTCTCGGCGGATACGGTAACTTCGGGACCCGCATCTGCCGTGCCCTGGCGCCCAGCCCGGGCATCGAACTGATCGTCGCCGGGCGCGACCTGGACAAGGCCGGCGCCCTGGCCCGCGCCTGCGCACACGGCGCGGCAGCCGCCCGCATCGACATCCACGATCCTCAACTGACACAAGCGCTGCGCGCGCTCGGGGCCGAGCTCGTCATCCATACCGCCGGCCCGTTCCAGCAACAGGATTACGGCACCGCCCTGGCCACGGCCGCGGCCGGCGCCCATTACATCGACCTGGCCGACGGCCGCCGCTTCGTGTGCGACTTCCCGGCCGCGCTGGACGATGCATTCCGCCGCCAGCAGCGCACGGCGATCACCGGCGCGAGCAGCGTGCCGGCCATGTCCTCGGCCGTGGTCGACCACTTGAGCGCGGGCTGGCGCAGCATTGCTTCGATCGATATGTGCATCGCCCCGGCCCAGACCGCGCCGCGCGGGGTGGCGACTATGTCCGCCGTGCTGAGCTATTGTGGCGCGCCGATCCAGGTCTGGCAGGACGGGCGCTGGACCACCCAGCTGGGCTGGGCGGCGCCGGTCATGGTGGCCTATGCGCGCCTGCGCCCGCGCCTGGGGTCGCTGTGCGACATTCCCGATCTCGAACTGTTTCCGGCCCACTATGCAGGGGTGCGGACGGTGATGTTTCGCGCCGCGCTGGAAACCGGCATCAGCCAGCGCGGCATGGCGGCGCTGGCGGGCCTGCGCCGGCTCGGGCTGGTGCGCCATCCGGAGCGCTTCGCCGGCCTGCTCAACCGCGCCGCCGACGGCCTCAATTTCCTCGGCTCGGCGCTGGGCGGGATGGTGGTGCGCGTGCATGGCGTGGACGCCGCCGGAGCGCCCGCGCAGCGCGCCTGGCATATCGCGGCCGACAACGACCATGGGCCGGAAATTCCGTGCATGGCGGCGGTGCTGCTGGCGCGTCGCCTGGAGGCGGGCACGCTGGAGGCGGTCGGGGCGCATACCAGCGTCGGCCAGCTGACCCTGGCGGAGTTCGAACCGGAGTTTGCCAAGTGGGGCATGGTCACCGACCTGGGCGAGTGATCGGTTATCATCCTTTCTCGGACAACAAATGCTGAAAGAGGTGCCAACATGGCCAAGAAAGAAGAACTCGACGAAGAAACCCTGGCGCTGATTCACTGGTGCATCGAGGTGGAAGGCTTCCTGGTCGCCGGCGGCGCAACCCAGAAGCAGGCGCAGGACCATATCGAGGAACAGGTCGAGTGGTTTACCGACCAGTTCTACGATGGCTTGACGCCGGAAGAAGCGGCGAAGGAAGCGCTCGCTTAAAGCGGCGCTTCCTTGTTTGACGCGGCCGGTGCCACGCATCGGCCGCCTGGTCCGTTCCCTTCCACGGCAAGACGGCGACCCGCAGGCCGCATAAGTTCACTATCCCCGCTCAATCGTTGAGCCATCTCCAGCCGTCGCCACTTGGCGTGCGCGCGCTCTGTGTTCGCGTCATGACGCCGCGTACGCTGTCCGGACTCTCACCGCGCACTGCATGCACGCGCCATGCCGGCTGCTTCACCGATCAGCTTGCGTTGTCCTGAGTCCGATGACGCTGCGGAACATGCGCTCGCTTAACGAGGCACCGGATGCTTCGGCATGTCTGGCGTGCCACACGGTGTCCACCGGACGCGCTGGCCGTCCCACAAGGCACCCGGGTCCGCTGGCGATGCCGGCGGCCAGAAATCGGCCTTGAAGCGCTTGTGATTGTGCGGATCGGTCGTGAGACGGTCCCCAATGGCCAGTTCGAGAGCATCATGCCGTTCACGGTCGCAGGCCAGCGCCGGGTGCCGCGCATCGGCCGCTTCCGGTGCTCCGCTCGCCGCGAGATAGCGGCGCCAGATGGCCCAGTCTTCCATCACCAGCGCCAGCAACTCGGGCGCGACCGGCGACAGAAAATACACCGCCTCGTCGTCATCGAGCGCGTACATGGATCCATTCTGGTAGATGTGCGGGACCCCGTCGAGTTCCGCGATACCCAGCAGTGCGCCGTCATAATATGCGTTGACGGTCAGAAGATGATCCAATCTCATTTATCTCCTTCTTTTGGCTTGCCCATGGGCCTCCAGTGCCAGGGAATGCGACTCCCGACATGATTGCCAAGTGCCTTCGATGCGCAGGTTTTTTGCTATCACGGATCCGCCGAACTGCCGGGTCCGGATGATGGCGTATCGGGCCTCGCACGACGAAAGTTCAATATGATCGGGCAATCATTGACCACGATACAGTGACCGCCCGTTTCCCCAAAAGCGCCCTGTGCGCCCGCGCCAATGGCGAGTACGCTGGCTGAACTCATCCCTGCAATCGGCGCTGCCGCGAACTCACTTTCCCACTCTGAAATTCGCGCCCGAGCGTTACGGTACTGCGCTGATGAACTCACCCATCGACACCACATCAGAGGCCCTATCATGATTATCGAGCCACGGTTCGACGAACACAATATCAGGAAAATCGAGACCATCCTGCTCGGCCACCCCATCGCACGCGACTACTTCCAGGGCGAACTGTATGACAAGCGGGGGCAACGGTCCGATGGCTTCACGCTGGAGCGACACGATGGCACGATACTTGAACTCATTGAAAAACAGAGCGCACACCTTTTCATGATTCCGGATGGGTCGGCGGCATGGGCGTTGCGAGTGAACGAACA
Organism: Massilia sp. CCM 8734; assembly: GCF_011682155.1. Lineage (NCBI taxonomy): Bacteria > Pseudomonadati > Pseudomonadota > Betaproteobacteria > Burkholderiales > Oxalobacteraceae > Massilia > Massilia sp. CCM 8734. Next base: position 169,094 of record NZ_WHJI01000006.1, read on the forward strand.
TGGCAATGCACCACCCGGCATGAACGTTCAGTTCATCAACTCGTTCGTCAAGGACGGCGAGCAGAACAGTGTGATTGCTTTTCGATCGGAACAAGCGCCGGGCGTCTGGTGTGATGCGCTGCATATCGGCAGCATGATGCTGTCCCCGGAAACGCCGCCCAGGTTTTGTACTGTTGCGTTCGGATTGATGGCGGTCACGGCCTATCGGTTCGGCTTCTCCGGCATCCACCTGTATGGCGCCGGACGCGGGCCTTTACGGCCCGGCGATCCGGATGCGCTGATCGGCTACTGGGTCTGGCCCAAGCTCGGTTTCGATGCCCCGGTCCATGTTGCGGAAATGACCCGGCATCGGGATACTACGATGCACGGCCTGCGCACGGTCCAAGAAGTCCTTGCGCACTGTCCCGAGTGGTGGGAAACATACGGTAGCGCGCGGCCAATGCAGTTCCATTTGCGCGCGAACAGTCCATCATGGTCAATTTTGCTAAACTATATTTGGAAGACACTGGCAGCATGTTAGCCGCTTTTACAAACATAAAAGCAACTATTCCTGCAACGACACTTAAAGTGAATACCATGAAGACACCAGGTAAACAGCAAGCAGATGAGCTTGCTACATACAAGCGTGCATCGGCGACACTACGAAAGAAAATTGCCGCCGCCGCAGTTCCTGACGGGCGCGAAATCCTTCCTGTGAACGGAAGAATTCACCTGACCCTGACCGGCAAGCCCTTAAATGCTGATCAGCAAAAAGCCCTGTTCGGCGAATCGGCATTTTCCCCCTCGGTGATGCGGGAACTTGCCGACGACGGCAGCTGAAATCGGCGCTGCCCGCCTTGGCTGCCATTGCAGGCTGGCTGCGGCGCGTCCCCAGGACAGGCGCTGCTTGCTATTCAAGCACGCGTGTCGAATAATTCAACGACCAGTCGTGCGAAGCGCTGCTGGGCACGGATGACGCGGCGAAGGACATGCCGGCCCGATCCTCCACCGCCGCTCTCATGGATGGAACCGGCATCAGCGGCCCGCCCTCCCCCGTCTGAATACCGATCCGATGGCGAATGTACTCATCAGGATGGGCGCGGGCGATCGCCATTGCCGTCGCAACAAGCGGTTGAAGCTCGGCCGGGTACTTGTCGGCATTGAAGCTGAGCGCCGGCAAGATCCGGCGGCGCAGGTTGACATTCTCGTTCTCGATGAAGCGCATCAGCAACAGGCGCTGCCGGCGCTGACGCAGTTCGGCCAGGTCATCATCGCGCTCGTTTCCATATGCCCAGTAGAGCGCACTCACAGCGCCACATTGCTCCTCGTTCGAGCCCACCTCGACAATTCGCAGCAGGCGGGTCACGACCTCCTTCGTGCCAAAGGTGCGCACGCAGGGACGGATGTAGAACTGGTTGGTGCTGGGATTGAGTTCGCTCACCGCGGCGCTGATCAACGCCGCCAGCAGGCGTCTCGGTACCGATTGCAATCTGAACACCATGGCGACAAAAAACTTGCGCCGCACGTCGCCCAGCGCGTCCGCCAGCCACATCCAATCCTCGCGCGTATTGGTGGCCACGCGCTTGCGTGCCGCCTGCAAACCGTTAAAGCAAGCCGGGCCGGGGTCGCGATAAACGCGCTCCCGCGCCAAAAAGTGATCGTCCCAACGCATGCTCATACAGTCGCTTTCCATCCCGGCTTATGCGCTGCCGGCGTGACACCGGGCTACGCCGGCAAGGGCGCCGCCGTCGATGGCGGCGCCGGCGTTTGCGCGGCGTTCATCACCATCGCCAAAAAAGTATAGTACCCATTGATCCCCATCAAATCGACCACGCCTTGTTCGCCGAACAGCGCCAGCGCATTGGCATAGCTTGCGTCGCTGACCCGCTTGCTGCGATGCAGCTCGACGCAAAAATCGACCACCAGCGCTTTATCGGCCGCCATGGCCGGCGACTTGCGCCGTTCGCCGATGACCTTGACGACCTCCGGCGCGATCCCACTGCGCTCGGCAATCGGCGCATGAATCGCCCACTCCACCTGCTGGTCCCATTCGCGCGCCGTCACCAGGATGGCGTTCTCCGACAGGCGCGTGCCGATCGCTGCGGCACGCGCAGGTATTCGCCCATGCGCTGCGCGCATGCCATCAGCTCCGGGCTGCGCAACAGCGGCACGAACGGGCCGTACAGCGCGCCCCTCGGCCCGTCGATGATCGCTTGCGCCGCCGCCCGCTGCGCCGCCGTCAGATGTTGCACTGCCAAAGGCCCGAGTCGGTCGATCATGCGCTTGCCTTTCATGTGTTGCGTTTATTGCCGCAGACAAAAATATTCGCACGCGGCCGGGGGTAGATCAACAGAATGGCGACGTTCTCCGCTTATTGTCAATCATCAACAATTTTCATGATGAGGACCATATGAGCCACATGATTCACCGCAATCTCCGGCAAACTCCGCGGGTTGCCGTCAGCGCCCTGGGAATGCTGGTGCGCGACAGCGAGGGCCGGACCTATATCGACGCCTGCGGCGGCGCTGCGGTGTCGTCGCTCGGCCACGGCCACCCGGACATCCTCAGCGCGATGCACCGCCAGATCGACCGCAACGCCTACGCCCACACGGCCTTCTTCACCACCGACGTGGCCGAGGAACTGGCCGACCGCCTTACCGCCGGCGCGCCGGAAGGCTTGACTGAAGTGTACCTTGTCTCGGGCGGCTCGGAAGCGATGGAAACGGCGATGAAGCTGGCGCGCCAGTATTTTGTCGAAACCGGCCAGACCCAGCGCACCAAATTCATCGCGCGGCGCCAGAGCTACCACGGCAACACGCTCGGCGCCCTGGCCGTGGGCGGCAACGAGTGGCGCCGCCGCCACTTCGCGCCGCTCCTGATCGACGTGGCGCGCGTGGCGCCCTGCTACGAATACCGCGACCGCCTGCCGGACCAGACCCAGGACCAGTACACCAACGCCCTGCTGCGCGAACTCGACGAACAGATCCACGCGGCCGGCCCGCACACCATCATCGCCTTCGTGGCCGAGCCGGTGGTGGGCGCGACCGGCGGCGCGATTGCGCCCACGCCCGGCTACTTCCGTGGCGTACGCAAGCTGTGCGACCGCTACGGCATCCTGTTCATCGCCGATGAAGTCATGTGCGGCATGGGCCGCACCGGCACCATGTATTCGATCGAGCAGGATGGCGTCTCGCCCGACATCATCACCATCGGCAAGGGACTCGGGGCCGGCTACCAGCCGATCGGCGCGGTGCTGGCCCAGCGCGCGCTGGTCGACCAGCTGCGCAAGGGCAGCGGCGCGTTCCAGCACGGGCATACCTACATCGGCCATCCGGTGGCCGCCGCCGCCGCGCTGGCGGTGCAGAAGGTGATCGAGCGCGACGACCTGCTGGCGGCGGTGCGCCTGCGCGGCGAAGCGCTGCGGCGCATGCTGCAGGCCGAGTTCGGCGCGCACCCGAACGTGGGCGACATTCGCGGGCGCGGCCTGCTCATCGCCCTCGAACTGGTGCAAGAGCGCGCCAGCAAGGCGCCGTTCGACCCGGCCCGCAAGCTGCACGCGTCGGTCAGGAACAAGGCCATGGCCAATGGCCTGATGGTCTATCCGATGGGCGGCACCATCGATGGCGTGCGCGGCGACCATATTTTGCTGGCGCCGCCGTTCATCGCCACCGATGCCGACCTGTCGGAGATCGTGTCGCGCCTGTCCGATTCGCTGGCGGCGGCGCTCGACTGAGTCGCCGGGCCGGTCGCCTAATTGGCCGGCGTCTTGACGATCAGGTCGACAATGGTCCACGAAAAATCGGAGCGCAGCGTATTGTCGAAGATCGGATCGGTAATGCTCATGTAAAAGTCGGTGGCGTACGGCATGATCGGTTTCGGCGCCGGCGCGTAGGCCGCCAGGTTGTGGCAGGTCATGCAGTTCGACTCGATTCCGGTATTGGCGTTGATCGTGCCATTGATCGGGCGGCTGATGCCGGCGAACACATCCGGCCCGAAACCGGCTTCCAGGTAGGGGTTGTAGCCGTACACCGGCGCGCCCACGTTCTTGCCCTTGGTGATCGGCTGCGCCGGCGAGACGGTGGAGTAGGCCAGCGACATCGCATAGTGGCGCGCCGCGCCGTCCAGGTAGGCCATGGGGCGCGCGCCGGCGATGGCGGGCGAACTGGGCGAGAGCGGACGGTCGGGGTCGGCCACCCACCAGAAGGTTTGCCAGGTCCACATCTTGTTTTCGCGCGAGGTGATGTGCATGCCGATCAAAATCGCGATGTCGCCGGCCGCGACCGGCTTGTTGAGCTGGGCCGACAGGAAGGGCGCGTTCTCGGCCGTGATGCGCGTATGGATGAAGTCGCTCAAATAGAAGGTGTTGGCCGGCGTGCGCCGGTCGCATCCCGCATCGTTGCTGTTGCCACCGATGCCGATCGGACGGTTGATGTCGACATACACGCAACTGTTCCAGGCCGCTTCGCCGAACCCGCTGTTCGGCTTGGCGGCGCCCGGTCCCGGCCAGCCCGGAAAGACGTAGATGCCACGCTCCACATTCTTGGGAATGATCTTGAATACCGGCTTGATCACGATCGCGTTCGCAGGGAAATTCGGCACCTCCGTGTAGCCTTGCGCCATCAGTTGCTTGAGGGTGGACTCATAAAACAGGCGGTTGCTGATCGCATGCTGCGCGGCCGGCGGATTGTAGGCCACCGACACAAGGATCGCCGTGTCCGGCCTGCCGGGGGCGGGCGCTGCGGCCGATACCAGGCTCGCGCCGCGCGCCGCCGGCCGGTGGCCGTGCTGGAACTGGCGCGGCAGGTGCAGCTCGAGCGTGGGGCGCGCGAGCGGCCCGCCCTTGCCATCGTCGGCCTTGCGCTCGGGCGCGCTGCGGAAAATGATGTTGCCCGGCGAAGTCCAGGTTTCGAACGCGCGCACCACGGTGCCGTCGACGCTGCCGACCGGCTGGGTCAGCCCGGCCCACAGTCCCCAGCCATGCTGGTGGATCTGGTTTTCCAGGCCGCCGAAAATCCACTGGTTCAGCTGGGTCTCGGCCTTGGGAAACACAAACGCCGGGTTCGGGCGCGGCAGGTCCGGCAGGCAGATCAGGTTGCCGTCGATGTTGCCGATGTCGCCGTACTGGCGGATCGCGTTCACGCAGGCATCCATCTTTTCCAGCGTGGTGGTTTGCTGGACCCCGCTGAGCTTCTTGCAATTGGCCCTGAGCTTGTCGCCGTTGACCGAAATATTGCTGCAGGAAAGTTGATAACTACCGTGGGGAATCGTCTGGGCAGTGGCGTACAGAGGTAGCGCCCAGCTCGCGAGGGCGAGCAGGAAAGGGGTGCGATAGCTGGTCATGGTCGCTTTCTTCCGGGTTGACAGGAGAAAGACCGGCATGGCCGGAACAAGCCGTCCATGCAGGCCGCGCACGCCGAATCTCGGCATGCTGGACTGCATGGTGTTCCTATATTTGCATTGCAATCTTACGAAAAGTCACCGCAGCAGCAAGCTCGGTATTGACATAAAAGAAGCATCGCGCTGGCGGGGACGCGCCTGATCAGGTTTTCGTGTAGGCAATAACGTCTTGCTGCTGCTCGCCGAGGCCGGCGATGCCCAAGCGCAAGGTGTCGCCTTTTTTCAGGAAACGCTGCGGGCTGCGCGCCACGCCCACGCCCGGCGGGGTGCCGGTGGCGATGATGTCGCCCGGCTCGAGCGTCATGAAGCGCGACAGGTAGCTGACGATCTGCGCCACGCTGAAAATCATGGTCTCGGTGCAGCCGGTCTGCATGCGCTTGCCGTTCAGTTCCAGGTACAGGTCGAGGCGCTGCACGTCGATCACTTCATCGCGCGTGACCAGCCACGGGCCGACCGGGCCGAACGTGTCGCAGCCCTTGCCCTTGTCCCACTGGGGGCCGCGTTCGAGCTGGAACGAGCGTTCCGACACGTCGTTGACGACGCAGTAGCCGGCCACGTAATTGAGCGCGTCTTCTTCGCTCACATACTGCGCGCGGGTGCCGATCACCACCCCGAGTTCGACTTCCCAGTCGGTCTTTTTGGAACCCTGCGGCAGCATCAGCGGATCGTCCGGGCCGGACAGGCAGGTGATCGCCTTCATGAACACGATCGGTTCAAGCGGCGGCGTGGCGCCGGTTTCGGCGGCATGGTCGGCGTAATTGAGGCCGATGCCGATGAATTTGCCCACACCGCGAAGCGGCACGCCCAGGCGCGGCGTGCCACGCACCAGCGGCAGCGTTTTGTAGTCGATCTTGGCCAGCTTGCGCAGCGCCTTGTCCGACAGCAGCGAGGCATCGATATCGGCGACGACGCCAGACAGGTCGCGCAGGCGTCCTTCTTCATCGAACAAGCCGGGTTTTTCCTTGCCGGGACGGCCGTAACGAACCAGTTTCATTTGTATTCCTTAAATGGGGACAGCGTAAAGTCGCCCGCGATTGTAGCGCAGGCCGGCCTGCGGCCCAGAGGTTGAGAGTTTTTCGGGCCTGCCCGAGCAGCGCGCCAGAGAGTGGCCGGGCTAAGTAAGTGTGCAGAAATTATTGTGATTTATAGCGAACAGAAGCGGATGCCTTGCAAGGCGCACGCCGCGACGCAGTGCGAGCACTGCTAGCGGTGGGCAACACAGCAAGGCGCCGCTTATGGAAGCTGTAAATTACAAGAATTTATGCGCACTTACTTAGGCGCAAAGCACAGCCATAGCTCGGGCTATGGCGAACATTTGCAACGACGAGCGGGCGCTTTCTGGCGTGATGAGCGGGCATGATCGAAAGACTCTCAGCCTCTCAGTGCAAGGTCAGGAGATAGGCGCTGATGTCGACTGCGTCTGCTTCGCTCACGTCCTGCGCCGGCATGGCGGTGAGCGGGTCGATGGCGTGTGGATCGCGGATCCAGCGCACCAGGTTTTCCTGGGTGTTGGGCAGGTGCCCGGCGATGAAGCGGCGCTTGCCAAGGCCGGCCAGCGGCCGCCCGACATAGGTTTCGGGACCGGTCACGCCGGGCACCACGTGGCAGGCGTTGCAGGCGTACTGGGTCAGCGCGACGCGCCCGCGCTGCGGATTGCCCTGCCAGCGCGCCGGCAGCGCCGGTGCGGCGGCCGCCGGCGCGGACGGCGCGCTCATGGCGGCATACGCGGGCGGCGCCAGTTCCGGCAGCTTGACCATGAAGGCCACCAGCGACCAGATATCGTCGTCGGCCAGGTGATATTCCCAGGCCGGCATGCCGCTCATCTTGATGCCGTTTTTGGTAATCCAGTACAGCTGCGCCGGCTGCCAGCGGCGCGCCGCGTCGACCAGCGGGCCAGGCACCGGCTGCATGCTCTTGCCGAAGTCCTGTTGCGCCACGCCGGGCGCGCCGTGGCATTGCACGCAGTGGTCGCGGTACACCAGCGCGCCCCGGGCGATACGGGCGGCGCTGTCGAGCTTCGGCGACGCCACGGCGCGCGCGTGGAAGCGCACCGAGTCGCGCATGCCCTGCTCGAGCAGGGTGTGGACGAACTGGAAATGCTGGTCGGTCGAAGCTACGTTATACCAGCCGCTTTTGAGCACCAGCGCGGCGCCGATGGCCGCTGTCACGGCGGCGGCGGCGAGGGTGGCGGCAGCGGTTTTCAGGATCAGGCGGACACGGTTGGAAGGCATGGTCGGGCACCGCCGGGAGGCGCGTTCTGTTGAAAAAATGATAGCAATTTTTCTTGTATTATATCGATCCAAATCGCTTTCGCAGGATCGTAACGTGCGCGTGTTTCCCCTTCCGATCGCCGTGGCGGCCGTGCTGTGCGCGGCGCTGGCAGGCTGCGACAAGCACGCCGGACCCGCGCCCCTGGCGGTGGCCGGCGGCGACGCGGTGCTGGGCAAGCGCCTGATGGAGCAGTACCAGTGCGGCGCCTGCCACGCCATTCCCGGCGTGGGCGCGGCCACCGGCAGCGCCGGCCCGCCGCTCGACAAATTCGGCCGCCGCAGCTACATCGCCGGACGCATTCCCAATTTGCCAGGGTCGCTGGCCGACTGGCTGGTCGATCCTCCCGCCATGAAACCCGGCACCACGATGCCCAACGTCGGCGTATCGAAAGCCGAAGCGCGCCACATGGCGGCCTACCTGTACACCTTGCGATGAAGGGGACATCCGTGCAAGCCGCGCTGCCGCCTGTGCTGCAATCCGTGCTGCACCCCGCCGGCCCCGACGCGGCCATCATCAGCCAGTTCGCGTGGGTGCTGTTCGGCGGCGGCGCGCTGGTGTTCGCGCTGGTGATGGCGCTCACCGCGCTGGGCCTCGGGCGGCGCGCGCGCACGGTGCGGCCGATGGCGTGGATCGCCGGCGCCGGCGTGGCCTTTCCGGTGGCGGTGCTGAGCGTGCTGCTGGCGTGGAGCACCTGGCGCAGCGGCCAGATGGCGGCCCAGACCTCGCAGCACGCAACGCGGATCGCGGTCGGCGCCAACATGTGGTGGTGGGAGGTGCGCTACCCCGATCCGGCCGGCGGCGCGGACATCGTCAGCGCCAATGAAATCCATATTCCCACGGGGACCCCGGTGTACCTGGGCTTGAGCTCCGGCGACGTGATTCACAGCCTGTGGGTGCCGGCGCTGGGCGGCAAGATGGACATGGTGCCGGGGCGCGTTACCGGATTGACCCTGCAGGCGGATCAAGCGGGCGTCTATCGCGGCCAGTGCGCCGAATACTGCGGCGAGCAGCACGCGCGCATGGCGCTGCACGTGATCGCCCATACGCCGGCCGATTACGCGGCCTGGCTGGCGCGCCAGGCCAGGCCGGCCGCCGCGCCCGCCAACGCGCTGCTCGCACGCGGACGGCAAGCCTTCATCGACCAGCGCTGCGTGGCCTGCCACACCATTCGCGGCGTGAGCGAGGTAACACGCATGGGACCGGACCTGACCCACGTCGGTGGACGCCTGCATATCGCCGCCGGCGCGCTGCGCACCCATCGCGGCACCCTGGCCGGCTGGATCGCCGACCCGCAAAGCATCAAGCCGGGCGCGCGCATGCCGCCGGCCGGCATGGACGGCGATACCCTCAACGCGCTGGCCGCCTACCTGGAACAGCTCAAATGACCGGCACCGCACTTCCCAACACGCTGCCGCGCCCTCCCGGCGAACTCGAACGCCTGCAAGCGGCGTGGAAGACGCCGACCGGCTGGCGCTATCTGACCACCGTCAACAACACCAATATCGGCCTGCTGTACATCGGCACCTCGCTGCTGTTCTTCCTGCTGGCCGGCGTACTTGGCCTGATGATGCGCATGCAGCTGGCAATCCCCGAAAACACCTTTTTGAGTGCCTCGACCTATAACCAGGTATTCACCATGCACGGCACGGTGATGATGTTCCTGTTCGCCATTCCCGTGGTCGAAGCGATCGCGGTCTACCTGCTGCCCAATATGCTGGGCGCGCGCGACCTGCCCTTCCCGCGCCTGTCGGCGTATGCCTTCTGGGCCTACGCCATCGGCGGGCTGGCGTTTTTCTGCACCCTGTTCGTCGGACTGGCGCCCGACGGCGGCTGGTTCATGTATCCGCCGCTGACCGGCAAGGCCTATTCGCCCGGCCTGAACGCCGACTTCTGGCTGCTCGGGATCGGCTTCATCGAAATCTCGGCCATCGCCGGGGCGATCGAACTGATCGTCGGCATCCTGTTCACGCGCGCGCCCGGCATGACCCTGGGCCGCATGCCGGTCTACGCATGGGCCATGCTGGTGGTCGGCGTGATGATCGTGTTCGCCTTCCCGGCCATCATCGCCGGCACCGCGCTGCTCGAACTCGAACGCGCCTACGACTGGCCGTTCTTCATTGCCGACCGGGGCGGCGACCCGATCCTGTGGCAGCACCTGTTCTGGTTCTTCGGCCATCCCGAGGTGTACATCATCTTCCTGCCGGCCGCCGGCATGGTCTCGACCATGATCCCAAGCATTGCCGGCGTGCCGCTGGTGGGACGGCGCGCGATCATCGTGGCGCTGGTGGCGGTGGGCTTTTTCAGCTTTGCGCTGTGGGCCCACCACATGTTCACGGCCGGCCTGGGCGTGATGAAAATGAGCTTCGTGTCGGCCGCCAGCATGGCCGTCGCGGTGCCGACCGCGATCCAGGTGTTCGCCTGGATCGCCACCATGTGGCGCGGGCGCGTGAGCATGACGGCGCCGGCGCTGTTCCTGCTCGGGTTCATGTTCATTTTTGTGCTCGGCGGACTGACCGGCGTGATGGTCGCCGTGCTGCCGTTCGACTGGCAGGTGCACGACACCTACTTCATCGTCGCCCACCTGCACTACGTGCTCATTGGCGGCATGCTGTTTCCGGTGTTCGCGGCGCTGTATTACTGGATCCCGCTGATCAACGGCAACCAGCTCTCGGAGCACCTGGCGCGCTGGGTGTTCGCCCTGATGTTCGGCGGCTTCAACGTGGCCTTCTTCCCGATGCATGTCACCGGCCTCCTGGGCATGCCGCGCCGGGTGTACACCTACAATAGCGAAATGGGCTGGGATGGACTGAACATGCTCTCGAGCGTGGGCGCCTTTGTCTTCGCCTTCGGGGTGCTGCTGTTCCTGTTCGACCTGGCGCGCAGCCTGCGCATGGCCGACAAAGAGGTCGGCAACCCGTGGAACGCGGCCACGCTCGAATGGCTGCCGTCGCAAGACTACGGCAACCGCAGCATCGCGCGCATCAACTCGAGCGATCCGCTGTGGGAGCAGCCAAGCCTGGCGCGCGAGGTCGCGGCGGGCCAGCACTACCTGCCGGGCAGCGTCAGCGGGCGGCGCGAGACCATCGCCACCAGCGCGCTCGGCGCCGTGCCGCGCTACCTGATGATCCTGCCCGGCGACAGCTGGTGGCCGTTGATCGCCGCCGCCGGCACGGCGGGCTTTTTCCTGCTGCTGACGGTCAAACTCACCTGGACCGCGTGGGCTTGCGGCATCGCGGCCATTGTCGGCATTGTGGCGTGGCTGTGGCAGTCGGACCGCCCGCCGCCGCTGGCGCATGCCAGGGTGGGCGCGGACCTGACCCTGCCGGTGGGCGCGCGCGGCACGGCCTCGCACTCATGGTGGGCGACCCTGATCATGCTGGTGGTCGATGCGACCATCTTCGCGTCCTTCGTGTTCGCCTACATTCATATTTCGATGCGCCTGACCGTGTGCCCGCCGCCGCAGGCCGCGCTGGCCGCGCCTTTGTGGCCGCTGCTGTCCTGCGCCCTGCTGGTCGCCAGTTCCGCGCTGGTCTGGCTGGCCGGCCGCGCGCTGGAGCGGCGCCGCCTGGCGCCGCTGGTGCTGGCGGCGCTGGTGTGCATGCTGGCCGCCTTTGCGTGCGACTTCAACGGGCAGCGCCTGGCGGGGCTGGAGCCGACCGCGCAGGCCTGGAGCGCGACCGTGGCGACCCTGCTCGCCTACCAGGGGCTGCATGTGATCACGCTGGTGCTGGCGGCGCTGTACTTGTGCGCGCGCGCGTGGCGCGGGATTCTCACCAGCGCCAGCCGGGCGACCCTGGATAACACGGCGCTGATGTGGCATTACACCAGCCTGCAGGGCATCGCCGCCGCAGCGGCGATCCACCTGGTGCCATGGGTGATGAACTGATGATGCGCGAACGTCTTTTTAGCAAACTGCTGCACGCCTGCGCGCCGCTGCTGGTGTGGGCGCTGCATTTTTTCTTTTGCTATCTGTGGGTGGCGGCGCTGTGCGCGCCGGGGCTGATCGATGGCGAGGCGCCGCGACGGGCGGTGGTGGGACTGGTGTCGGCGCTGGCGCTGGGGCTGTGCTTGTGGCTGGCGTGGCGCGCGCGCCATGTGCTGGCCAAGGCGTCGGAGGCGACGCGCTTGTCGGACTGGGCCAGCGCTGGCAGTGCGGTGCTGGCCGTCGCCGGCGTGGCCTGGACCAGCCTGCCGGCCTTGATGCTCGATGGTTGCGGCTAGTTGGCCGCGACCGGCGCGCTCGCCACCGCCGGCGTCACCCGCCAGACCACATTACCCACATCGTCGGCCACCAGCAGCGCGCCGGCCTTGTCGACCGCCACCCCAACCGGGCGCCCGTAGGCGTCGCCCGCCTCGTTCACAAACCCGGTCAGGATCTCGATCGGTTTGCCTTTCGGTACACCCTTTTCAAACGGCACGAACACCACGTTATATCCGCTCAGCGGCTCGCGATTCCACGAGCCGTGCTGGCCGATGAACGCGCCGCCCGCGTACTGCGCCGGGAACAGGCTACCCTCATAGAACACCATGCCCAGCGGCGCCACATGGCTGCCCAGCGCGTAGTCGGGCGCGATCGCCTTGGCCACCAGCTCCGGCTTGGGCGGCTTGACCCGCTCGTCGACATGCTTGCCGTAATAGCTGTACGGCCAGCCGTAAAAGCCGCCCTCCTTCACCGAGGTCAGGTAATCGGGCACCAAATCGCTGCCCAGCTCGTCTCGTTCATTGACCACCGTCCACAAAGCGCCGCTCTGCGGCTGCCAGCCCATGCCATTCGGATTGCGCAGGCCCGAGGCGAACAGGCGCGTGGACTTGCTGGCCAGGTCGACTTCGAGGATCGCGGCGCGGTTGACCTCGTTCTCCATGCCATTTTCGGCCACATTGCTGTTCGACCCGACCGTCGCGTACAGCTTGCCGCCATCCTTGCTGGCGATAATGTTCTTGGTCCAGTGATGGTTGATCGGCCCGCCCGGCAAGGCGGCCACCGTCTCGGGCGCGGCGCCGATCGCCGTTTCGCCGCTGCGGTACGGGAACTTCACGATGGCGTCGGCATTGGCGATGTACAGCACGTCGCCGACCAGCGCCATGCCGAACGGCGAATTGAGGCCCTTGAGAAATTCGGTGCGCACTTCGGCCACGCCGTCGCCATCAAGGTCGCGCAGCAGGGTGATGCGGTTGGCGCTGGGCACGCCGGCGCCGGCCTTGGCCATCACCTTTTTCATCACGAAGCCCTTGATACCCTTGCCATCTTCGGGCTTGGGCGGGGCATTGGTCTCGGCCACCAGCACGTCGCCATTGGGCAACACGTACAGCCAGCGCGGATGGTCCAGCCCGCTGGCCAGGGCCTTGACGGCCATGCCGCTCGCGGCGCGCGGGGTCACGCCCGCCGGCCAGCTTTTGGCGGGCGCGATATTGACAGTCGGGATGAGGGTCTTGTTCGGCGCGGCAATGAGCGGGGCCGGGCCGACATCGGCGCTGGCCGGCAAGGTGGACTTGTCGCCGCAGGCCGCAAGGCCCAGCAGCATGCCGCCTGCGAGCAGGCGAACGGACGGATGGTCGCGCATGGGAAAATCTCCTTGGATTGGACGGGAAGCGGTCCCGGCGATTTTAGTCGAATCGTCCAATCCCGCTCGCCCGTTAGGCCAGCGCGCATGCGCCGCTCAGGCGGGCTTGGCGAAATCCTCTTCGGCAACCAGGAGCGGCGCCATGCGGCTGGCCGAGCGCCGCCCCAGCGCGTACATCACCAGGCCCGGCAGTTGCACCAGCACCAGCACGCCGAACCCGACCCGGTAGGCGATGGCCGGATAGTGGCCGAGCGCATCCGGCGCCCACAAGCCGATCAGCTGGCCGAAGCCGGCCTGCACCAGGAAGGCGCCGATGAAGATCAGCATGTTCAGGCAGGACGAGGCCGGGCCGGCCAGCTCGCGCGGCAGGCTTTGCTGCACGATCGTATATTCGATGCCGGTGATGGTGCCCACCAGCGTGAACAACACCGCCAGTTGCGGGAACGTCGGCGCATGGTTGAGCACAATCGCGCACTGCACCAGCACGAAGCCGGCCACCCCGATCGCGGCCACGTCGAGCGGGGCGATCCCGCGCCGCTTGGCCCATTCGGTAATCATCCCCACCGCAATGGCGCCGAAGATGACGGCGGCCATGCTCAGGTATAACAGGTAGGCCACGGTACCCTCGGAAAAGCGGGCGACGTCGGACAGCCAGCGGCCGATCCACAGTCCCTGTATGCCCCAATAAATGGTGTGCGACAGGAGCACCAGCATGATGGTCTTGCGAAAAGCGCGGTTGCGCCACACCTCGAGCAGCGCGCGCGCGCTCGGCGCCTTGGTCGGCGGGGCGCCGCCCTGGCGCGGCCTGACCAGCCAGGCGAACAGGGCGATCGCGGCGGTCAGCGCGGCCAGCCCGATGAACAGGCCGCGCCAGTCGGTCACTTCGAGCACGCGGCGCAGCGGCAGGGTGGCGGACGCCGAGCCCAGGCCGCCGAAGGCGATCAGGAAGCCGACCGACGATGGCAGGCGTTCCGCCACCACCCCGGCCGAGATGGCCTTCACAGCCACCATCATGGTGCCGCCGACGCCAAAGCCGATCACGGCGCGGGCCAACACCAGTTGGGTCAGGGTTTCTCCGTAAGAAAACATGAGGGCGCCCAAGGCCGCCAGCAGCAGCATCGCCAGTTGCACCTTGTGGGGGCCGTGGCGCTCAAGGGCATAGGCGGTGGGGAGCTGGGCCAGGACCACGGAAAAGAAGAAGGTGCTGGTGAGCAGGCCCAGCTGGCCGGGATTGAGCGACAAGGACGCGACCAGGTCCGGCACCAGCACCGCATTCACGTTGCGCAGCAGCGCATGCATGTATTGACCGAGTGCGAACGGCAGGAACACGGTGAAAAACAGGGCGGCACGCGGTTGCCACGCGGTTTTCGGTGCGCCGCCGGCAGCACGCTCCACGTCCGGCACCGGCTTGTCGGTCGGGCGCGCGTGCGCGTCCGTGGCGCGCACGAATGTGCTGTGGATGATGTCAGTGCGCATTGCGGACTCCGGTAAACGGTGAAAAGGATGCTGGGTCGCCGTCAAAGATTCTTACCTACAAAATTGCCGGCAGGAATTAATAGTAAAAGCCTGCGCCAGGCCCGGATTGTGGTGCGTCAACTGAGTCCAAAAAACTTCCCGCAGAGCATCAATCCCCCATAGACATAGCTAGTGTTGCAGTGCGGCCGCACCGGCCCGACGACTGGCAAGCGCTTGAGGTAGCGCAACTTGCGTCGCGCACGCGGGCGTACATTGGAAATGCGTCGAAGCAACATTTACTCAATGAATTTTTATACAAGGAAGTCGCCATGAAAATGCTGTTCACCGTTGCCACCCTGGGCCTGGCCATTGCGGCGGGTCATGCCTGCGCTGCCGAACCGGCCGAAAAAGATGCCATCGCCCTGGTCGAGAAAGGCGCTGCCCTGGTCAAGTCGGATGGCAAGGCCGAGATGATCAAGCGCATCAACGCCAAGGACCCCTCGTTTGTGCAAAGCGCGATCTATCTCTATATGTCGGATGCCAAGACGGGCGTGATCCTGGCGCACCCGATGAACCCGGCGCTGGTGGGCAAGGACTTGATCGACGTGCCCGACACCAACGGCAAGCCCTTCCGGCGCCAGGGCGTCGAGATGGTGGCCAAGCAAGGCAAGGGCTGGATCGACTACACCTACAAGAACCCCGCCTCCGGCAAGATCGAGCCGAAGACGACCTATCTGATGCGCGTCGACGACGTCATCCTGCAAGCCGGCATCTACAAGAAGTAATCACAAGACAGCGATCGCAGGACGCGCGCGCCACGGCGCCGTGTCCGGCCCGATGCCGGCGAGCGGCCTGCCCGCGCCGGCCGGCAAGCCGCAGTTCATACGACACCCTGGTTTCTTGCCGCCGCAACTGGCGGCAGCGGTGGCGGCGATCCGCCCGCTTGACCGGGTGTCGCGCCCTGGCCGGGAACATCCCCAACACCCCACCGCCCAACTCGCCTCGTACGCCGTGCGGCCGCCCCCATGGCGGCGGCGTTGGCGTGCGTTTACTGGCTGCAACGACCGGCGTCGGTGCGCTGCGTCGACGTGATCGGAATCACCTTGCCGGCTGGCGCCGGCGCGGCGCGATCGTCCTCGCTTTCGAAGAAGAACTTGCTCTTGCCAAAAGCCGGCACCAGGTGATCCATCCAGGTCGCCTTGTCATCGTACTTGGCAAAGAAAGGTTTGCGCACCCAGTCAGGATTGCGCGCCTGCAAAAATTGCAACGCGAACAGTTTCTCGCCATTGATGGTGACCACGCCATCGATCACGATCTTGCCGGGGAATGCGCTCATGGACGGCCCGCGCACCGTGCGCGAGAGCCCCGACACCATCTGGAACGCCGCCTGGAAGATGTCGTGGGCGCGCGCCAGCGGCAGCGAAAAATACTCGCTCGGCCCGGTATCGCGCTCGACGAACATATAGTACGGAATCGCGCCCAGGCGCACGCCGGTGGTCCACAGCTCGGCCCAGCTGGCGGGGTCGTCGTTGATGTGGCGGATCAGCGGACCTTGCATGCGCAGGGTGGCGCCGGTCGACACAATGCGCTTGACCGCCTTTTGCGCCATCTCGTTGCGCAGTTCGACCGCGTGGCTGTAGTGGCCCATGATGGCCAGGTTCTTGCCGGCGGCGACCACTTTTTCGAACAGGCGCATCAGGTCGTCGGCATCGCGGTCGCTGACGAAACGCTGCGGCCAGTAGGCCACCGCCTTGGTGCCGATGCGGATGTTCTGGATATGCGCCAGCGCGGGCACCAGCAGCGATTCGAGGAACACGGCCAGCGAACGGGTATTCATGATCATCGGGTCGCCCCCGGTGATGAGCACGTCGGTGACCTCGCGCCGGCTTGCCAGGTAGGCCACCAGTTCGGTCGTTTCGCGCGCATCGAACTTCATGTCGTCCATGCCGACGAACTGCGGCCAGCGGAAGCAAAAGGTGCAGTAGGCGTGGCAGGTCTGGCCCGCGCTGGGAAAAAACAACACCGTTTCCTTGTACTTGTGCTGGAGGCCGCGCAAGGGAGCGTCGTTGACGCGCGGCACGTTATGGGTCATCTGGCCGGCCGGATGCGGGTTCATGCGCATGCGGATCGCGTGTACCAGCTGGTTGATGGCCGCCTCATCCTTCTTGAACAGCATCAGCTCGCGCAGCCGGGCGTACTCCTGGGGCTTCAGCATGTCGCGGTGTGGAAACACAAGGCGGTAGATCGGATCGTCCGGAATATTGCTCCAGTCGATCAGTTGGTCCATCACGTATTCATTGGTGCGAAACGGCAGCACGCGCGCGACCACTTGCACCGCCTCCTGCAGCTCGGGCGACATGAATTGCCACTGGCGCGCCTGGGCGATCGACTGGCGCGTGTAGGGCTTGAATGTGGGTAGCGGGGAATCGGTCACGGCGGAGCTCCAGGAGAAAGTCGGAAGGAAATGCCATCAGCGCTTTCCCAAAAGGAATGGCAGGCAGGAAGCCATCATATGCTTGCATTTTGGAATTAAATTGTCGTGGATCAAGATGAGAGATCGTCTCTGCGGCGGGGCGCTGGCGGCGCGGCCGAGTGTGGCGTGTACGCATCCTTTACCCCGACTTTGACATGGCGCAATCGACGCCATGAGGGACGGCATAAATTACGTAATGTACCCAAGCAACAATAGCCCCGCGTTCCCGAAAGGACCTATATGAAACTGCTGATGAGTGCCGCCGCCGTGTGCCTCGCCTTCACTGCCGGCCAGGCCTGCGCCAACGCCCCCACCGACAAGGACGCCATCGCCATGGTCGAGCGCGGCGCCGCGCTGATCATGGCCAAGGGCAAGGATGAATTGGTGAAAAAAATCAACGCCAAGGACAAGGACTTCGTCCGGGGCGAACTGTATCTGGACATGCGCGACCTGCAAACCGGGATCGTGCTGGCGCACCCGATCAACCCCTCGATCGTCGGCAAGGACCTGATCGACGTGCCCGACGCCAGCGGCAAGAAATACCGCCGCGACATCATCAACCTGGGCCAGTCCAAGGGCAAGGGCTGGATCGACTACCTGTACAAAAACCCCACCAACGGCAAGATCGAGCCGAAATCCACCTACATCCAGCGCGTCGATGACGTGATCCTGGAAGCGGGTATCTATAAAAACTGAAGCGTCTGGAATGCGGGCGGCGCCTGCCGTTCGCTGAACGTTCTGTCGGGAGTAAGGCATGCTGAACAAACTGCGTATTGGGCCCAAGCTGTTGCTGGCCCCCGGGCTGGTACTGATCTTGCTAATGCTGGTGGCCGCCGGCGCCTGGTACGGCATGGTGCGCCAGAACGATTCACTGGAAAAAATGGTGCAGGTGCACGCCACGCGCCAGAAAGCGGCGGCCGACGTGGCCGGCGACACCAAGCACGCGCACGCCAACATCTATCAATTGCTGGCCTGGATCAACGGCAGCTTCGCCCAGTCGCGCGTCGATGCGCTCGCGAAGGACATCGGCAAGAAGCACGGCGCCATCGCCGCCCAGTTGGGCGCGTTGGCGCGCATGGCGCACCCGTCCGAGAAGAAACTGATCGACGCTTCCACGGCGGCGCTGGGCGCCTACCGCAAGGGCGTGCTCGAGACCATCGAAATGGCGCAGATGGACCAGTCGATCGCCACCAACTCGATGCAAAAGGCGGAAAAGGAATTCGTCGCCTTAAGCGCGGCCCTGGACCAGCTGGCCAACGTGGAAAAGCAGTTGGGCGAGCGCGCCTATGCCGACGCGCGCGCAGAATTTCGCGCGCTGGTGGGGGCGATGGGGGCGCTGGTGCTGCTCTCGATCGGCCTGTCGCTGCTGGCCACGATGCTGGTGCGGCGCGCCATGCTGACCGACATCCGCGCCATTGCCGGGGTGGTGGGCGCGCTCTCGGACGGGCGCCTGACGGTCGGCGCGCCCAACCGCGGCCGCGACGAAATCGCCGACACCTCGCGCGCGCTGGACCAGACCATCGGCACCCTGAACCAGACCTTGCGTGCGGTCCTGTGCTCGGTGCGCTCGATCGACACCGCCTCGCACGAAATCGCCACCGGCAACATGGACCTGTCGAACCGCACCGAAATGCAGGCCGGCTCGCTAGAACAAACCGCCAGCGCGATGGAAACCCTGACCCTGGCGGTGAAAGAAAACGCCAGCAACGCGCGCCGCGCCAACGAGCTGGCGGCCAGCGCCGCCACCCTGGCCGCCAGCGGCGGCAAAGCGGTGGACCGGGCGGTGACGAGCATGGCCCAGATCAAGGCCAGCTCGGCCAAGATGGTCGACATCATCGGCGTGATCGACGCCATTTCGTTCCAGACCAATATATTGGCGTTGAACGCGGCGGTGGAAGCGGCGCGCGCCGGCGAACAGGGGCGCGGTTTCGCGGTCGTGGCGTCCGAAGTACGCACCCTGGCGCAGCGCTCGGCGACGGCGGCCAAGGAAATCAAGGGCCTGATCGCCGAGTCGGTCGCCATCATCGACGGCGGCGGCGCCTCGGTCAACGAAGCGGGCAGCAGCATGGGCGAGATCGTGGCCTCGGTCAGGCAAGTCAACGAGATCATCGAGCGCATCAGCCTTGCCAGTTCCGAGCAGGCCGACGGCATCGCCGAAGTGAATATGGCGGTCGGCCAGATGGATGCCATGACCCAGCAGAACGCGGCGCTGGTCGAGCAGGCGGCGGCGGCGGCCGAAAGCCTGCACGAGCAGACGGTGAACCTGTCGCAGGCGGTATCGGTGTTCCAGATCGATACCGATGGCGATGACGAAACGGGATCGGGCGCCCACGCCGGGCTGCACGGCGACTTGGACGCCGCCTACCGCGAACCGGCCGAGCGGCGCGCGGCGGCCAGCCGGATGCGGGCGGTGGGTGCGCGCGGGCTGTCGCCGGCGGCGCGCGCGGCGGCCGGATGGCGCGCCGTGTAAAGCGCTGGCGCAGAGTCCTAGCGAAAAGGCCGGCTCACGAAGCGCGACCCGGCCAGGCCGAAGCGCCAGGGCACGTCCATGGCCTTGGAAATGCCGATGCGCGGCCCGGCCACCACCACGGCCGGCGTGGCGGGGGCGAGCAGCGCGAACGGCGGCGCGTCCAGCGCCAGCGCGTCATGCGAGCGGGTCACGCCCAGCGCCTGGCACAGCTTGCCGGGGCCGGAGCACAGCTGGCGCACATCGTCCACGCCGCGCCGCTCGCGCATCAGCTCGATGCCGTCGAGCGGCTCGATGGCGCGGATCAGCACCCCGGCGCCGTGGCCCTCCTCGCGGCAGACGAAGTTCAGGCACCAGTGGATGCCGTAGGAGCGGTACACATAGGCGTGCCCCGGCGGGCCGAACATGGCCAGGTTGCGTTCGCTGGGACCGGAAAAGCTGTGCGAAGCCGGATCATCGCGGTCATAGGCTTCGGTTTCCACGATGCGCCCACCCACGCCATCGACCAGCAGCGCCACGCCGACCAGCCGGAGCGCCACCTCGTGCGACGGCGCGCCAAAATCGATACCCGCCAACTGCCTTGTTGTCTGCATTTTCATAGGAAACAATTCTACTAAACTCCCCCGGTGTCAGGTCTGACATTCGGACACGGGCTCGTCACTGATAATGCTGAGCTCGTGTCCGAATGTCAGACCTGACACCGGGGGTTGGGGGGGGGTTTGAGGCAAACCAGCCATTTTGGCCAGGCCATGTGTGACGGCGGGCCAACACTGAAGAAAGATTCTTTTTTGATTGAGACAAGATGCGCCGCTGCGAGGCAGACTGGTTTATAGTGACGCATTGCAAGAGATTCCGCACGGAAACTAATCTTCGATATCATATGAGCAACTCAGCCCTAGCCACCACTGCCGACGACCCGGTCGATGCCCTGATCAAGTCGATCCGGATACCGCCACGTCCGAGCCTGTTGGCCGACCTGCAGCGCGAACTGATGTCGGAAGATCCGTCGCCGGCCACCATCGGACGCATTATCGCCAGCGATGTCGGCATGTCCGGGGCGCTGCTCAAACTGGCCAATTCCTCCTTTTACGGCGGCAAGCGCAAGGCCAAGTCGATCGAGCAGGCGATTCTTTTCCTGGGGATCAACCAGGTCGCGGCTCTGATGACGGGCCTGCTGGCACGCCGCAGCATCGGCACCGACCACGCCTCGCTGGCCAGTTTCTGGGACCTGTCGACCCGGCGCGCCCAGGCCATGGTGTACCTGTCGCGCCGCTTGCGCATCGGCGAAGCCGACGTGGCGCACACCTTCGGCCTGTTCTGCGACACCGGCGTGCCGCTGCTGATGCAGCGTTTTCCCGCCTACGCCTCGACCTTCGCCGAAGCGGCCAACGACCCGCTGCGCCCCTTCACCGCGCTCGAAGATGAACGCCACAGCACCAACCACGCCGCCATCGGCTGCCTGCTGGCGCGCAACTGGGGCCTGTCGAGCGAAGTGGCCTGGGCCATCCTGCACCACCAGGATTACAGCGTGCTTGAAGACGAGGCCACCGACGACGCCGTGCGCGCCCTGGTGGCGCTGTCGCTGCTGGCCGAAAGCGCCATCCAGCAGTACCAGGGCCACGGCGGCTCGCTCGAATGGGACAAGGGCGGCGCCCGCGCCAGCGCGTATCTCGGCCTGTCCGACGACGACATCACCGACCTGCTCGACGAGCTGCACGACTCCTTCCACGGCGAGCACGAGGGCTAGCAGCCTGTTGGACTTGGGGAGTCGAAGCGAAAAAATGGCTGGGCGAGGCCGGATTTTGGCGATTTCGCAGTGCCAATAGCGAGCTATTGGCCGAGAAAGCGGCGAAATATAGACCGTCCCAGGTATTTTTGCAGCCGACGATCCCAAGTCCGACGGGCTGCTAGACTTTCCGCGTTGCGGCGACGATACTGAAAGTCAGACTTGAGGAGGCATCGATGCGACACCTTGCCAGCTTAGCCATCTTTACCTTGTCCCTGCTGGGCAGCGGCTGCGCCAGCGTGCGCGTGCCGCCCCCGCTGCCGCTGCCGGCGGTCTTGAGCGACGCCACCTTCACGCCGGCGCCGGCGGCGGTCGGCCCGGACCAGCTGTTCATGCTCAGTCCCGCCATGCGCGCCTATCTCGACAGCCCCGAATTCCACAGCGTGCTGCGCCGGCTCGGGCCGGAGCGCGGCCTGGTCGAGGCGCTCTACACCAAGGGCGAGCTGAAACTCGAATACGACGCCAGCGTCACCCGCAACGCCGCCGAAACGTTCGATGCGCGCATGGGCAACTGCCTGTCGCTGGTGGTCATGACGGCCGCTTTCGCCAAGCACCTGGGACTGGAAGTACAGTACCAGGACGTGATGATCGACGAAACCTGGACCCGCAGCGGCGGCCTGTATTTCGCCAGCACCCACGTCAACCTCTCGATGGGCAAGCGGCGCACGGTGCAGGCGCGCACCCTGGGCGGCGAGGAGCGCATGATCACCATCGACTTCCTGCCGCCCGAAGACAGCGCGCGCTACAACACGCACGTGATCGAAGAGCGCATGATCGAAGCGATGTTCATGAATAACCGCGCGGCCGAAGCGCTGGCCGAGAACAATCTCGACCAGGCCTACTGGTGGGCGCGCGCGGCGGTGCTGCACCTGCCGACCTACTCGACGCCCTACAACACCCTGGGCGTGGTCTACCAGCGCCACGGCGACAATGCGCTGGCCGAACGCGCCTTCAAGGCCACCCTGACCCTGGAGCCCGAAAGCACGATCGCCATGCACAACCTGGTGCCGGTATTGTCGAAACTGGGCAAGGAAGCGGAGTCGAAGGCGCTGGCGGCGCGCCTGGCCACCCTGGAGCCGACCCCGCCCTACCACTACTTCCACATGGCGATGAAGGCCCTGGAAGAGCTGCGCTACGGCGAGGCGCGCGAGCTGCTCAACAAGGAAGTGCGGCGCGCGCCCTTCAACCACGAATTCCACTTCTGGCTGGCGATGACGCACTGGCGCCTGGGCGAAGCGAACGCCGCGCGCGACGAACTGGCGCTGGCGCTCGACAACAGCACCACGCACGCGGCCACCGAGCGCTATTCGGCCAAGCTGGCTTTCCTGCGCTCGCAGATCGGCAAGCGCCAGCGCGCTTATTAAGGCGCCACTATAATCGACGCTCGTCCCTTCTTCAGCGAGCCCGCATGCGCACCGACCTGCCAGCCTTGATCATCATCGACATGCAAAAAGCCATGGCCAATCCGGCCGCGGGAGAGCGTAACAACCCGCAGGCCGGCTCGCGCATCGCCGACCTGCTGGCGGCGTGGCGCGCCGTCGATGCGCCGGTGGTGCACGTGCGCCACATGTCGCGCACGCCGGGCAGCTTGTTCTGGCCCGGCCAGCCGGGCGCCGAATTCCAGGATGCGCTGCTGCCGCTGGCGCTGGAACACGTGGTTGAAAAAAACGTGCCCGATGCGTTCATCCATTCGGGCCTTGAACGCTGGCTGCGCGTGCGCGGCATCACGCGCATCGTCATGGCCGGCGTGAGCACCAACAATTCGGTCGAAGGCAGCGCGCGCAGCGCCGGCAACCTGGGCTTCGACACCACCGTGGTGGCCGACGCCTGCTTCGCCTTTGCCTGCACCGACTACGCCGGCCAAGCACGCAGCGCCGCCGACGTGCACGCGATGGCGCTGGCCAACCTGGACGGCGAATACGCCACCATAAGCGACAGCGCCGGCGTGCTGCGCGCCCTGGCCGGCACAGCATGATTTCCCGTTAGCAATTCATCAATAGGTCATAAACAGGCTCTAGACTTCCAGCCATTCTTCACTGGAGCCTTCATGACCTCAACACTTTCACGCCGCGGCTTCCTTACGCGCGGCGGCATCATCGCCGGCGGCACGGCGCTCAATGGGTCGCTGCTGCTGTCGGCCTGCGGGGGTTCGGATTCGCCTGCCCCGGCCATCGTCACCAGCGACGCCGAACGGCCCAAGCTGCCCTCGGGGATCCAGTTCGGCGACGTGACCGGCGAGCGCGCCGTGATCTGGAGCCGCAGCGACCGCACTGCGCAAATGATCGTCGAATACGACACCAGCGAGCGCTTCACCAACGCCAGCCGCATTGCCGGCCCGACCGCCACCGAAGCGACCGACTTCACCTCGCGCGTCGACTTGTCGGGCCTGCCGGCCGGCCAGACCGTGTTCGTGCGCGTGAAATACGTCGACCCGGCCAATGGCCGCATCGAGAGCGAAGCGGTGGCCGGCCAGTTCCGCACCATGCCGCAGGCGGACGGCAAGCGCGCCATCCGCTTCCACTGGAGCGGCGACCAGGCCGGCCAGGGCTGGGGCATCAACACCGATTTCGGCGGCGTGCGCATGTACGAATCGATGCGCAAGCGCGATCCGGATTTCTTCATCCATAACGGCGACACGGTCTACGCCGACGGCCCGATCGCGGCCGAGGCGAAGGCCGAAAATGGCCAGATCTGGAAAAGCATCGTGACCGAAGAGGTGAGCAAGGTTGCCGAAACGCTCAAGGAATTCCGTGGTCGCCACTCTTACAACACGCTCGACCTGAACTTTCGCAAATTCGCCGCGCAAGTGCCGCAGCTCTGGCAGTGGGACGACCACGAAGTGACCAACAACTACAGCGGCGCCAAGGACCTGACGGCCGATGCGCGCTACAAGGAAAAGAACGTCGCCACCCTGGCCGAGCGTGGCCGGCGCGCCTTCCTGGAATACGCGCCGATGCGCTTTTACAAACAGGCCGAACCCCAGCGCATCTACCGCAGCATCGCTTACGGCCCGCTGCTCGACGTGTTCGTGATCGACATGCGCAGCTATCGAGGTCCCAACAGCACCAACCTGCAGAGCGAAGAAAACGCCGCTTCGGCCATCCTCGGATCGGCCCAGGTGGACTGGCTGATCGCCGAACTGAGCGCCTCGAAAGCGACCTGGAAAGTCATCTCGTCGGACATGCCGATCGGGCTGGAAGTAGCCGACGGCAAGGACGCCAAAGGCGTGGCGATGTGGGAAGCGGTGGCCAATGGCGTGAGCGGGCCGGCCTCGGGACGCGAGCTGGAAATGGCGCGCCTGCTCAAGGGCATCAAGGCGGTGCCGAACGTGGTCTGGATCACGACCGACGTGCATTACTGCGCGGCCCATTACTACGACCCGGCCAAGGCGCATTTCACCGATTTTGCGCCGTTCTGGGAATTCGTGGCCGGCCCGATGAATGCCGGCGCCTTCGGTCCGGGCAAGCTCGATATGACGTTCGGCCCGACCGAGGTGTTTGCCAAGGCGCCGCCAATCCAGAACTCGTCGCCGTTCGCCGGCTACCAGTTCTTCGGCGAAGTCAATATCGACCCGCAGTCGAAAGCGATGAAGGTCGAGCTGTTCGACTTGAACGGCGTATCGCAGTTCAGCAAAACGCTGGGGGCCGCCGGCGCCGTTTAAGCCAGCGCTGCGGGCACGGGTTCCGCGCCGGCGCGTGCCAGCTGGTGGCGCATCAGATGGAAGTACAAGCCATCCTGCTGCGCCACCAGTTGCGCGTGCGTGCCCTGCTGCGCCAGCCGGCCCTGCTCCAGCACCAGGATGCGGTCGGCTTTGACGATAGTGGAAAAGCGGTGCGCGATGATGATCGTGGTGCGCCCTTGCATCAAGGTGTCGAGCGCGTGCTGCACCTGCAGTTCGCTGGCCGAATCGAGCGCGCTGGTCGCTTCGTCGAGGATCAGGATGCGCGCATCGCGCAGCAGGGCGCGCGCAATCGCGATGCGCTGTTTCTGCCCGCCGGACAGTTGCGCCCCACGCTCGCCGACCACGGTGTCGTAGCCGTCCGGGAAGGCGCTGATGAAATCGTGGGCATAGGCCAGGCTGGCCGCCGCCTTCACTTCGTCCAGGGTCACGTCGCGTTCGGCCACCGCGAACGCGATGTTCTCGAAGATGCTGCCCGAGAACAGCGATGGCTCCTGCTCCACGATCGCCAGCTTGCTGCGCATGCCCGCCAGCGTCATGGCGCTGGCGTTGACGCCGTCGAACAAAATGCTGCCGCTGTCGGGCTGGTAGAAACCCAGGATCAGGCTGGCGATGGTCGACTTGCCGGCGCCGGATGCGCCGACCAGCGCAATCGTTTCGCCGGCGGGAATCGAAAAATCGATGCCGTTCAAGGCCGGCGTATCTGGCCGTTCGGGATACGCAAACGCCACGTTCTCGAATGCCAGCGTGCCCTGCAAGCGCACCTCGCCACCCGGCGCGGCTTGCTGCGCGCATTCGGTGTTGATGACGTTGAAGATCCATTCGGTGGCGCCGATGGTGCGCATCCACGCGTTCCAGAATTCGCCGATGGCGCCGGCCGCTTCGGTCACCATGCTGGCATACAGGATAAAGGCGGTCAGGTCGCCCACCGACAGCGCGCCCTGTCCGATCAGGCGCGCGCCGAACCATAAAGTGCCCAGCAGCGCAAGGTACACCAGGAACGACGAGCCGCCGCGAAACAGCGCAAACAGCGCGCTGCTCGACACCGACAGCGACAAGGCATGCTCGATCGCGCCGGCGTAACGCGCGCGCGCGGTGCGCTGCTGGCTGAAGGCATGCACCAGGCGGATATTCGAAAAATGCTCCTGCGCGACCTTGCCGCATTCGGCCTGGCCGTCCTGCATCAGGCTGGCGCGCTTGCGGTACACCTTGCCCGTCATTTTGCCGATGAACAGCGTCGCCGGCAAAAAGATCACCAGCATCAGGCAGAGGACCGGCGAAATTGCCAGCAGCATCGCCACGCCGCCGATGAACACGCACAGGCAGCGCAGCGACACAGCCATCCCCATGGTCAGCGTGTCGTGCAGG
Source organism: Massilia sp. CCM 8734 (assembly GCF_011682155.1). Lineage (NCBI taxonomy): Bacteria > Pseudomonadati > Pseudomonadota > Betaproteobacteria > Burkholderiales > Oxalobacteraceae > Massilia > Massilia sp. CCM 8734. The sequence goes on from NZ_WHJI01000006.1 coordinate 195,530, forward strand.
ATTTCGACATCGGCCGTGAGGCGATTGGTCAGTTCGCCGACGTGGTGCTTGTCGTAGAAGCCGATTGGCTGCCCGATCAGCGCCGCGTACAACTGACGCCGGATGCGCGTGACGATCATGTAGCCGGTCGACTCGAAAATGTAATAGCGCGCGGTGGCCGCCACGGCCTGCAGCGCGAGCACGGCCAGCATGAGCAGCGCCAGTGAGCTGAACCACGCCATGTCGTTCCTCACGTTGATGTTATCGATGAAGTACGACAGCGCCTTGGGATAGGCCAGCTGGATCAGCACCGTCACCGCCATGCACACCAGGCCCGCGCACAGGCGGCCGGCGAAGGGACGCAGCAGGCGCAGGCGGTCGAGATGGGGCGACGCCCGGCTCACGCGCTTGCTCCCTGCGCCATCCGCACCTCGTCCATCTGTTCGCAAAAACTGCGCCAGTCGTCGTCGCCGATCATGCCGCGCGCGTCCAGGGCGCCGGCCTGGCTGACGAACAGGTACGAGGGCGACGACATGAGCGGATTGAGCATCCCGTAGTCGGCGCTGGACACGCGCACGGTGCTGCCGCCCAGCGCGCTCGCGCGCAGGAAGCGGCGCAGGCGCCAGGCCGGCTCCAGGCTGACCAGCCAGAGCGCCACGCCGGCTTCGCGCGCCAGCGGCGCCAGGCGCGCGATCTCTGGCAGCTTGTGGCGGCATTTGGGGCAAGCGCTGGAGAGGAACAGCAGCACTGCGGGCTGGCCGTCATCGCCCACCGTGAGGGGCGAGCCATCAACCAGGCGTTTGCCGCTAAAGGCGTCAAGCGCTTCGCCCAGCGGCAGGATCGATGCCGCCTTTGCGGCCGCACTGAGATGGTTCACCACTTTCAAGAGCTGCAACGACAGCTTGAGGTTCAGCGCCACGCTCAGCGCCAGCAGCAGCAGGATGACGGCCAGGACGTCGCTATCCATCACGCGCTGCGCTTGAAGGCACGTGCAAGATCGTGGAAGCCGATGGCGCCGATCGTGGCAATCGTCGCCAGCGCGGCGGCCAGCACGCTTTCCTTTTTGCCGAAAGCGGCCCCGCCGGGCAATGCAAGGCAGGCGCCGATGGCGGCGATGACCAAGCCATTGCGCAGCAAGTCGTAGCCCGATACCGGCCGTTCGCTCTCGCCGAAGCAGCTGCATTTGACGCTGCCTTCGACCACGTAGCGGTAGCCGACGAGCGCCGTGAGCACCACGAACAGCACGAGGGCGGCCGCCATGCCGATGCGGCCGATGCCGCCGCCGGCCAGGATCAGGCCCGCCAGCAGCGCCTCGGCCGCGATGACGGCGGGCGCCAGCAGCGCCGCCGCCTGCCGCTTCACGCCGAACGACTCGACCAGGTTATGCGTGAATGCGGACAGCGTGCGCAGTTTGCCGATGGCGGCGCACACGAGCAAAAAGGCGGTGCAGAAGCGGATGATCTCCGCGAGGTAGGCTGCGGCGCTCATACGGCCAGCTTGCTCCAGCGCGGCAGGAAGCCGCCGCTGCGGTGTTCGCGCAGCATGCCGCCGTCGCGCGTGGCCAGCAGCACATCGTTCCACGGCGCCTCGGCCGATTCGCGCAGGCCGCCGCCGACGATCGTTTGCAGCACGCGCGACATGCGCCAGGCGCATTCCTCGACCTGCGCTTCGCGCCGGATGTTCAACCCCAGTTTTCCCAGCTCCTCGCCGGTGAGCGCGTAGTTGTGCGAGTAATAGCCGAACATCAGTTTCTTGACCACGTCCTGGCGCGTGGCCTCGGGTTTGTCGGGCATGTGAAAGCGCAGCAGTTCTTCGCCGATCCGCATCACTTCCTCGGTACTGCGGTAAAACGCGGTGAGGGTTGGCGGAAAGATGCTGCCGCACAGAAGACCCAGCGACTGCAGGCGTGCTTCATCGGAACTGACGCCGAACCACTCCTCGCTCATGGCGCCGAACATCTTGATGTCCTGGCACGAGAACGATGAGGCGGCGCTGTCGTCGTCGGCGCCGCCATGCAGGTGCGGATCGATCGGCGAGAACATGGCCAGGTCGCCGGCGATGATTTCATCGGCCGCCAGCGCCAGGATGGTGGCCGAGGATTGGCAGTGATACGGCACGATGAACGCCAGGTGCTCGCTGAACTGGCGCAGCAGCAGCGCGATGCGGCGCGCCGCGTTGACGATGCCGCCGCAGCATTGCAGCAGCACGTCCAGGCGCGCCACCGGGCCGATTGCGCGGCACTGTTCATATAGCGTCGGCAGGATCTCCATGTCCAGGTTGGAGGCGGCGAACACCAGCACGCGGCTGTTGCGCAGCGCTTCGATCTCCTTGATCTGCTCACGCACGGGGAAACGGTGTGACTGGGTCATGCGCACTCCTCGACAAGTCGGTCGGCCAGCGCGTCGAGCATGGCCAATGCGGGAATCAACTGCTCGATGTAGAGGAACTGGCCGACCGGATTATTTTCCAGGAAAACGATCTCGTCATCGGGCGTGACGATCAGGTCCAGCGCGCCGTAGGCCAGTCCGTAGCTGCGCACGAACGCCAGGCAGCGCTCGCGCAGCGCGTCCGGCAAGACAGTCGCCTCGTACAGGATATCGGCCGACATGTCGCGCGAATCGATGGCGGTGCGTTGGTCGTCCTGCGAATGGATCCTGGCCGCGAACACGCGCTCGCCGATGATCGTCACGCGCAGTTCGTACCGTTTGGGAATGTACTGCTGAAAATGGCAGGCCAGTTCGCCGACCGAGTCCAGTTGATCGAACATGGCATCGTCGACCACGGTGGTGCCGATGCCCTGCGCCACGCGCTCATCGTCGGCCAGGTCCTCGCCCCCGAGATTGGGGCTGGAGAGGGCCTTGAAGATCATCGGGCCATCAAAACTGGCGCGGAAGGCTTGTACCTCGGCGGGCGAATTGGTCGTCAGCGACGCGGGAATGCGAAAGCCCATGCGCGCGGCGCGCTGCAATTGCTCGCCCTTCCACATGGCCCCGCGCAGGGCTAATGGATGGCTCATCCAGAAGCAATCGAGCGTGTAGAGCATGCCGAACAGCGCCTGCTCGGTTTCGGCCCTGGCATAGATGCGTTCCTGGACCCCGAGGTCGGGGCTGAGAAAACTGAATTCGGCCGGCTTGCGGCTCCAGATCGCGCCCACCTCGGCCAGGTCGAGCGACTCGCCCGACGGCAGGTGGCGGATCCACTGGCGCAGGCTGCCTGCGGCAAACCATTGCGCGCTCTGGTAATCGCGCGGAAAAGCATCGAGGTCGATGCGGAAGGCCGCGCATCCTTTCGCTTGCAGGATGGGGATGAGCAGGTCGACGTGCAGGTCGGCGCTGTTACTGACAATCAGAACCTTTTTCGCCATATGCCGCTTTGAAGAGGTCAACGGAAAACGCCCTGCCCGAAAGAGCAGGGCTTGCCTGGTGTCAGGCGCTCAGCACCACACGCCGAGATCGCGGCCCCAGTACCCATCTGCACGCTGGTCTTCGCCGGAGCAACCGGCGCTGGCGACACCGTCGCGCAGTTTCCATTGCGGGGCTGGCTTGGCTTGTTTGGCTTTCTTTTCAGCCAATTTGAAGGCAAACAGCTTGGTGTTCTCTTGCTTTTCCATGGACCGATCTTTCAAAAAGTGACGTGGAGGACAGCAGTATGGATAAAAAAGCCCTGCGATGAGCAAGGCTTGTTATCCAGCGACGTTGTCAGCAATAGATGCCGTTGTCGCGGCCCGGACGGCGGTCGCCGCGGGCATCGGGACCGGAGCAACCGGCGGTGGAGACGCCTTCGCGCGCTTGCCACTGCGGCGCCGGTTTTGCTTCCTTGGTTTTTTTCTCGGCCAGCTTGAACGCGAACGTTTTCATTCCATTTTGATTTTTCATTTTCGTATCTCTCTAAAAATAGCGAAATTCAATCCAACGGTGTACCACTTAGAGCGGCAAGGAAATCCTAGTCGCATGCCAAACTTGCGTCAAGATAAATGTTATCCTATGTTTAATGCATCTCGCATCACTGGTGACGCTGATTGCGACGAGCGCGTGCATTGACTATGTCGGGCTGCCCGCCTGGGGAATCACCTCATCCCCCAACGTCCGCCACACCAGCAATTTATCGGCATACGGCGCCGTGTACGCCGGGCTGCTCGACGGCAGGTTGACGATGCGATAGCGCTGCGCCAGGTCGCCCAGCGCCTTCATTCCCAGCCGCGCCGCCGTGCCGCCATTGAATGCAATCGTTGCAAGCTGCGGCAGGCTGTCGACCAGCCCCGCCAGGTCGTTGCCGACCTGGCCGCGAATCTGGCTGTCGAGACTGCCCTCGCGGCGGGCCTGCGCCACCACATCCCACAGGCCGACCCCGTGCGCCAGCAGCGCCGTCAGGCGCGCCGCATAGTCCAGTGCTACCAGGTCGACTCCCGTGACCTCGGACATCAGCGCCCAGAAGCGGTTCTGGCGGTTGCCATAATATTGCTGCTGCGCCAGCGAGCGCTCGCCCGGCAGGCTGCCGAGTACAAGAATACGGGTGTGCGCATCGACCACCGGCGCAAAACAGCGCTTGAGCGCGACCTCGTCCGCTTCGACATTGGCAAGCTGAAAATCGTTCATGCCGCGATTCTAGCAGCCCGCGAGAGAGGTGTAGAATCGTCCGGCAAGCCAACCACAACAACAAAATCCGGAGACTCCCATGGACCAAGCTACCCAGCCGCGCGCCATCGACACCTTGCTCGCCAAATACAGCGAAAGCCACCTGAACCACACCAACGAGTTGATTCACTTCGTCTGCGTGCCGGTGATCGTATTCACCCTGCTCGGCATTATCTGGTGGATCCACCCGTTCGCGGCCGTGGCGGTCACCGTGCTGTCGCTGTGCTATTACTTCCAGTTATCAAAACCGTTTGCGGCCGGCATGCTGGCCATGTCGGCCCTGATGCTCGGCCTGCTCAGCCTGATGCCGCCTGCCACCGTGCTGCCGCTGTCGCTGGCCATTTTCGTGCTGGCCTGGATCGGGCAGTTTATCGGCCACAAGATCGAGGGCAAAAAGCCATCGTTCTTCGACGACCTGCGCTTCCTGCTGATCGGCCCCTTGTTCGTGCTGAGCTTCCTGTACCGGCGCCTCAACCTGGCCTGGTAGCCGATTGCCCGCGCTGATGGCGAATTGAGGATGGCCGGCAGGAAGTTGCGAATCACCATATACTTTCCGCATGTCATCTCCACTCCTCTTCGCGATCGCGGCCCTGATCTGGGGCTCCACCTTTTTTGCCATCACCTTGCAGCTGGGCGAAGTCGCGCCCGCGGTCTCGGTGGTGTACCGCTTCGGACTGGCCTCGGCCACCCTGTTCGCCTGGTGCCTGGTGCGCGGCGACAGGCTGCGCCTGCCGTGGCGCGCCCAGCGCTGGGTGATGTTGCAAGGATTTTTCACCTTCGCCCTGTCCTACCTGTGTACCTATGGTTCCGAGCAATACCTGGTCTCGGGCCTGGTCGCCGTCCTGTTCGCACTGATGGTGTTCTGGACCCCGATCTGCAGCCGCATCGCCTTCGGCACGCAGATTTCCTGGCGCACCTGGGCGGCCGGCCTGATCGCCATCGTCGGCGTGACGATGCTGTTCTACAACTCGATCGCGGGCGCCTGGAAAGAGATCGCCGGCGGCGGCAGCGGCCACTTCCTGCTCGGCCTGATACTGGCCGTGGTCGCCACCATTGCCAGCTCGGCCGGCACGGTGGTGGTGGCCAAGGTGCGCGAGCAATCGTCGAACCTGATGCTGACCATGGCCTGGTCGATGTTCTGGGGCACCGCGATGGTGGCCGCCTGGGCGCTCGCCAACGGCCAGCCATTCGTGCTGCCGGCCGCACCGCGCTACTGGATGGCGCTGCTGTACCTGTCGCTGTTCGGCTCGGTGATCGCCTTCAACGCCTACTTCACCTTGATCAACCGCATCGGCTCGGCAAAAGCCGTGTATATCGGCGTGGTGACACCTGTCATTTCCGTGCTGCTGTCGATCCAGCTCGAACGTTACCGGCCCGGCCCGGTCGAATGGCTGGGCATGGCCGTGTGCCTGGCCAGTGTCGCCTGGGCACTGCGCGCGCCCGCCGTCCCGGCGTCCTCTTCCGCTTCAACCCAACCCGCGCCAGCAGCGAGCCTGGCCGCCATTCCCGAGGTTCCATGACTACCGATAACAATTTCAGCATCCGCCCGGCGCAACCGTCCGACGTCGCCCACATTTACGGCATGATCGTTGAGCTGGCCGTGTTCGAAAAACTCGAACACCTGGTGGTGGCCACCGAAGCGCAGTTGCACGACGCCCTGTTCGGCCCGCGTCCATCGTGCGAAGCGCTGGTTGGGGTCGAGGGTGAGGAAGTCGCCTGTTTCGCCTTGTTCTTCCACAATTTCTCCACCTTCCTCACGCGCAAGGGCCTGTACCTTGAAGACTTGTACGTCAAACAAGTTCATCGCGGCAAGGGCTACGGCAAGCAGATGCTGGCCGCGCTGGCGCAGCTGGCGCTGCAACGCGAGTGCGGACGGTTCGAATGGTCGGTGCTGGACTGGAACGAGAACGCCATCAACTTTTACAAGAGCGTGGGTGCGCAGATCTTGCCGGACTGGCGTATCTGCCGCGTCGACGGCGAGGCGCTGGGCAAGCTTGCGGCGGCCTGAAAAAGAAAAAGCCCACGGGATAACATCACCGTGGGCAAACCCATTTTTTTAGAATGGGGAGGGGAGACTGGAGACAATCTACGGCTTCACTATAGTTGCCGCTTGCAGCGAATTGGCCGGGCTTTACAATTGCTTACCTCTGTTTAGTTACGTAACTTGTTGTAAGCAATTATTACCTTCTCCGAAACGGCGCTTTTGACGCGGCGCAAACCACAGCGCTGGCGACTCAAGCGCGCAACACTAATTGCGGCGCGCGATCAAGCGTTCTCCCGCTTCAAACAAGCCCTGTGTCAGCAAGGCCAACAGCGCCGCCGGAATCGCGCCGGCCAGGAGCATATCGTTATCGTTGAGCGCAAGGCCGATCGTGATGCGCTCGCCAAAGCCGCCCGCGCCGATAAAGGCCGCGATCGTCGCGGTGCCCACGCTCATCACTGCCGCCGTCTTGATGCCGGCCAAAATCACCGGCAGCGCCAGCGGCAGTTCGACATCGATCAAGATAGCGCGCCGGCCCAGCCCGAGCGCCTGCGCCGCCGTGCGCAAGCCCTGCGGCACGCCCAACAGGCCGGTGCAGGTATTGCGCACGATCGGCAGCAGCGCGTAGACGAACAGGGCGACTAACGCCGGTACGGTGCCGATCATGCCCAAGAGCGGAATCAATATCGCCAGCAAGGCCAGCGAGGGCACCGTCTGCAGCATGCCGGCCAGCGCCAGCACCGTTTGCCGCAGCCGTGGCGCGAAAGCGGCCACGATCCCGAGCGGAATGCCGACCAGGCAGGCCAGGATCACCGACGCCAGCACCAGCAGCACGTGCTGGCGCGTCAGGGTCCACAGGCCGGCGTCGAACATCTTGTTCATCAGTCCCGCGCGCGCGGGACCGTGCGCAGCACTGGCCGGGGCCAGCCAGTTCTTGGCGACGGCGGCAAAGGTCTTGCCTTCCAGTTCGACTTGCGCGTTCATGGCGATCATCTGCTCGGCCGTGATGCGCCCTTCCAGTTTGGCGATGGCCCCCCACTGCCCGGGAAAGCGCTGCGGCGCGTCGAGCCGGTACAACAGCATGGCGTCGTAGCGCGGAAAATACCCCAGGTCGTCCTTGAGCACGCGCAGGCCGTATTGCCGGATCTTGGCGTCGGTCGAATAGATGTCGATCAGGTCGACCTGGCGCTGCGCCAGGGCCTCGTAGGCGATGCCGTGATCGAGCCCGCGCGGCGTGTGCGGCAGGCCGTAGCGCTGCCTGAGGCCCGGCCAGCCGTCGGCGCGGCCGATGAATTCGTGCGACAGGCCGAGCCCGAGCCCCGGCTGGCGCGCCAGGTCCGACAGGCTCGCCACATCCTTGCTGTCGGCGCGCATGGCCAGCGCGTAGGTATTGTTAAAGCCGAGCGGCACGGCCACGCCCAGGCCCATGGGTTTCAAGGCGGCGCGCATCTGCTCGAGCGAACCGGCGCTGGTGTTCTTGAGGATTTCGAGCTCGATCGTGCCCCGATATTCGGGATACACGTCGATGCTGCCGGCCTGCAGCGCGGCCAGCACGATGGCGGTATTGCCCAGGCCCTGGCGGTGTTCGGCCTTGCCTTGGGTCGCGGCGGCCTGGGTCAGCACTTCGCCCAGGATGTACGACTCGGTGAAGCGCTTGGAACCGACGCGCAGGGTGTCGCCGCCGGCCGCCGTGGCGGCGCCCCCGAGGAGCAGCGTAAAGACAGATAGCCAGCGCAAGGCCGTGGCAAAAAAGGTGCGCACGGCACTCTCCCGACAAATTAATCGGGCAAGCTTACCACCGGTTTGCGCAGCACGCCCGCATTGACGACAGCGCGGCAGGGGTTCAAGCCCATCGCGTACGACAGGTCGGCCGGGCGCGCGATGTCCCACAGCGCGAAATCGGCGCGCTTGCCCACCGCCAGCGAGCCGATCTCGGCCGCCATACCGAGCGCGCGCGCGGCGTGGATGGTGGCGCCGGCCAGCGCCTCCTGCGGCGTCAGGCGCCACAGGGTGCAGGCCATATTCATCGCCAGCAGGATCGACGTCAGCGGCGAGGTGCCGGGATTGCAGTCGGTGGCCACCGCCATCGGTACGCCCGCTGCGCGCAGGGCGGCCACCGGCGGCTGCACGGTATCGCGCAGGAAGTAGTACGCCCCCGGCAGCAGCACCGCCACCGTGCCGGCCGCCGCCATGGCGTCGATGCCGGCCAGGCTCAGATGTTCCAGGTGATCGGCCGACAGTCCGCCGAAGCGCGCCACCAGCTCGGCCCCGCCCTGGTCCGACAACTGCTCCGCATGCAGCTTGACCGGCATGCCGTGGCGCCGCGCGGCCTCGAAAATGCGCTCGGTCTGGGCATTGGTAAAGCCGATCCGCTCGCAAAAGGCGTCGACCGCGTCGGCCAGGCCAAGGGCCGCCAGTTGCGGCAGCATGCGCTGGCAGATCTCGTCCACATAGTCGTCGGCGCGGCCGGCAAATTCCGGCGGCAGCGCGTGCGCGCCCAGGAAGGTGGCCGACACGGCCACCGGCAGCATTTGCGCCACGCGGCGCGCCGCGCGCAGCATCTTGGCCTCGTCGTCCAACGTCAGGCCGTAGCCGGACTTGATTTCGAGCGTGGTCACGCCTTCGGCCAGCAGGCTGGCCACGCGCGGGAGGCTCTGGCGCAGCAGCTCGTCTTCGGACGCGGCGCGGGTGGCGCGCACGGTGGACATGATGCCGCCGCCGGCGTTGGCGATGTCTTCATAGGTGGCGCCGTTCAGGCGTGCCTCGAATTCGTCGCTGCGGTTGCCGGCGTGGACGATGTGGGTGTGGCAGTCGACCAGGCCGGGCGTGAGCCAGCAGCCGCCGCCATCGTGCACGGTTCTCGCCGGCGGCGCTTTGGCGCGCGGCCCGAGCCAGGCGATGCGGCCTTCATGCACCGCGACCGCGCTGTCGCGCAATTCGCCATAACCCTGCTCCATGGTGGCCAGGTGCACATTGGTAAACAGCGTGTCGTAGACGAACATCGGCTAGTCCTGGTGAAAGTAGATATCGACGATGAAGATCGTCGCCTGGCCCGCTTCCAGCGTCCAGGTGGCGTCGCCATCGAACAGCACCGCATCGTAGCGCACCATGCCGAACCGTTCATCGTCGCTGCTCACCTCCAGGCTGTCGCCTTCGGCCAGGAACAGGATCGTCAGGTCGGCGCGCGTGGCAAAGCCGGACATGCCCGACAGGCTGCGCTTGCCCAGCTGGTGGGAGCAGCGCGAGCGACGCGTCATGACGTTAAAGTCCGTGGTCGGCTGCGCGCCGACGGTGGCGACGACCTGCGCTTCACCGGCAAATTCGAGCACCGGCTCGTCGTCGCTGAGCACAAAGCGGCCGTCGCCCTCGATATCGAGCGTCACGCCCGGGCCGTCGACCAGCGCCAGGGTGCGGTCGATGCCCTCGAAGACCGAGAACGGCCCGCTGCTGGCGATGGTGGCCAGGCTGATGCGCCAATCGAAAGAGTCGAGTCCCGCGTGCAGCGGCGAGAGCGCGATTTCGGTGGTGCTGCCGCCGCCGTTTTTCCACGGGGACGCCACCAGGCTGGCGTAGGGAATCAGGATCGTCATGGTCGTAGCTTGCGCAGTTGGGCGATGGTCTGTTTGTAGCGCTGCGCAATCGCCGTTTGCGCAATGTGCTCGCGATGGCGCACGACCCAGCGGCCGCCCACCATCACATCCCTGACCAGATTGTCGTTCCCGCAGAAGATAAAACTACCCAGCACATCGTCCGCGCCGATACCGGCCAGATTCGGATGCTCGCTGTCGAGCACCAGCAGGTCGGCCCGTTTGCCCGCCGCCAGCACGCCCACCGGGCGTCCGCTGGCCAGCGCGCCGCCCTGCAAGGCACTTTGCCACAAAAAGTCGCCCACGCGGCGCTGCGCTGGCGAAGCCGCCACGTTGCGCTTCTGGTGCAGCAGGCGCTGGCCGTATTCGAGCCAGCGCAACTCTTCCACCGGCGACTGCGACACGTGGCTGTCGCTGCCGATGCCGATGCGCCCGCCGGCGGCCAGGAAGGGCGCGAGCGGGAACAGGCCGTCGCCCAGGTTGGCCTCGGTGGTCGGGCACAGGCCGGCCACCGCGCCGCTGGCGGCCAGCGCCGCGACTTCGCCATCGTCCAGGTGGGTGGCGTGCACCAGGCACCAGCGTGCATCCAGCGCGACGTTATCCATCAAATAGCGCACGGGGCGCTGGCCGGTCGCCGCCAGGCATTGTTCGACTTCGCCCTGCTGCTCGGCGATGTGGATGTGCAGCGGACGGCCCGCCGGCAGCGCCGCCAGCAGCTCGCCGATCTGGCCCAGCGACGCGGCGCGCAGCGAATGCGGCGCCACGCCAACTTCGACCTGCCTGCCGCGCAAAGGTTCGAGCGCCTCGACGATGCGCAGCACGTCGGCGGTATCGCTGCGAAAGCGCTGCTGCTCGGGCGCGAGCGGCTTGTCGCCGAAGCCGGCGTAGCTGTACAGGACCGGCAGCATGGTCACGCCGATGCCGGTCATGTGCGCGGCGGCGACCACGCGTTCGGCCGTTTGCGCCGGGCGCGCGTACAGCGCCCCGGCCTGGTCGCGCTGCACGTAATGAAATTCACACACCGAAGTGTAACCATGACGCAGGCATTCCGAAAACAGCTGCGCGGCGATGGCCTCGATATGCTCGGGCGTGATGTTATGCGCGAAGCGGTACATCAGCTGGCGCCAGGTCCAGAAACTGTCCGGCCCGTCCCCGGCGGTTTCGGTCAGGCCGCCGAGGGCGCGCTGGAAGGCGTGCGAATGCAGGTTGACCATGCCGGGCAAGACGATGTCGGCCAGCGGCTGACCGGCGTGCACGGCGCCCGGCGCGACCGTCAACAAGGTGCCGCCCGCATCCCATTCGAGCAGGACATTGCTCTCCCATCCGTGCGCCAGCAAGGCGTGGCGCGCGAACAGGGCGGACGGCTCGCTCATCGCCCCACTCATGCGCGTACCCAGCCCACGGCCGCGTCGGTCAGCTTGCGCAGCAGCGGCTGGACCTCGGCCGCGACCTCCGGCCGGTAGGCGAACGGCGCGCTTTCATCCATGTACAGCACCTGGCACATCTCCAGCTGGATCGCGTGCACGTTGACGTCGGGCTGGCCGTAGTGGCGCGTGATGTAGCCGCCCTTGAAGCGGCCATTGACGGCGACCGAAAAACGCTCCTGCGCCTGCGCCACCTTGAGCACGGCATGTTCGAGTCCCGGCGCGCAGGAAGTGCCCTGGGCGCTGCCGAAATTGAGGTCCGGCAGGCGGCCCTGGAAAAAGCGCGGCACCCTTGATGCGATCGAATGCGCATCCCACAGCACCACCTTGCCGTGCAGCGCCAGCAGGCGGTCGATTTCGCCGCGCAGCTGGCGGTGATATGGCTGCCAGTAGCGCACCAGCCGTCCGCGCACGTCGTGCTCGTCGGGCTCGCGGCCATCCTGGTACAGCGCCGTGTTGGCGAAGGTATCGACCGGACAAAGCCCGGTCGTATCGAGCCCCGGATACAGATTGGTGTCTTCGGGCGGGCGATTGAGGTCGATCACGTAGCGCGACCAGCGCGCCGCCAGGGTCGAAGCGCCCATCTCTCCCAGGAAGCCATACAAGCGGGCCAGGTGCCAGTCGGTGTCGGGACGGGCCAGCGCGTCGGGCGACAGGCGCGCGGCGATGTCGTCCGGGATATCGGTGCCCACGTGCGGCATCGACACCAGCAAAGGAATACTGCCCGCCTTGAAGTCAAAATCCATGATCGCCCACCTTTACTTTTTTTGCATGTTGGCCTGCTTGGTTGGCCTGATTACCAAGTCAAGTGTACAGCCCCGCGAACAGCGGCTTGCAGGACACACTCAACTCGCCGTCCAGCACCATCTGGCGCGCCGCCTCGATATCGGGCGCGAAGAAACGGTCGGCATCGAAAAACGGCACCTTCCGGCGCAATTGCTGGTGCACGTGCTCCAGGTGCGGCGAGGAGGTGAGCGGCCGATGGAAATCGATCCCCTGCGCCGCCGCCAGAAGCTCGATGGCGACAATCACCGCCGTATTGTGCGCCATCTCGTCCAGGCGGCGCGCCGCGAACGTCGCCATGCTGACGTGGTCTTCCTGGTTGGCCGAAGTGGGCAGGCTGTCGACGCTGGCCGGATGCGCCAGCGACTTGTTTTCCGACGCCAGCGCGGCGGCGGTGACGTGGGCGATCATGAAGCCCGAATTGACGCCCGGCTCGCGCACCAGGAATGGCGGAAGGCCCGATAAAGTGGCGTCGATCAGGAGCGCGATGCGGCGCTCGGCCAGGCCGCCGATTTCGGCGATCGCCAGCGCCAGCGTGTCGGCCGCAAAGGCGACCGGCTCGGCGTGGAAATTGCCGCCCGAGATGATCTCGCCCGTGTCGGCGAAAATGAGCGGATTGTCGGTCACGGCATTCGCCTCGATCAAGAGGGTGCGCGAGACGTTGGCGATCAGGTCCATGATCGCGCCCATGACCTGCGGCTGGCAGCGCAGGCTGTACGGGTCCTGCACGCGCTCGTCGCCGACCAGGTGCGAAGCGCGGATCGCGCTCGACGCCACCAGCTGGCGATAGATGGCGGCGGCCGCGATCTGACCCGGCTGGCCGCGCACTTCGTGCACGCGCGCGTCGAACGGCGCGTCGCTCCCCTTGGCCGCGTCCAGCGACAGCGAACCGGCCACCATGGCCGCTTCCAGCAAGCGCTCGGTCATGAACAAGCCATGCAGCGCCAGCGCGGTCGAGACCTGGGTGCCGTTGATCAGCGCCAGGCCTTCCTTGGGGCCGAGCACCACCGGCGCGATGCCAGCCGCCTTGAGGGCGTGGGCCGCTTCCATCAACTGGCCGTTGACGCGCACCTGGCCCACGCCCAGCATGGCGAGCGTCATGTGCGCCAGCGGCGCCAGGTCGCCCGAGGCGCCGACCGAGCCCTTGGCCGGAATGGCGGGAATGATGCCGGCGTTGTACAGCGCGATCAGGGTGTCGATGATGAGCGGGCGCACGCCCGAAAAGCCGCGCGCCAGGCTGCCGATTTTCATCAGCACGATCAGGCGCACCACCGCGTCCGACAGCAGCGCGCCGGTGCCGACCGAGTGCGACAGGATCAGGTTGCGCTGCAGTTCTTCCAGCTTTTCGTCGGGAATGCGGGTCTTGGCCAGGATGCCGAAACCGGTGTTGATGCCGTAGGCGGCGTCGCCTTTGGCGACGATGGCGTCGACCGCCGCGGCCGAGGCCAAGATGGCCGGGTAAGCCGATGGCGCCAGCGTCAGCGCGCCCGGTGCGGCCCAGACGGCGCGCAGGTCGGCCATGCTCATGGCGCCGGGAGTGAGGGTCCAGCCTTTGTTCGAAGTCGTGTTCATGTTTGCTCTGGTCAGATATGCGTGGGTCGGAATGTTGCCCGTTACGGAAGCATCGGCAGGTTCAGGCCATTGCGCTTGGCGCAGGCCACCGCCGTCTCGTAGCCGGCGTCGGCGTGGCGCATGACGCCCGAGCCGCTGTCGTTGACCAGCACCCGCGCCAGCCGCCTGGCGGCGGCGTCGGTGCCGTCGGCCACGATGACCACGCCCGAATGCTGCGAGTAGCCCATGCCGACCCCGCCGCCGTGATGCAGCGAGACCCAGGTGGCGCCGCCGGCGGTATTGAGCAGCGCGTTCAGGAGCGGCCAGTCGGAGACGGCGTCGGTGCCGTCGCGCATGGCTTCCGTTTCGCGATTCGGGCTGGCGACCGAGCCGGTATCGAGGTGGTCGCGACCGATGACGATGGGCGCTTTCAGCTCGCCCGTGCGCACCATTTCATTGAAGGCCAGGCCGGCGATGTGGCGTTCGCCCAGGCCCAGCCAGCAGATGCGCGCCGGCAGGCCCTGGAAGGCGATGCGCTCGCGCGCCATGTCGAGCCAGTGGTGCACCTGTTTCTGCTCCGGGAACAGCTCCTTGATCTTGGCATCGGTCTTGTAGATATCTTCCGGGTCGCCCGACAGCGCCACCCAGCGGAACGGACCGCGTCCTTCGCAGAACTGCGGGCGGATGTAGGCCGGCACGAAACCGGGGAAGTCGAAGGCATTCGCCACGCCCTGGTCCTTGGCCACCTGGCGGATGTTGTTACCGTAATCGACCGCCTTCACGCCCATGGCGTGGAAGTCGAGGATCGCTTGCACGTGCACCGCGCATGACGCTTGCGCGTCGGCGGTCAGGCGCGCGTGCTGCGCCGGGTCCTTCTGGGCGGCCTTCCACTGTTCAACCGTCCAGCCGCGCGGCAGGTAACCGTTGATCAGGTCATGCGCCGAGGTCTGGTCGGTCACCATGTCGGGCACCAGGCCGCCCGCTTTGGCGCGCCGCACCAGCTCCGGCAGCACATCGGCCGCGTTGCCCAGCAAGCCGATCGACACCGCTTCGCGCGCCGCCGTGTGCTGGGCGATCAGCGACATGGCGTGGTCGATATCGGTGGCCTGCTTGTCGAGGTAGCGGGTGCGCAGGCGGAAGTCGATGCTGCTTTGCTGGCACTCGATATTGAGCGAGACCGCGCCGGCGAAGGTGGCCGCCAGCGGCTGCGCGCCGCCCATGCCGCCCAGGCCCGC
Source organism: Massilia sp. CCM 8734 (assembly GCF_011682155.1). Classification (NCBI taxonomy): domain Bacteria; kingdom Pseudomonadati; phylum Pseudomonadota; class Betaproteobacteria; order Burkholderiales; family Oxalobacteraceae; genus Massilia; species Massilia sp. CCM 8734. Next base: position 210,704 of record NZ_WHJI01000006.1, read on the forward strand.
AGTGAGAATCCAGCGTCCGCCCCAGTCGCCGCCGAAATGCTGGCGGCCTGCCTCGGCGAACGTTTCGTACGTGCCCTGCACGATGCCCTGGGTGCCGATATAGATCCAGCTGCCGGCGGTCATCTGCCCGTACATGAACAGGCCCTTGCGGTCGAGTTCATTGAAGTGCTCCCAGTTGGCCCACTTGGGCACCAGGTTCGAGTTCGCGATCAGCACGCGCGGCGCGTCGGGGTGGGTCTGGAACACACCGACCGGTTTGCCGGACTGGATCAGCAAGGTCTGGTCGTCTTCCAGTTCGCGCAGGGACGCGAGGATCTGGTCGTAGCAGGCCCAGTTGCGGGCCGCGCGGCCGATGCCGCCGTAGACCACCAGGTGCCTGGGATTTTCCGCCACCTCCGCATCCAGATTATTCTGGATCATGCGGTAGGCCGCCTCCGTCAGCCAGCTTTTGCAAGAGCGTTCGGTGCCGCGCGGGGCGCGGATCGTGCGGCTGGCGTCGAAGCGGGGATCATCATCGAAACTGGTCGGATCGGTGGTCATGGCATCTCCTTCAAGAGTTTAGGGGCAGGCGCGTGCGCAAGCGCCACGCGAGCCGTACAGCTTCAAAGTCTAAGTTGTATATACAACCAAGTCAAATCATTTATGCGCCCTTGCGAACGCCCCCTTCCAGGCTTACTCTTTCTTGAACACCTGGCGGCCCGCGACCCAGGTTTGCAGCACGCCGACCTTGTGGATATCGGCTGCCGGCATGGTGAACAGGTCCTGGTCGACAACGATGAAATCGGCCCACTTGCCCTTTTCCAGCGAGCCGGTGGATTGTTCCTGGTGGCCGGCGTATGCCGCATCGAGCGTAAAGCAGCGCAGCGCTTCCTTGAGCGTCATGGCCTCGTTGGGGTACCAGCCGGCGGCCGGCTGGCCTGCCGCATCCTGGCGCGTGACGGCCGCGTGGATGCCGAAAAACGGGTTGGACGACTCGACCGGGAAGTCCGAACCGCAGGCGATGCGCGAGCCTTGCTTGAGGAAGGTGCGCCAGGCGTAGGCGCCCTTGATGCGTTCGGGGCCGACGCGCTGTTCGGCCATGTTCATGTCGGAGGTGGCGTGGGTCGGCTGCATCGACGGCACGATGCCGATGGTCTTGAAGCGCGCGATATCGGCTGCGGCGACGACCTGCGCGTGCTCGATGCGGTGGCGCAGGGCGGCGCCGCCCTTGCCTTTGTAGCGTGGGATCAGCTGCTGGTAGCCGTCCAGGATCTGGCGGTTGCCGGCGTCGCCGATGGCGTGCACGTTGACCTGGTAGCCGCGCCGCATGGCCTTGTCCATCATTGCGTAGATATCGGCGTCCTGGCGGAACAGCAGGCCGTGCGACTTGGGCTCGTCGCTGTAGGGGGCGATCAGGGCGGCGCCGCGGCTGCCCAGGGCGCCGTCCGAATACAGCTTGACCGCGCGCAGCGCATACAGGTCGTTGGCGTAGGTCGTGAGCGGGCCTTTGGCCGAGAGCTGGTCGAAGTCGGCGCCGGCGTCGCCGATCATGCCGTACACGCGGGCGGTGAGCTTGCCCTGGTCGGCGTAGCTGCGGTAGAGCGCATCCTGGCTGACGTTGATGCCCGCATCGTGCACGCTGGTCAGGCCCATTTGCGCAATCTGCTTGAGGGCGCGCTCGAGGACCACCCGGGCCTGGGCGTCGGACTGCTTGGGCAGGACCTTGGCGACCAGGTCCTGGGCGGCGTCGATCAGCACACCGGTGGCATTGCCGTCGACGTCGCGCACGATCTTGCCGCCGGCCGGGTCGGGCGTGTCTTTGGTGACGCCGGCCAGTTGCAGGGCGCGCGTATTGGCCCAGCCGGCGTGGCCGTCGACCCGTTCGAGCCAGATGGGGCGGTCGGCGACGGCGCCATCGAGTTCGGCGGCGGTGGGGAAGCGGCCCAGCTTCCAGATTTCCTGGTTCCAGCCGCGTCCGCGCAGCCAGGCGTGCGAGGGATTGGCGCGGGCGTACTCGGTGGCCGCGGTGAGGGCGTCGGCCAGGGTGGCGCTGCCGGCCAGGTCGAGCTGGGTGAGCATCTCGCCGAGGCCGAATACATGGCCGTGGGCGTCGATCAGGCCGGGGAGGACGGTTTTTCCCTGCAGGTCGATATGACGCGCCTTGGGCGCCTTGGCGCGGGTGTGGGCGGCGCTGCCGACGGCCAGGATGCGGCCCTTGTCGTCGAACGCCAGGGAAGTGAAGCGCAGCAGCTCATTGCGGCTGTTGAGGGTATAACCGTTGGCGTTATCGAGGACGGTGTCCGCCTGCGCCGGCGCGAGCGCCGCGAGGGCGGCGAGGATGGCGAGGCAGCACTGCAAAGGGATCGGGCGCATCATTTCTCCATTCGGTGGGCAAGACCAAAGTGTAGCGCGCTTTGCCTGGTCGTCAACTTGTTGCTCGACCGCTCTCCCACCGGGGTCAGAGCTTTTATTAGCAACTAAATTCTCGATTGCATGAACTTGTTTCCACCGGGGTCAGAGCTTTAACTAGCAATAAAGTCGCACCCAATTGATGCAACACCATAGTCGAGCCGCCTCAAGCGATACGCTGATTGAGCCCGTTTATGCCCAACCTTCTTTCATGAGTGCCTTATGCCGCGCCGACCCCGCTTGACCGTCCCCGACATCCCGCTTCACATCATTCAACGAGGCAATAATCGCCTGCCCTGCTTTTTTACTGAAGCGGACTATCTTGTGTATCTCGACATGCTCCGTCTTTCCGCGCAGCAGGCAGGATGTCGTGTGCATGCATATGTACTGATGACCAACCATGTGCATTTACTGGTATCTCCGCAGTCATGCTCATCACCCGCCATCATGATGAAGGCGCTGGGGGAGCGCTACGTTCCGTATGTCAATCGGCGTCGTAGCCGCACCGGGACGCTGTGGGAGGGACGATATCGGTCATGCCTGGTCCAGGACGCTCAATATTTGTTTGTATGTCAACGCTACATCGAACTGAACCCAGTGCGGGCTGGCATGGCGACTCACCCGCTGGACTACCGGTGGTCGAGTTATCAAGCGAACGCGTACGGGGAAAGAAACAATATTATCGAACCACACATTCTCTATGATGCCCTCGGAGCCGAGCGGTTCGAACGCGAACTCAGGTATCGCGCACTGTTCGAGGAAGAAATGCCTTGGGAAATGGTCGAGCAGCTACGCCATGCGACTCATCAGAACGCTGTTTTTGGAAGCGAGGAGTTCATTGATCAGATGGCGATTGCCAGCGAAAACGATGTAATGCCAAGGCGAAGAGGACCGCGTCAGGACTAGTCTGCGGACAATCATTTCCAATAAATGCTCTGACCCCGGTTATAAGAATTTTGATCACGACCGTAGGAATAATATGGAACAGGCGCAACAATTACCAATTAAAGCTCTGACCCCGGTTGTAGGACTATTCGGCGTCGTGGAAGATGATGCCGAGCGTGTGGCGTTGCCCGGAGCGCAGGCGGCTGACGCCGTGGCGCATGGCGACGCGGTACACGCCGCGCGTGCCGTTCACCGGCCTCTGGTTCACCGGAAAAATCACGGCGTCTCCCTGCCCCAGCCCCACGACCTCGACCCGCGATTGCATTCGCGGACGCTGTTCGGTCAGCACGAATTCGCCTCCCGTGAAGTCTTCCCCCGGCCGCGACAGTAACACCGCCACTTGCAAGGGAAACACGTGTGCGCCGTACAGATCCTGGTGCAGGCAGTTGTAGTCACCCTCGCCGTAGCGCAGGATCAGCGGCGTGGGCCGCTCCTGCCCGGCCGCGTGGCAGCGCGCCAGAAACTCGGCATGCCGCGCCGGAAAGCGCGCGCCGGTCCCCATCGCTTCATGCCAGCCGTTGGCAATGCGCGCCAGCGGTCCATACAGCGCTGCGCGCAGCGCGGCAAGGCCTTCGGGCAGCGGATACGCAAAGTAGCGGTACTCGCCGCGCCCGAAGCCGTGCCGCTCCATCACCACCCGGCTGCGGTAGCGCGCCTGGTCGTCGTACGCGCCGGCATAGGCGCGGCAAGTCGCGGCGTCGAGCATGCCCTTGACGACCGCGCAGCCGTGCGCATCGAGGTCGATGCCGACCTGGCCCCAGTCGAGCGCAGCCACGCCGGGATTCACGCCCCACCCCCGCCTTCGCTCTCGCGATCGAGCAGGATGCGCTTGCGCTCGACACCCCAGCGGTAGCCGGACAGCGCGCCGTCCGTGCGCACCACCCGGTGACAGGGGATGGCGACGGCCACCGGATTGGCGGCGCAGGCCCCGGCAATGGCGCGAGCGCCGGTCGGCATGCCGATGCGCGCGGCCAGTTCGGCGTAGCTGACGGTCTGCCCGGCCGGGATCTCGCGCAGGGCTTGCCATACGCGCTGCTGGAAGGCGGTGCCGCGCACGTCGAGCGGCAGGTCGAGCCCCACGCCGGGCGCTTCGACCAGGCCGACCACGCGCGCCACTGTCGCCTCAAAACCAGCGTCGGCGCCGCGCAGGTCGGCGGCGGGGAAGCGGTCTTGCAGGTCGCGCGCGAGCAGGTCGGGGTCGTCGCCGATCAGGATGGCGCAGATGCCTTTGTCGGTGGCCGCGACCAGGATCGCGCCGAGCGAGCAGGCGCCGATGGCGAAGCGGATCACGGCCCCGCTGCCGCCGGCGCGCCAGGCGGTGGGGGTCATGCCGAGGCGCGCGGGGGCGCTGGCGTAAAAGCGCGCGCTGGAGTTGTAGCCAGCCGCGTAGATGGCTTCGGTGACGCTGGCGGCGCCGGCCAGCCCAAGATCGACCCTGCCGGCGCGGCGCGCGGCCGCATATGCCTTGGGGGTGATGCCGGTGTGCTGCTTGAAGATGCGGTGAAAATGAAAACGGCTCATGCCGCAGGCGCCGGCCAGGCTGTCGAGGTCCGGCTCGGCGTCGCTGGCGTCGATCAGGCGGCAGGCGTGCGCCACCATCTGCGCGTGGCGCTCGGCCAGCGGCGGCTGGTCGGGTTTGCAGCGCAGGCAGGGACGAAAGCCGGCCCGCTCGGCGGCGTCGCCGCTGGCGTGGAAGGCGACGTTGGCGCGCAGGGCGGCGCGCGCCCCGCACGAGGGCCGGCAGTACACGCCGGTGGTGCGCACCGAGTAGTAAAAGCGGCCGTCGGCGCCGGCGTCGCGCCGCTGCACGGCGGCCCAGCGCGCGTCGTCGTTGTCGTCGCTTGCGCCGGCGGTATGGTCGGTAACGATTGTGTTCATTGCTGGTTTCATGGCTGTGCTCCCGCTGTGGTTCGCGATCGAGTTCGCAGGCACCCATCGTAGGCGACGCGGCCCGGGCTGTCATCCCGGTGCTTGCTTTTGAATCCGGACGCGCGGCCACGGTGCTAAAATCGGTTTTTGAGCCGGCCTTCGGAGAGTAGTTTGGAACAGCAGATTGCGCAAGATACGACGCCGATTTTCCAGCGCATCAAGGATTATCTGCTCGGCGAGATCGCCGCCGGCCGCTGGAAGGAGGGCGATGTGGTGCCGTCCGAGCAAGCCCTGGTGCGCCAGTTCGGGGTCTCGCGCATGACCGTCAACCGCGCCGTGCGCGAACTGACCGCGGAACAGGTGCTCACCCGCCGCCAGGGGTCCGGCACCTTTGTCGCTCCGCAAAAATACCAGGCCACGCTGGTCGAGATCAACAGCATCGCCGACGAGATCCGCGCGCGCGGCCACGCGCACCGCAGCAGCCTGCACCTGCTCGAAAAGGGCCGCGCCAGCGAGCTGCTGGCGCGCCAGTTCGAGCTGGCGCCCGGCCAGCCGCTGTTCCATTCGGTGATCGTGCACTTCGAGAACGAGGCGCCGATCCAGGTCGAGGACCGCTGGGTCAATCCGGCTTGCGCGCCCGCCTACCTGGCCCAGGATTTTTCGGCCATCACGCCCAACGAGCATCTGATGAAGGCCGCGCCCCTGCAGAGCGCCAGCTACAGCATCGAGGCCCTGCCCGCACCGCGCGACATCGCCAGCATGCTGGCGGTCGGGCCGCGCCAGTGCTGTCTGGTGCTCAAGCGGCAGACCAGGGCCCTCGGCCAGGTCGCGTCGGTCGTGACAATGTGGCATCCCGGCCAGCTGTATCAGTTCACCGGCAAGGTCGGCTGAGCGGGACAATCGCACCCGCGCGGCAGAAATACGACACTTTTACCCGCACGATAGGCGAAGATTCCGGTTGGTAAATTCTGTGCGTCAAAAAATGGCTACTATGGAGCTTAGCCTAAACCTCTTCCGATGGCCGCGCCATGCCCGTTCCGACCTCGTTCACCCGCCCCCGCGCCGCGCTGCGCCGCTGGCGTGCGTGCGCGCTGTTGGCAGCGGCGCTGGCCGCGAGCGAGGCGCTGGCGCTCGAAAAGGTGGTGGTGCAGCTCAAATGGCAGCACCAGTTCCAGTTCGCCGGCTATTACGCGGCCCAGGAGCAGGGGTTTTACCGCGAGGCGGGGCTGGAGGTGACCTTGCGCGAGGCCGAGCGCGGCGACGACGCGGTGTCGGCGGTGACGTCGGGCGCGGCCGAGTACGGCGTGGCCAATACCAATTTGCTGGTGGCGCGCGGGCGCGGCAAGCCGGTCGTGGTGCTGGCGTCGGTGTTCCAGCATTCGCCGGCGGTGCTGCTGGTGCGCGCCGACGCCGCCGGCCAGCCGCAGCTGCCCGCCAGCGGCACGGTGATGATTTCGTCGAACAGCGTGGAGCTGCTGGTGTTCATGAAGAAGTTCGGCCCGCCGCTAGCTAACTATGCGCAAATGCGCCACAGCTACAACGTGGGCGACCTGGCCAACGGCCGGGTGGCGGCCATGTCGGCCTTCAGCACCGACCAGCCTTACCTGCTCGAACGCGAACATGCGCGCTTTGCCACGCTCACGCCGCGCGCGGCGGGCATCGATTTTTATGGCGACCTGTTGTTTACCAGCGAGGCCGAGCTGCGCGAGCATCCGGCGCGCGCAGCCGCCATGCGCGCGGCCACCCTGCGCGGCTGGCAGCACGCGCTGGCGCACCAGGCCGAGACGGTGGACCTGATCCGCGCGCGCTATCCGCATCGTCTCAGCCGCGAGCACTTGCTGTACGAGGCGCGCGGGATCGTGCCGCTGATCGAGGCCGACATGCTGGAACCGGGTTACAGCAATCCGGCGCGCTGGCGCGCCATCGCCTCGGCCTACGCCGGCCTGGGCCTGCTGCCGGCCGATTTTTCGCTCGATGGTTTCCTGTACCAGGAGGCGCGGCCCGATGCGCGCCTGGCCTTTCCCGGCGTATTGCCGGCGCTGGCGCTGCTGGCGCTGCTGCTGGTGGCCGCCGCGGCCTGCTTGCGCGCGCACCGCCTGGCGGCCTCGCTGCGCGCCGAACGCGCCCTGCTGGCCGACACGCGCGTGCAGTTGGCCGGCAGCGAGAACCTGCTGCGCTTCGCGCTCGATGGCTCGGGCCACGGCACCTGGGAGTGGACCCAGCACAGCGGCGAGCTGGCCTTGTCGGCGCGCTTCAAGGAGTTGCTGGGCTATGCGGCCGATGAATTCGCGGTCGATTTCAACGCTTGGCTGCTGCATGTGCATCCGGAGGACGTGGCGCGCCTGAAGGGCGACCTGTCGGCCTGCCTGAAGTCGCCGGCGTCAAGCAACAATGTGCTGGCGTGCGAGTTCCGCATGCGCTGCAAGGATGGCCGCTGGAGGTGGATGCTGGGACGCGGCATCGTGCTCGGCCGCGACGCCGGCACGCCCGCGCTGCGCGTCTCCGGCACCATGGCCGATATCGGCGACCGCAAGGAAGCCGAGGAGGCGCGCGTGCGCGCCGTGCTCGAAGCCTCCCCCGAGGCCATGCTGATCCTCGACGCCGATGGCCGCATCCGCTACGCCAACCATTTGTGCGCGAGCAGTTTTGGCTATGCGGTGCAAGCGCTGGTCGGCATGCCGGCCGAGCGGCTCGCGCCCGGCGTGCGCGAGCCGGGCGCGCCGAACCGGGTGATCACGGCGCAGCGGCGCGACGCCAGTCAGTTCCCGGCTGAAGTGAACCGCACGCCGATGCTGTCGCAGGGGCATAAGCTGACCATCGTGTCGCTGCGCGACATCAGCGAACGCCAGCGCGCCGAGCAGGCCCTCAAGGCGCTGGCGGCGCGCCTGCACGAGATTTTGCAGATGATGCCGATCGGCCTGTATATCAAGGATGCCGAGGGCCGCGTGACCTTGATGAACAGCGCCTGCGAGACCCAGTTCGGGCTGGCGCCGGCGCAGTTGGGCGGCGACCAGCCAGGCTTGCAGGGCACGCTGAGCGCGCGCGAGCGCGAAGCCTTTGCCGGCGGCGTCATGTTGGACGATGTGGAGACGGTGTACAACGCGCGCCTCGAACGCGAGCTGCATGTGCGCACCATCCGCAAAACCGTGTGCAACGAGCAGGGGCTGTGCGAGTACCTGATCACGATGATGGTCGATATCAGCGCCAGCATCGGCACCGAGCAGCAGCTGCGCGAATTGAACGAGCACCTGGAAGAGCGCGTGCAGCAGCGCACCGCGCAGCTGGACCAGGCCAAGAAGGTGGCCGAGGAAGCGAGCATGGCCAAGGGCCAGTTCCTGGCCAATATGAGCCACGAGATCCGCACGCCGATGAATGGCGTGATCGGCATGGCTTATCTGGCGCTCAAGACCGACCTCAATCCGCGCCAGCGCGACTACATCGAAAAAATCCGCTTCGCCGGCGAGCACCTGCTGGGTATCATCGACGATATCCTCGATTTTTCCAAGATCGAGGCGGGCAAGCTGGAAGTGGAGATGGTCGCGTTTACGCTCGACCATGTGATCCAGACCCTGTCGACCGTGGTCGCGCCCAAGGCGGCCACCAAGGACCTGGCGCTGGTGTTCGAGCTCGATCCGGCGCTGCCGCCCGCGCTCCAGGGCGATCCGCTGCGCCTGGGCCAGGTGCTGATCAACTACACCCACAATGCGATCAAGTTTTCCGACAGCGGCAGCATCACGATCCGGATCGACAATATCGACGACCGCGCGGACGATTGCCTGCTGCGCTTCCAGGTGCGCGACAACGGCATTGGCCTCACGCCCGAGCAGACGGCCAAGCTGTTCCAGTCGTTCCAGCAGGCCGACACCTCGACCACGCGCGAATACGGCGGCACCGGCCTGGGCCTGGCGATCTGCAAGCAGCTGGCGCAGCTGATGGGGGGCGATGTCGGCGTCGAGAGCCATCCGGGCAGCGGCAGCTGCTTCTGGTTCACCGCGCGCGTGGGCAAGCTCGATCCGGCCGCCGTCGGCGCGGGCCGCGGCCAGGAGCCGCATGCGAGCGCCGGCGCGCGTGCGCCCGGCCAGGACGCGCTGCTGCGCGGCGCGCGCATCCTGCTGGTCGAGGACAATACCTTCAACCAGCAGATCGCCCTCGAAATGCTGGAGGAAGCCGGCTGTGTGGTGTGCCTGGCGCAAAATGGCCTGGAAGCGCTCGACCTGCTGGCCAAGACCGGTTTCGACGTGGTGCTGATGGATGTGCAGATGCCGGTCATGGACGGTTTGCAGGCCACGCGCCTGATCCGCCTCGACCCGCGCCTGGCCGGCCTGCGCGTGCTGGCCATGACGGCCACGGCCACCAGCGAGGACCGGGCGCGCTGCATGGAGGCGGGCATGGATGATTTCATCAGTAAACCAACCCAGCCGGCGCTGCTGTGCGAGGTGGTGGCGCGCTGGCTGCCCGCGCGCGCGCCGGCAGCCGCGCCGGCGCCGGCGCTGCCGGCCCAGCCGGGCTTTCGCACGGTGGCCGGCGACCCGGAGGTGATCGACCTGACGGTGCTGGCCAAGCTGCTCAGCTATAACCAGGACAAGGTGCGCAAGTTCGCCTTCAAGTTCCTGCAGACCACCCAGGCCGGCTTCGAGGAGATGGAAGCGGCGCTGGCGGCCGGCGACATCGCCCGCGTGCGCGAACTGGGGCACCGCATCAAGTCGTCGGCGCGCACCGTGGGGGCGATGGGCATGGGCGAGCTGTGCCTGCGGCTGGAAAACCTGGCGCACGGCAGCCCGGCCACCGAACGGGCCGAGGCGAAAGCCCTGGTCGCGCAGCTGTGGCCGCTGCTGGCGCGCATCACCGAGCAGATCATGCAGAACACCACTTTTGCCAGCGACGCCTAAAAAAACGTGCGCACGGCTGCCGTTGGCGGGCATTCTCCATGATAATAGTGGCGCAGGCGCTACAAAATTGACGCAGCGCTGCCGATAACGACAATAACAGCCGCTAAAGACAACCATGGACGAGCCCGTAACACAGGCCCCGCCGCCACGCATCCGCGTGCTGCTGCTGGACGATGATCATTTCATGCTGGAACTGCTGACCGACATGCTGGCCGATCTGGGCAACAGCGGCGGCGGCGCCGGCGGCGGGGTGGCCGCCTTCGAGGTGCGCACCGAATCGGATGCGCGGCGCGCCCTGGCCAGCCTGGCGCTCGATCCCCCGGCCCTGTTGATCTGCGACCTGTCGATGCCGGACATGGATGGCATCGAGTTCATGCAGGCGGCCGCTGCGGCCGGTTTCGGCGGTGGCGTGATGCTGCTCTCGGGCATGGACAGCGGCGTGCGCAAGGCGGCCGAACGGCTGGCCAGGGCGCACGGACTGAACGTGCTGGGCGCCTTCAAGAAGCCGATCAGCGCCCTGGAATTGCAGGCCGCGCTGGGCCCGCTGCTGGGGCCGGCGCAGGACCCGGATGCGCCCGGACACGAGAATTTGTACAATCCCTCTCCCGTTTCGGGAAAATAGGTTATTATTTCGGCTAAATCCCCGCCTGATACCCTCTGCCGCCCTTCCCTATATTGAATTTGTGCACACCGTCACCACCATAGTGTTGCAAGATAAAAAGGAACTGGCTGGTGATAGCGATGGTCCCCGAAGCAGGGTCGGCTTATCCTCCAGGCGTTATTGACCCCCTACCTCATTTAGAGGAAAACATGAGCGAAAATATTAAATACATTAGCGATGCATCTTTCGAAGCGGACGTCCTCAAGTCGGACCGTCCCGTGCTGGTCGACTTCTGGGCTGAATGGTGCGGTCCGTGCAAGCAAATCGCTCCGATCCTCGAAGAAATCAGCCAGGAATACGATGGCAAGGTTGTCATTGCCAAGATGGACGTCGACGCCAACCAGCAGGTTCCCGCCAAATTCGCCATTCGCGGCATTCCAACCCTGGTTCTGTTCAAGAACGGTGTTGAAGCGGCCCGCATGGTCGGCAACAACGGCAAAGGCAAGCTGACCGCTTTCCTCGACAGCAATATCTGATTGTTAGTACAATGTGACGTCGGCGCGCCCGCGCTGCCGTCTTGTCCGGCCGGGAAGCGAGTTGGCCTTGACTGACTTCTTCCCAGATGATTAACCCACGCAGTTCCCTCCCCTACCTTTACTTCCCGTCACGGGACTCAACTCATGCACTTATCTGAACTGAAGGCCATGCACGTCTCCGCACTATTGGAGATGGCGATTGGCCTCGATATCGACAACGCAGCCCGCCTGCGCAAACAAGAACTGATGTTCGCCATTCTCAAGAAGCGCGCGAAATCGGGCGAACAAATTTTTGGCGACGGCGCTCTCGAAGTGCTGCCGGACGGCTTCGGCTTCCTGCGCTCGCCGGACGCCAGCTACATGGCATCGACCGACGATATCTATATCTCGCCGTCGCAAATCCGCCGCTTCAACCTGCATACCGGCGACTCGATCGAAGGCGAAGTGCGCACCCCGAAAGACGGCGAGCGCTATTTCGCGCTGGTCAAGGTCGACAAGGTCAATGGCGAATCTCCGGAAGCGAGCAAGCATCGCATTCTGTTCGAGAACCTGACCCCGCTGCACCCGAACGAGCCGCTGCGCCTCGAGCGCGAAATGAATGGCCAGGAAAACATCACCGGCCGCATCATCGACCTGATCGCCCCGATCGGCAAGGGCCAGCGCGGTTTGCTGGTGGCCTCGCCAAAGTCGGGTAAATCGGTGATCTTGCAGCACATCGCGCATGCGATCACGGCGAACCACCCGGACTGCACCCTGATCGTGCTCCTGATCGACGAACGTCCTGAAGAAGTGACCGAGATGCAGCGCTCGGTGCGCGGCGAAGTGGTTGCCTCGACCTTCGACGAACCGGCCACGCGCCACGTGCAAGTGGCCGAGATGGTGCTCGAAAAGGCCAAGCGCCTGGTCGAAATGAAAAAAGACGTAATCATCCTGCTCGACTCGATCACCCGCCTGGCGCGCGCCTACAACACCGTCATCCCTGCCTCGGGCAAGGTCTTGACCGGTGGTGTGGACGCCAACGCGCTGCAGCGTCCGAAGCGTTTCTTCGGTGCGGCGCGCAATATCGAAGAAGGCGGCTCGCTGACCATCATCGCCACCGCCCTGATCGAAACCGGTTCGCGCATGGATGACGTGATTTACGAGGAATTCAAGGGCACCGGCAACATGGAAGTCCACCTCGAGCGCCGCCTGGCCGAGAAGCGCGTGTATCCGGCGATTAACCTGAACAAATCGGGCACCCGCCGCGAAGAGTTGCTGATCAAGGCCGACCAGTTGCAGAAAATCTGGATCCTGCGCAAGTTGCTGTACTCGATGGACGAGATCGAAGCGATGGAGTTCATCCTCGACAAGATGAAGGCTACGAAGAACAACAATGAGTTCTTCGACATGATGCGGCGCGGCGGGTAATTCCCGTTCGCAGCATCGACAGGGAGGACAGCTGCGGCTGTCCTTTTTCGTTTCTGGCGACGGCGGCGGCGCATGAAGCGTATTCCCAGCGCAACACCGGGGTCTGACCCCTCCCCCTCTCGACAAGATGAAGGCCACGAAGAACAACAATGAGTTCTTCGACATGATGCGGCGCGGCGGGTAATTCCTGCGCGTAGCATCAACAAAGGACAGCTGCGGCTGTCCTTTTTCGTTTCTGGCAACGGCGGCGGCGCATGAAGCGTATTCCCAGCGCAATACCGGGGTCTGACCCCGGTTGTTCCCTTGGGGGTCAGACCCCGGTGTTGCGCTGGGAATACGCCAGGATGGGGATTTCGGTGACTTCGGTGCCACCGGGGTCTGACCCCTAACAGAAAAACCGGGGTCAGACCCCTCAAACCGAGATCTGACCCCTCCCCGTGAAAAGCTGTATAATCGCCGGTTGCAGTATTTAACCCCTGGCAAGTGAGCGGCAATCGGGTCACGAGGCAAGACGACCGACGAAGTGCAGTTTGGCTACCAAACTAACCGAGGCAAGACCATGCGTAAAGATATCCATCCAGAATACCGCGACGTTGTTTTCCACGACCTGTCGTGCGATTTCAAATTCGTTACCCGTTCGACCATCCAGACCCGCGAAAAAATCACCCACGAGGGCGCAGAATACCCACTGGTGAAGATCGAGGTCTCGGCTGAATCGCACCCGTTCTACACCGGCAAGCACAAAATCGTCGACACCGCCGGTCGCGTCGAAAAGTTCCGTCAGAAATTTGGCGCCGTCGGCTCCAAAACCGCGGTTGCAAACGGCTAAGTTTTTGCCGTGCATACCTAAAAAAGCAGCCCCCGGCTGCTTTTTTTTCGTTGATACTACGTCTTTTCCCCATTGCCGATGCCCCCGTTATCGATGAAACCCGTCCGTCTTTCCGCCGCCGCCACCCTGGCCCTGCCGCGCTGGGCCTTGTTTGCGCTGGGCCTGCTGTACATCTTGCCCGGCCTGATCGGACGTGCCGACTGGAAAGATGATGCCGGCAGTTTCGGCATCATGTGGACCATGGCCCACGGCGGCTTGGCCGACTGGCTGCTGCCCAATATCGCCGGCATGCGCGTGCCGGACGACGGCCCGCTGGCCTTCTGGCTGGGGGCGCTGTGCATCAAGCTGTTCGGCGGCCTCATGGGCGACATGATGGCGGCGCGCATGTCGACCATCGGCATCTTTTTGGCCGGCACGGCCTCGGTCTGGTGGACCGCCTTCCACCTGGGCCGGCGCCAGGATGCGCAGCCGCTGCGCCTGGCCTTCGGCGGCCAGCCCGAACCGGACGACTATGGCCGCACCCTGGCCGACACCGCCGCCCTGATCTATCTCGGTTGCCTGGGCCTGCTGATGTTCAGCCACGAAACCCTGGCCGTCACCCTGCAGGGCGGCCTGGTCGCCTATTTCCTGTACCGCGCGGTGCGCTATGTGGAAGCGCAGACGGTGCGCAATGCCGTCCTGATCGGCCTGTCGCTGGGCGCGCTGGTGCTCACGCGCGGCCTGCTGACCCCGATCACCCTGCTGCTGGCCCTATTCGCGTGCACGCGCTTTTTGTCGGTGCCCTTGAACCCGACCCTGCGCCACCTCGCTCTGGCGGTGCTGACGGCGCTGGCGATCGCCATGCTGTGGGTGCTGCCGGCCGTGTCGATCCAGCCGTACGGCGTCAATCCCGTGAGCGGCTGGCTGGCCTGGACCGCGAACCAGATCGGCCTGCCGAGCTGGATCTCGATCAAGACCTTCTTCCGGGTCGGGATCTGGTTCTTCTGGCCGGCCTGGCCATTCGCCGGCTGGGCCATTTACGCGTGGCGCCGCCAGGACCACCTGCTGCATATCGTGCTGCCGCTGTTTTTCGTCGGCGCGCTCACCTTGCTGATCCTGTGCGATCCGCTGCCGGAAAACGGCGACCTGCTCAAGCTGCTGCCGCCGCTGGCCATCATGGCCGCGTTCGGGCTGCCGACCATGAAGCGCGGCGCCATCAACGCCATCGACTGGTTCTCGGTGATGGTGCTGACCATGCTCGGCGCGATCGTCTGGCTGTTCTGGATCGCCAAGCTGACCGGCTGGCCGGCGCAGCTGGCCAAGAACGCACTCAAGCTGCTGCCGGGCTTCCGCCCGGAAGTCGAGGTGCTGGCGTTCGTGGTGGCGCTGGGGGCGACCATCGGCTGGATCGCGCTGGTCCACTGGCGCATCTCGCGCCAGCCGGCGGTGCTGTGGCGCGCCGTGGTACTGTCCTCGGGCGGCCTGATTTTGCTGTGGGTGCTGCTCATGACGCTGTTCCTGCCCGACTTCAATTACAGCAAGAGCTACGCGGTCGTGGCGCGCCAGATCGCCGCCTCGCTGCCGCCCGATGCCGGCTGCATCAATTCGAACGTGGGTGCGCCGCAGCGCGCGTCGCTGGCGTTTTACGGCAAGCTGCCGTTCGATCAAATCGGCGCCGGCAAGTGCGACCTGATCCTGCTGCAGGACAGCGTGAAGGTGCACGACGAGCGCGAATCGGCCAAGCCGCCGCCGGGCGCCGAGTGGCGCTTGCTGTGGGAAGGCCGGCGCGCCGCCGACCGCGACGAGCGCTTCCGCCTGTACCAGCGCGCGCCCTGAGCCCGAGGGTCTGAAGCCACTGGCCTGGCAGGTTCAGGCGGCGGCGAACACCTCCGGCAAGCGTGCGCACGCGCGCCGACAACTGCTGCTTGTGCCGATACTGCACGCTGATCGCATCGGCCGCGGCGCCATGCCCGGCAAGACCACCTTGCGCGCCGTCGGCGGCTAAGCGCGGAAGTAAGCGCACGCTTACCCGGTACAGCGCCGCATCAGCCACTCCACCGGTCCAAGCGCGAAGCGGCGGCGCCACAGGTGCGCGCACAGGATCGCGACGGCCGAAAAGACCAGCGCACTGTCGATCGCGAAGGCGAGCGTGCGGCCATTGAGCAGGCCAAGCGCTTCGAGCACGCCCATGCCGACGACGACGTGGGCGATGTACAGGGTGAGCGCGAGCTGGCCGGTATGCACCAGGGGCGTGAGCAGCCGCGCGTTGGGCCAGCGCTGGCCGATCCAGACGCAGGCCGCGAGCACCGCCATGGCGTCGCCGGCGGCGGCGATCCAGTACAGCGGCAGCGGCGGCAGCGGGCCGGATGACCACAGGTGCTGCCAGATGCCGCTGGCCGGCGCGGCAAACAGGGCGCCGATCAGCATCGCCGATTCAGCCGCGACGCCCATCGCAAGGCCGCCGATGAAGACCCGCTGCAGCGCCTTGGGCGATTGCAGGTCGACGCGGCCGAGGGCCATTCCCAGCAACAGGAAGCCGGCCCACGGGAACACCGGGTGAAAGCCGTTGAAGAACAGGTTGCGCAGAAAGCCGGTTGGCGTCCAGAAGCCGGCGTAGGCGAGCGTATCCCAGTTCCAGCCGGCGCCGTAGTCAAACAGCGCGGCCAGCAGGACGAAGCCGGCCAGCATGGCGGCGGCGGCGGCCAGCACGGCGCCGCTGCGCCACGACAGCGCGAGCGCGCCGATGACCATGTAGGCGCCGTAGTAGTGGAGGATGTCGGCCGGCCAGACCTGCACATACAGCAGGCCGGCGACGAACAGGAAGGCGGCGCGTTTCAGGATGCCGCTGCGGACGGCGCGCAGTGCGGCCACGTCGCCGGACTCGCGCGCCCGCTTCGACAGCAGCGACAGGCCGATGCCGGCCAGGACCACGAACAGGGCCGAGGCGCGTCCGTCGAGCGCGTCGAAGATCGCCAGCCACCATGGCGCGTCGGGCGCGCTGGCGTGCATGACGACTTTGAAATTGACGATCACCATGCCGATCACGGCAAGGGCACGGGCCAGGTCGAAGCCGACGATGCGTTGTTTCATAAATGGTCACATTGAAAAAACCATAATGTAGCATGGGGGTTGGCGCCTGTTGAAAACGGCGTTTCGATCAGCGTGGCTTATCAGTCGTCGTCGTTTTCGAACCGCTGATCAGGTCTCACAAGTTCCGGAACCAACGACAGCGGCGTGTGTCTGAACAAGACGAT
The DNA here is from genome assembly GCF_011682155.1 of Massilia sp. CCM 8734. NCBI lineage: Bacteria > Pseudomonadati > Pseudomonadota > Betaproteobacteria > Burkholderiales > Oxalobacteraceae > Massilia > Massilia sp. CCM 8734. Next base: position 227,401 of record NZ_WHJI01000006.1, read on the forward strand.
GACAAGGTGGAGGCAGCCGTCGGGATGCTCAATGCGATCGGCGGCATCAGCGTGATGACCTTCGTACCCAACAACGCAACGCCAACAGCGGCTGAAATTAGCGCACGCCGTCCTCCGCCAAGACTGGGGCGATGCGGGCTTGTCGAGGTCCGAAACCCACCCCGGCCTGGCGTGACCTTGTCGCCCAAGGTGCGCCCAGGCGGGCGCCAAATGCGAAATAGTTGCCTGAACCGGACAAATGGGCCATAATGCGGGTCGCGTTGCCGGGATGGCGGAATAGGTAGACGCACGGGACTCAAAATCCCGCGCTGGAAACAGCGTGCCGGTTCGATTCCGGCTCCCGGCACCAAAACACAGCAAGTTGAAGTTGAACAGCGTCTACAACCCGCCCCAGTCATGGAGAGCGGGTTTTTTGTTGTCCGTCGTCCTGCAACGGCGCCCATCGACACACGCCGGCCCGCAGGCCGGCGTGTCCCGTCAGGCGCGCGCCGGGGCTTGCTTGTCCTTGTCGTGATCGCCTATAAAGGGATCGAACCAGAACGTCACCGTACAGTTGTTGATCATGAAATCGAAGGCATACGTGACGGTGGTGTCGGGGGTCGGCACCGGGTTGGCATAGGCTACCCAGCTGCCGTCGGCCAGCTTGAGCGGCATCGAGGCCAGGTCGGTCCAGTTGCCGTTGCTGACCCGGAAGGCCATCAGCATCACCGAGTCGGTGGCGGCGGAACTGCTGGCGGCACGCCAGTGGATCGTCATATTGCCCACCAGCCCCTCGTCATCCAGCTCGCAGATGCCGCCCCGGTAGTGGTCATCGTTGGGGTGGTTGTCCGACATCGAGATCAGACTGCTGGTATTGTCCGGCTGCTGCGTGTTGGTCCCGATTTCATTGCGCAGGGTCACCGTATCGACGTAGATCATCACTTCCATATAAAAGCCGTTGACGACTGGCCCGATGGCGGCCATGCCGTAGACCGGGTTGCCGGCCGCGTCGCTTATGCCATTCAGTCCGGCCGTCAATTGCACGAAACTGAGGCGCGACACCAGCCGCCCTGCGCCCACCACCCCCTGCTTACCCGACAATCAATAATTACTATTTGAAAATATTATTTACTTGTCGGAATTCTTTACATATTCCGGGCAAGACTTTTCATGATCTGAATCAAAACAACGAGTTATGAAACTGGCACGTTCCATGCTCATCTATGCGATAAGAATAATCACATGGGATGCCCAAAATGAACTCGATCACACGTCGTTGCGTCGCACTTGCGCTGCTGGGATTGGCCGGCAGCGCGTCGAACGCGGCATTGGCAGGACCGCTGCCAATCTACTCCGGCACCTACCCCACGCCCAACTCCGCCTGCGCAACCTACGGCAATTTTGTTTCGTGTTCGACGGGCGTACTGAACTACTTGTCCGGCAGTGGCGCCGGCGGCTTCACGGGCGACTATACCTTCAGCGCGGCGCAGGGCGCGCTGCACGACGCGATCGTGGTCGCATCGAACGGCGGCGCCACGCTGGCCAACGGCGACGCGGCGCTGCCGTCGGAAAACGGCTTCAAAACCATCAACGGCGGCCACAAGGATTACTTCTTCACGGGCGACCAGAACGATCCCGCCAACAACGGCTTGCTGGCCAACGACACCGCGTTCAGCTGGGACATGGGCCTGTCCACGCTCAACAGCAAGCTGACCTTCGATGGCGACTACCACCAGATGATGATCGCTTTCGACTTCAATAATCCGCAGAACAGCACCGCCAGCCTGCCGATCTGGGCCTTGGTGACGCTGCGCGATACCGACGGCAACCTCGCCAACAAGTACTTTGAAACGCAGCAACTCGACCTCTTGGATATCTTCAAGGATCCGTCGCTGTTTCAATCGACAAAGACCTTCAGCGGCAGCGGCGTGACCACGCCAGGCTCGACCGACTTTGCGCTGACGGTCGGCACGATCTGCGTGGTCAGCGACACGGTATCGTATCCCTCCCCGAACGGCAGCAACTGCCCCACGGGCGGCCAGCTGGTCAATACCAACCAGGCGTCGAATGCCGTGGAATTCATCAACTACATTCCCAGCCTCGATCTGAAAGGACTCGAAGGCGCCGGCTACGATACGCTGTCGGTGCAGGTATGGATGGGTTGCTTCGGCAGCGGCGGCAAAACGTCCGGCCCGACGCTGGCCGACGGCAAACCCGTCGGGCCGTGCGACACGGGCGGCTATGGCGATATCTTCCTGATCGCCGGCGCGGCCCTGCCTGGCCGCGGCGATGTGCCGGAACCGGGCACGCTCGCGCTGGTCACACTGTCGCTGTGCGGCCTGTACGCCGCGCGCCGACGCCGTGCAATGCGCTGACGGGGTTGCAAGGCAGGCATCGCCAACACGCGGCGATGCCTGCCAACACAGGCCTGCCGCCCACCCTAGTGTCCCGAGTTAGAAATTCGTTGATGATTAAATGTGGAAATCGTAACGAGACAAGGAACAAAGCGCAGACAGGCCGAGGCCTGGCGAGCATGTGTGACGCAGTATCGGTGCGTTTGTCGCCATATTTATTCAACGAATTTCTAACTCGGGACACTAGGTTTTTAGCATCATCCCCTCCTCCCCGCAGCGTGATCGCGCCGCCCCCAAGGCGGCGCGATTTTCTTTTGGGACAGCTCTTGTCCCGGTCAAATTTCCGCGCGCCAGTATTGATTTTTAGCCAGCCGAAGCGCTTGACATCCCGGCCTTGAACTTTTGACAGCCATCAAAGCCAGCGGGGTCTCGCTCGATAAACTCGAATCTCATCAGCACCGCCGTCGCCGATTTTTCTGGCCACAACACAAGAACAACAAACCGCGAGGCCGTATGCCCAAGACCACCAACCTACTCGCCCTGTGCGCGCTGTCGCTCGGCTGCATGATCGGCGCGACAGCCGGGCAAGCTGCGCCGCAGGACGCAAGGGACACGCTGGAGCAGGGCAGGCGCGCCCTCGCGTCCGACACCGACAGCGGCGTCGTCACCAGCCAGTCGATCACCGTCGCCGGCCATGATTTCTGCCAGTACTTCATGGCCGCGTGGCGCGAAAAAGAAGGCAGTGAACGCTTCACCCTCGCCATCGTCGAACGCCCGTCGGCACGGCGCGGCAGCGAAGTGCGCATCGACTTCGCCCAGCGCCGCGTGTTCGAAACGCGCCTGCCGGCCGCCCGCGCGGCCATCAAATCGCTCAGCGAAGACGCCGCCGAACGAACCTGGCAAGCGGTGCTGGAAGCCGACGCCGAGCGCAAGAGCACCCACGACGCCGACCTGGCGCCCGACGAATTCTGACGCTGTCTCCACCCACTCAGTATATGTAAGGAAATCAGCCATGCCATTCCACCCTATTTTTCGCGCAGCCACGCTGTGCTTCGCCGTACTGGCGAGCAGTGCCAGCGCGACCGAACTCGTGTACCAACCAGTGAACCCCTCGTTTGGCGGTTACCCCGCCAACGGCGCCAACCTGCTGGCCGGTGCAACCGCAACGAGCAAGCACAAGGAAAGCTCGGGTCTGGGCGGTTCTTCTATCTTCGACCAGTCGCCGCTCGCACAGTTCAATCAAACGCTCGAACGCACTGTGCTAAGTCAACTCGCCTCTGCGGCCACCTCCAAACTGCTGGGGCAGGATGGCAAGCTGGTGCCGGGAACTTTTTCCACCGCGAACTTCACCATCACTGTCATCGACCTCGGCGGTGGCATGTTGCGCATCACCACGACCGACAGGTCCACGGGCGCCACCACCACCTTCGAGGTGGCGCAATGAACGCCCGGCGCTGGGCGATCGCCGCCGCGGCCGGAGCGAGCCTGCTGGCCGGTTGCACGTTCCGCCATCCGCCATCGGCCGTGACGGCCGGGGCGCAACTGGCGCCCGCCACGCCGGTCACGCGCGACCTGCTGAGCCTGCCCGCCCCAAAAGGCAAGGTGGCCGTTGCCGTGTATGGCATCCGCGACCAGACCGGACAGTACAAGCCGTCCCCGGACAGCTCGTTCTCCACCGCCGTGACGCAGGGCGCGTCGTCGATGCTGGTCAAGGCGCTCAAGGAGTCGGGCTGGTTCATTCCGGTCGAGCGCGAGAACCTGCAAAACCTGCTTACCGAACGCAAGATCGTGCGCGCGCTGGAAATGCCGCAACCGGCCGACGCGGCGCCGGTGCAGATTCCGCCGCTGCTGGCCGCGTCGCTGCTGATCGAAGGCGGCATTGTTGCCTACGAAAGCAATGTACGCACCGGCGGCGCGGGCGCACGCTTCCTGGGCATTGGCATGAGCACGCAATACCGGGTCGACCAGGTCACGGTGAACCTGCGCAGCATCGATATTCGCGGTGGGCAAGTCTTGCAGAGCGTGTCGACCACAAAAACGATCTACTCCTATGAGATCCATCCGAGCGTCTTTAAGTTCGTGAATGTGAAAAATTTACTTGAGCTGGAAGGCGGGATGACGCGCAACGAGCCGACCCAGCTGTGCGTCAGCGAAGCGCTCGAAGCCGGCGTCGCCCACCTGATCGTCGAGGGCCTGCGCGAAGGCAGCTGGGCGCTGCAGGACGAGTCGCAGTGGAGCAATCCAGTGCTGCAACGTTACCTCGCCGAACGCGCGCCTTTTGCGCCGGCGAAACAGGCCGCCAGCGGCGCGGGAGTGCAGCCATGACAGCGCGGATGACACTGCGGCTACGCGCCGCCCTGGCCCTGGCCAGCCTGTGCGCGGCCAGCCTGGCGCGCGCGGGCGACCTGGCGCCGTCCGAGCTGGCCGGCGCGGTGCCGCCGGCGCATACCCTGGCGCTGCGCCAGCAAGGCACGGGCAATAGCGCCACCATCGAGCAGGCCGGACGGCAGCACGTTTTCGAGGGGGTCCAGGCCGGGGCCGCCCAGCGGATCAAGCTTGCGCAGCGCGGCTTGTCGCAGCGCGCTACGCTGCGCCAGGAAGGCAGCGCCAACACACTGGACTTGCTGCAAAGCGGCGAGGGCAACCACGCCAGTGTCGGCCAGGCGGGGCAGGATAACCAGGCCAGCATCGTGCAGGAGGGCGTCGGCCACCGCGCCGATGTCGACCAGCATGGCAGCCTGAACGCGGCGCGCATCGCGCAATACGGGCGCGAAGGCAACGCGCGATTAAGCCAGTCGGGCAGTGGAAAAACCGCCACGCTGATTCAGCATCAGGGGCGCTGAATCCATCCCGCACCGCCCCCTTTCCTCTCCGGGAGTCTCTCCATGAAAACCCTTTTTCCGGCGCTCGCCGCCAGCATCGCCTTGTCCGTTGCGGCCAATATGGCCAGCGCCGCCTATGTCACCGTCACGCAGACCGGCAGCGCGAACACGAGCGCCGTCCACCAGCATGCGGACGCGCAAACCAGCGCCGCCGTGCGCCAGTCGGGCAATGCCAACAGCGGCGTGATTGTGCAGGACGTCGTCTATTACAGCGATGCGCAAATCACCCAGAATGGCGCAAACAATAGCGCCAGGCTGGAACAAAACGATGTCGGGCATATCTACCTGCGTGCTGTGCAAAGCGGCAGTGCGCATCGTGCCGATATGATCCAACGGAATAATTCCGGCATCGCCAGTGCGCTCGTCACGCAAAGCGGTACACGCCATGCCGCGACGGTGCTGCAAGACTTCGTCGCATTCACCCAACTCGGCATCGACCAGTCCGGCAACGGCAATCGGGCGACGGCAACCCAGATCGCCACCGAACAAACCACCCTGGCGATCACGCAAAGCGGGACGGCCAACAACGCCGCCACTTACCAGCACGGCGCCGCCAACAACAGCACGATCACCCAGAACGGCGCGCGTAACGTCGCCCTGCTGTCACAGAACCTGGCCTGGAACGATGCGCGCATGTCGCAAACCGGCAGCGACAACAGCGCGCGCATCATCCAGACCGGCGTTGCCGTCTACAGCCCGGCGCCGAACACGGCTTGGGTCAGCCAGCACGGCAATGGCTTCGCGGCGGCGCTGGTGCAAACCGGCGCGGCCAATAACGCCGGCGTCAATCAGTACTGACAGCGCATCGACAGCATTCAGCTACCGGGGTCGCTGAATCGTATCCATCCTGACCCTGTCCATTTACGGAGGCATTTCATGAAACTTCATTTATCCGCCCTGGCAAGCGCACTGACGCTGGCATTTGCCGCCACCTCGGCCCAGGCTGAACTCAATTCCATCACCGCGCAAAAAAGCACCGGCAACAACGCTTATACGGTGCAGCAAAATTCGACTGGCTTGATCAAGGCCACGATTTCGCAAACGGGCGACAACAACAAGGCGGGCGACTCCGTTGCCAAGACCGGCGGCATTGTCCAGATCGGCGTCAACAAGGATATCAGCGCCGCGATCACCCAGCAGGGCAACCAGAACAATGCCGGCATCCGCCAGGAAAAAGCCCTGCGCACGACGGCAACCCTGCTGCAAACAGGCAATCAAAACAGTGCCACGGTACGCCAGGACAGCGCCACGCAAGCGAACGCCACCTTGTCGCAGAACGGCCAGAAAAACAGCGCCATCCTCGACCAGCAGGGCGTGATCGACTTCGAGATCATTGCCAAGCAGACCGGCAGCGACAACAAGCTGGCAGTCAACCAGCTCAATTCCGGCCACCAGGGCGCGTTTGTCACCCAGAACGGCGTGGCCAACGGGGTGACGGTGGCGCAGACGCAAACCGACTACGCCACCGTGACGGTCAACCAGGCCGGCACCGGCAACAACGTCAAGGCGATTCAAAAGAGCGCCAACAACGTCAATTCGACCATTGCCCAGGACGGCACGGGAAACAATGCCCTGACCGAACAAGCCGGTAGCAAGAATCTCAGCACCATCAATCAGAAAGGCAGCAACAACCTCACCACCCTGACCCAGAACGCCAATGCCAGCCAGTCGCTGGTGACGCAGAACGGCATCGCCAACAAGGCAACGGTCAGCCAGACCGGCACCAACGCCAATAATTCCCTGGCCAATGTGTCGTTTATCACGCAAACCGGGAATGGCTATACCGCCAGCCTGAACCAGAACGGAAGCAACAACCATTCCGGCATCGTCCAGTACTAAGGGCGCACGGCGGCGCGCTGACCCGCGCCGTTTTCGTCGCATCCTGCCGTCCGCATCGCGTTATGCAATAAAATAGCGCGATGCAACTTACAACGATCCGCCAGCGCCTGCGCGCCCTGGGCGCCCTGCCCTTGCACGAACAGCGCGTGCTGCGCGACTGGGTCCAGGGCCGCCCCTACGACCAGGGACGCCGCCGCCCCAACGACTTCCTGCCTCTTGCCGTACGCACCTTTCTTCCCGCACTCGACGCCGAGCTGAAAGGCATGGCGCGCCTGATTTCCTCGCATCCCGGCGAAGATGGCTCGGCCCGCCTTCTGGTCGGGCTGGCCGACGGCCAGGCGGTCGAAAGCGTGCTGCTGCCGCGCGACGGGGTGTGCGTGTCGAGCCAGGTCGGCTGCGCGGTCGGCTGCCAGTTCTGCATGACCGGACGCGAAGGACTGATCCGCCAGGTCAGCAGTGGCGAAATCATTGCCCAGGTGGTGCTGGCGCGCACCCAGCGCCTGGTGAAAAAAGTGGTGTTCATGGGCATGGGCGAGCCGGCCCACAATCTCGACAATGTGCTTGAGGCCATCGATCTGCTGGGCACGGAAGGCAATATCGGCCACAAGAACCTGGTGTTTTCGACGGTCGGCGATGCGCGCGTGTTTGAACGTTTGGCGCAGGGCGTGGTCAAACCCGCACTGGCCTTGTCGCTGCACACCACCAAGCCCGCCTTGCGCGAGCAGTTGCTGCCGCGCGCGCCGCGCATCACGCCCGAACAACTGGTCGAGGCGGGGGAAACGTATGCGCGCCTGACCGGTTATCCGGTGCAGTATCAGTGGACCTTGCTCGAAGGCGTCAATGATGGGGACGACGAGATCGACGGCATCGTACGCCTGTTAAAAGGCAAGTACGCGGTGCTGAACATGATCCCGTACAACACCATCCCGGACCTGGCGTTCAAGCGGCCCAGTTGGGAGAGTGCGCGCGCGATTGCGGCCAGCTTGCATCGGCGCGGGGTGCTGACCAAGCTGCGCGATTCGGCCGGGCAAGATGTCGATGGCGGCTGCGGGCAACTGCGCGCCCGCGCCGCGGCACCGGCGCGCAGGACGATTGCGCTCAAGCGCGCCGATCCGGCCTGACAGGTAGTTCAGCGCACCGGCCCGGCTTGCCCGGCCTCTGCCTCGCTCGCCTTGCGCGGCGCCCAGTTGTCGTACTTGCGCTCGATCCGGCGCGAGGTGCCGTCGCGGTTCATGGCGTCGAGCGCGGCATTCATCTTGTCGATGATGGCGTCCGGCACGGCGCGGTTGCAGGCAAGATAAGCCTTGACCTGGTTAAACACCAGCACAGGAACGATCTTCCCCGCGAAGCCGTTTTGTTCGAGCACGCCGCCGCCGGGACGCAGGCCGGTCGCCCACAGGTCGATCCGGTTCATCAACAGTTTTTGCGGGTTGAGCATGTCGTTCGGGGCCGGATCGACCTTGAAGCCGCGCGCGCGCAGATAGTCGTCGCGCACGTCGCCATTGTAGGTACCGATGCGCAGCCTGCGTGCATCTTCCAGGGTGCTCAGCTGATAGTTGCGGTCGGCCCGCCCCAGCAGTACCCAAGCGCCCTCGTCGGTCGGCCCCACCCATTTGAACAATGGCTCACGCTCGGGCGTGCGCGTGGTGGCGTAGACGCAGCCGTTGGGACGCTGCACGGCCGAGGTAAACGCGCGTTTCCAGGGCAACACGTCAATCGAATAGCTCATTCCGGTACGTGCCATGATCTCGTGGATCTTGTCGGATGAGTAGCCCGCCACGCGCTCGCCCTCCACCATGATGGCCGGCGGTGCATATTCGGTCGTGATGAAGAGCTGCGGCGGGGCGTCCCGCAAGCCGGCATGGCCAGGCGAGCCGGCCAGCAATCCCGCAACAAGTAATAACTGCTTTACCATGGCTGGCCTTTGCGATTCCCTCGGCCAAGCATACCAGTTCCCGGCTTTTGGCGGCAATCGTGCTGCTGAGCACGAATTGATGCCATTTTGATGGCGGAGCAATGTTGCGGCACAAATACAGCGCTGCGCCTGGGACAGGCAAGCGCCGCTGCCCGCGCCGACCGTCGTCCGCGTGAATGACGATTTCCGCGCGCGCGGTTCGCCTCGCGCACAAATGATGCAGCACAAAGATTAAGCGGGTTCGCTGGCTAGAATGCCTCATGCCCGCTCATCACGACCTCGCTTACCGTTCGCTGTTCGCCCATCCGGAATTGGTGCGCGAGCTGGTCACGAGCTTCACGCCGTTCAAGCTGTTTGACGATGTGGCGCTGTCCTGCTTCGAAGCGGTCGATCCGGCGTATGTCAGCGAAGGCCTGGCGGCGCGCCAGAACGACATCGTCTGGCGCGTCAAGATCGGCGAGCAATTCCTGTACGTGTATATCCTGCTCGAATTCCAGTCCGGCGTGGACCGCTGGATGGCGCTGCGCATGCAGAACTATGTGGGCTTACTGTGCCAGAACCTGGTCAAGCGGCATGCGTTGGCGCCGTCTTTGCACTTGCCGCCGGTGCTGCCGCTGGTGTTCTACAACGGCGTGCCGCATTGGAGCGCCAGCACGGACCTGGCCACGCTGCTCATGGACGCGCCCACCGAGCTGCTGCCGTTCCAGCCATCCCAGCGTTACGTCCTGATCGACCAGCAGCGCCTGGATGCCGAGGCGCTGGAAGCCAATGCCACCCTGCTGGCGCTCCTGTTTCGGATGGAACTTTCAAGCGCTTCCGAGGTCAGAAACAAGGTCTTGCCGGCGCTGGCAACCTGGTTCCAGGACGCGCCCCAGGCCAGCCTGATGCGCTCGGTCGGAGCGTGGATCGAGAACCTGGCGAGTTGGCGCGGCGAACCGGCATCGTTCACATTTGACAGTACGGAGGAGATAGCCGATATGGGACGTAAATATGCAACCTGGGCCGAGGAATTCGAAGACATCGGCTTTCAGAAAGGAAGCGAAAAAGGCAAGGCGGAAGGCAAGATCGAAGGACGGGCAGAAGGCAAGGCAGAAGGCTGGACCGAAGGGCAACTAAGCGCACTGCGCGGCGTGCTCACGCATCTGTTGCGCAAGCGTTTCGGCGACCTGCCGGAAGCAGCGGCGCAACGCATCGCCGCAGCCACCCAGGCGGACCTCGAACAGTGGTGCCAGCGCAGCCTGGACGCGCCGGGTCTGGATGCCGTCTTCGGCGACAGAGCGACGTCGGCCTAACGCTGACTAAAGGAAACGCCGCGCACGACTGATGCAGCGCAAAGGTTCAGCGGGTTCGCTGGCTAGAATGCCTCATGCCCGCTCATCACGACCTCGCTTACCGTTCGCTGTTCGCCCATCCGGAATTGGTGCGCGAGCTGGTCACGAACTTCACGCCGTTCAAGCTGTTTGACGATGTCGCGCTGTCCTCCTTCGAACCGGTCGATCCGGTGTATGTGAGCGAGCGTCTGGCGGGGCGCCAGAACGATATCGTCTGGCGCGTGCGGATCGGAGAGCAATTCCTGTACGTGTATATCCTGCTCGAATTCCAGTCCGGCGTGGACCGCTGGATGGCGCTGCGCATGCAGAACTATGTTGGTTTACTGTGCCAGAGCCTGGTCAAGCGGCATCAATTGCCGCCGTCGTTGCAGCTGCCGCCGGTGCTGCCGCTGGTACTTTACAACGGCGTGCCGCATTGGAGCGCCAGCACGGACCTGGCCACGCTGCTCATGGACGCGCCCACCGAGCTGCTGCCGTTCCAGCCATCCCAGCGTTACGTCCTGATCGACCAGCAGCGCCTGGATGCCGAGGCGCTGGAAGCCAATGCCACCCTGCTGGCGCTCCTGTTTCGGATGGAACTTTCAAGCGCTTCCGAGGTCAGAAACAAGGTCTTGCCGGCGCTGGCAACCTGGTTCCAGGACGCGCCCCAGGCCAGCCTGATGCGCTCGGTCGGAGCGTGGATCGAGAACCTGGCGAGTTGGCGCGGCGAACCGGCATCGTTCACATTTGACAGTACGGAGGAGATAGCCGATATGGGACGTAAATATGCAACCTGGGCCGAGGAATTCGAAGACATCGGCTTTCAGAAGGGAAACGAAAAAGGGCAGGCTGAAGGCTGGGCCAAGGGCAGGACCGAAGGGCAACTAAGCGCCCTGCGCGGCGTGCTCACGCATCTGTTGCGCAAGCGTTTCGGCGACCTGCCGGAAACGGCGGCGCAACGCATCGCCGCAGCCAACCAGGCGGACCTCGAACAGTGGTGCCAGCGCAGCCTGGACGCGTCTGGTCTGGATGCCGTCTTCGGCGACAAAGCGGCGTCGGCCTAACGCTGACCAAAGGAAGCGCCGCGCACGACTGACGCAGCGCAAAGGTTCAGCGGGTTCGCTGGCTAGAATGCCTCATGCCCGCTCATCACGCCCTCGCTTACCGTTCGCTGTTCGCCCATCCGGAATTGGTGCGCGAGCTGGTCACGAACTTCACGCCGTTCAAGCTGTTTGACGATGTCGCGCTGTCCTCCTTCGAACCGGTCGATCCGGTGTATGTGAGCGAGCGTCTGGCGGGGCGCCAGAACGATATAGTCTGGCGCGTGCGGATCGGAGAGCAATTCCTGTACGTGTACATCCTGCTCGAATTCCAGTCCGGCGTGGACCGCTGGATGGCGCTGCGCATGCAGAACTATTGTGGGTTTGCTGTGCCAGAACCTGGTCAAGCGGCATCAATTGCCGCCGTCTTTGCACTTGCCGCCGGTGCTGCCGCTGGTGTTCTACAACGGCGTGCCGCATTGGAGCGCCAGCACCGACCTGGCCACGCTGCTCATGGACGCGTCCACCGAACTGGCGCCGTTCCAGCCATCCCAGCGCTACGTCCTGATCGACCAGCAGCGCCTGGACATGGCGGCGCTGGAAGCCAATGTCACCCTGCTGGCGCTGCTATTTCGGATGGAACTTTCGAGCGCTTCCGAGGTCAGAAACACGATCTTGCCCGCGCTCGTCACCTGGTTCAACGATGCGCCGCAAGCGAGCTTGATGCGCTCGGTGGAGGTATGGATTGAATGCCTGGCGAAGCGGCGCGGCGAGCCAGCGTCGTTCACGTTAGACAGTGCAGAGGAGGTCACCGACATGGGACGTAAATATGCAACCTGGGCCGAGGAATTCGCAAACATCGGCTTTCAGAAGGGAAACGAAAAAGGGCAGGCTGAAGGCTGGGCCAAGGGCAGGACAGAAGGTCTGACAGAAGGCAAAACAGAAGGACAACTCAGTACCCTGCGTGGCGTGCTGACGCAGCTGTTGCGCAAGCGCTTCGGCAACTTGCCGGAGCCGGTGGAACAGCGCATCGGCCAGGCTAGCCTTGCGCAACTCGAACAATGGTTCGAGCGCAGCCTCGACGCCCCTGGCCTGGAGGCGGTATTCGGCAACGGTGCGGCATCAAGCTAGCTCCGCGTCTGGCCGCGCCCTAGCCTGAATTTTGCATAAAAAAGGGCAAGAATGCCGTAAGTGATTGATAAAATGTGAGTTATCCCTAAAACACAATTTCAACACGAACGCACCTTGCCCGGCATGAATTCTACCTCAGAGCAGCTACGTTTTGCATCGATTCCAGCCCACAGCGTCCGTGCCGATTTCGCCGGTGGCGGTTTGTCGTCTGATCTCGGTCCGGTCCTGCTGCGCGGCGTTGACCTTCAGATCGGCCTGACCAAGCGCTTGGCCGCAGCTTTGCCCGACCGGCGCCATCAGAGTTACG